>NZ_JBSTYQ010000012.1:0-153990 GCF_054052385.1 Aeromonas sp. 25-AL00135 | reverse complement strand
GCCTTCAGGTTGTTAGAATGGCCGAAAACATGGAGGCCAAGATGGACTTGCGACTGAGACCCTACAAAGGAAAACGCCCACAACTGGGCAAACGGGTGTATGTAGACCCCTGTGCAACACTGGTGGGCGATATCGAACTGGCCAGCGATGTTTGGATGAAATGAACAGACAATTCACCATTTCGCCAGGTCAGGAACAACTCTTACTTCCTATATAGGAGAAGTTGAATAATGAGTTGAGGCCAGTTGAGGCCAGTTGAGGCCAGTTGAGGCAGTATCAGAATCCCTTAAAAGAAAAGCCGGGACAAGCCCGGCTTTTTCTTTATCACTCAGCAGCTGCTTCAGCAGCGGCCGGGCGGTCTACCAGCTCAATATAAGCCATAGGGGCGTTGTCGCCAGCACGGAAACCGCATTTCAGAATGCGAGTATAACCGCCGGCGCGCTCCAGGTAGCGCGGGCCCAGTTCATTGAACAGCTTAGCCACGATCGCGTTGTCGCGAGTACGGGCAAATGCCAGGCGACGATTAGCAACGCTATCAGTCTTGGCAAGGGTGATCAGCGGTTCAACTACACGACGCAGCTCTTTTGCCTTAGGCAGAGTCGTCTTGATGATCTCATGACGAACCAGGGAGCTGGCCATGTTGCGGAACATTGCCTGACGATGGCTGCTGTTCCGGTTCAGTTGACGACCACTCAAACGATGGCGCATGACCTTATCCTTCTAACTAAATCTGTGAAACCCGTAATCTGGATTACTCGTCAGCGATGCTGGCGGGCGGCCAGTTCTCAAGGCGCATGCCAAGAGACAGACCACGGGAGGCCAACACGTCCTTGATCTCAGTCAGGGACTTCTTACCGAGGTTAGGAGTCTTAAGCAACTCAACTTCGGTACGCTGTACCAGATCACCAATATAGTGGATAGCTTCTGCCTTCAGACAGTTCGCAGAACGAACTGTCAGCTCCAAATCATCGACAGGACGTAGCAGAATCGGATCAAACTCGGGTTTCTCTTCTTTCTTCTCGGGCACGCTGACATCGCGCAGATCCACGAAGGCTTCCAGTTGCTCGGCCAGAATAGTGGCAGAACGACGGATGGCTTCTTCAGGATCCAGGGTACCATTGGTCTCCATGTCGATGACCAGCTTGTCCAAGTCGGTACGCTGTTCCACACGTGCTGCCTCAACATTGTAGGCAATACGAACGATGGGGCTGAACGCGGAGTCCAACAGCAGGCGACCAATAGGACGCTCTTCATCATCGTTGTGAACACGAGCAGAAGCAGGCACATAACCACGACCGCGCTGAACTTTCAGGCGCATGCTGATTTCAGCATTGGCACCTGTCAGGTGGCAGATTACGTGCTCCGGGTTTACGATCTCGACTTCATCACCGTGAGTGATATCACCAGCGGTAACGGGGCCTGTTCCAGACTTGGTCAGGGACAGAGTTACCTCGTCCTTGCCTTCCAGCTTCACAGCGATACCTTTCAGGTTGAGCAGGATTTCAAGAATGTCTTCCTGTACACCTTCTTTGCTGCTGTACTCATGCAGTACCCCGTCAATTTCGACTTCAGTAACTGCACAACCGGGCATAGATGACAGCAAAATACGACGCAGGGCGTTGCCCAGCGTGTGACCAAAGCCACGCTCGAGTGGCTCAAGAGTCACTTTCGCATGAGTCGGGCTAACTTGCTCGATGTCAACTAGCCGCGGTTTAAGAAAATCTGTTACAGAACCCAGCATTGTGTCCTCTCTTTAGAAGCTAGCTTTACTTGGAGTAAAGCTCGACGATCAGCTGTTCGTTAATGTCGGCAGACAGGTCGGAACGCTCTGGCAGACGCTTGAAAGCACCTTCCATTTTAGCGGCGTCAACCTCTACCCAAGTCGGCTTCTCACGCTGACCAGCAACTTCCAGGGAAGCTTTGATACGCGCTTGCTTCTTAGCCTTCTCACGAACGCAGATCACGTCCTCAGGGGAAACCTGGAAAGAAGGAATGTTCACAACGCGACCGTTTACCATGATGGCCTTGTGGCTCACCAGCTGACGAGATTCAGCACGGGTAGCGCCGAAGCCCATACGGTAAACAACGTTGTCCAAACGACCTTCCAGCAGCTGCAACAGGTTTTCACCGGTGTTACCCTTTTGACGGGCAGCGTCGCGGTAGTAGTTGCGGAACTGTTTTTCCAATACGCCGTAGATACGACGAACTTTTTGTTTCTCGCGCAGCTGAACACCGTAGTCGGACAGACGCGCTTTACGCGCACCGTGCTGACCAGGGGCGGTGTCAATCTTGCACTTAGAATCAATCGCACGAACACCTGACTTCAGGAAGAGGTCGGTGCCCTCACGACGGCTAAGCTTAAGCTTAGGACCGATATATCTTGCCATCTTCTTTCTCCAACAATCCTAGACCAAGTAGCTACAGCGTTATACGCGGCGCTTCTTGGGAGGACGACAACCGTTGTGCGGGATCGGAGTCACATCAGTAATGTTAGTGATGCGGAAACCAGCCGCGTTCAGGGCGCGGATGGAAGACTCACGACCGGGACCCGGACCTTTGACCATGACTTCCAGGTTCTTGACGCCATATTCTTTGGCCATCTCACCAGCGCGCTCGGCAGCTACCTGAGCAGCGAACGGGGTGGACTTACGAGAACCACGGAAACCGGAACCACCAGAAGTAGCCCAAGACAGAGCATTGCCCTGACGGTCAGTAATGGTCACGATTGTGTTGTTGAAAGATGCATGAACGTGCGCAATACCGTCGCTCACTTGCTTTTTAACGCGCTTGCGAGCACGAGTCGGAGTTTTAGCCATTTTCTACCTTCCCGTTACTTCTTGATAGCCTTGCGCGGACCCTTACGGGTACGAGCGTTGGTCTTGGTACGTTGACCACGAACAGGCAGGCTACGACGGTGACGCAAACCACGGTAGCAACCCAGATCCATCAATCGCTTGATGTTCATGGAAATCTGACGACGCAGGTCACCTTCAACGGTGAATTTACCTACTTGTTCACGCAGACTCTCGATCTGAGCTTCGTCCAGGTCTTTAATTTTCACATTCTCAGCGATACCGGCTGCGGCACAGATGGCCTTGGAGCGGGTACGACCGACGCCATAAATAGCAGTCAAAGCGATGACTGCATGCTTATGGTCAGGAATGTTAATGCCAGCGATACGGGCCACTATTCACTCCTACATATAGTAGATTACGACCACCACAAAGCCCGTGAGCGGATACGTGGCGGTCAACCAATACACAACAAAAGTTGGCTGGCTATATTAGCCAGCACAACTATTTGTTGCAAGTACTAACCGTAAAAAATTAGCCTTGGCGCTGTTTATGCTTTGGCTCGCTGCAAATCACACGCACCACACCGTGACGCTTGATGATTTTGCAGTTACGGCAGATTGCCTTAACGGAAGCACGAACTTTCATTGCTTAACTCCGTAACTACGCCGACCTTTAGCGGCCGTAGCCCTTCAGGTTGGCCTTCCTCAGGACGTCGCCATATTGATGAGACATCATATGGGTTTGTACCTGAGCCATGAAGTCCATGATAACTACCACGATAATCAGCAGCGAAGTGCCGCCGAAGTAGAACTGTACGTTCCAGGCAGTCATCAAGAACTGGGGTACCAGACAGATAAAGGTTATATAGAGCGCACCTGCCAATGTCAGGCGAGTCATAACCTTATCGATGTAACGTGCTGTCTGCTCGCCCGGGCGAATCCCCGGGATAAAGGCTCCACTCTTCTTCAGATTATCTGCTGTCTCGCGTGGGTTGAACACCAGCGCGGTATAGAAGAAGCAGAAGAAGATAATGGCTGCTGCATACAGCATCTCGTAAAGCGGTTGACCCGGCTGCAGGACCATAGAGACCTGTTGCAGGATATCAGCTACTTTACCCTCGCCCTGACCAAACCAAGAGGTAATGGTCCCCGGGAAGAGGATGATACTGGATGCGAAAATCGCAGGAATCACACCAGCCATATTCACTTTCAACGGCAGGTGTGTGCTTTGCGCGGCAAATACCTGGCGGCCTTGTTGACGCTTGGCATAGTTAACGACGATACGACGCTGACCACGCTCCACGAACACCACAAAGTAAGTCACTGCGAAAACAATCAAGCCCAGCAACAACAACAGCAGGATGTGCAATTCCCCTTGACGTGCCTGTTCGGCCGTAGCGCCAATGGCATGCGGCAAACCAGCAACGATACCTGTGAAAATAATCAACGAGATACCATTACCAATCCCACGCTCGGTAATCTGCTCACCCAACCACATCAAAAACATGGTACCGGTGACCAGACTCACAACCGCTGTGAAATAGAAGCCCAAACCCGGATTAGTCACGAGTCCATGCATCATATTCGGCAGACCGGTTGCAATACCAATGGCCTGGAAAGTTCCCAAAACCAGCGTGCCCCAACGGGTATATTGGCTAATCTTGCGACGGCCGGATTCACCTTCTTTCTTGAGTTCAGCAAGAGCGGGGTGAACCACTGTCAGCAGCTGGATAATGATCGATGCCGAAATGTACGGCATGATCCCCAACGCAAGAATAGAAGCACGCGAGAGTGCACCACCACTGAACATGTTGAACATCTCAATGATGGTGCCCTTCTGTTGCTGGAACAACTCGGCCAGTACGGCGGCGTCAATACCAGGAATCGGCACATAAGAGCCTGCACGGAAAACGATAATCGCCCCGAGAACGAAGAGCAGACGGCTCTTCAGTTCACTCAGACCACCCTGTGCTTTAACATCCAATCCTGGTTTCTTAGCCATTGTACTGATTATTCCTCGATTTTACCGCCAGCGGCCTCGATGGCTGCGCGTGCACCTTTGGTGACGGACAGACCACGAACGGTCACAGCACGGTCAATGTTGCCTGACAGAACAACTTTAGCGAACACGATGTTCTTAGTAACAACACCGGCTTGCTTCAGAGTGCTCAGGTCGACCACATCACCTTCTACCAGGGCGATTTCGTTCAGACGCACTTCGGCAGAAACCAAAGATTTGCGAGAGAAGAAACCGAACTTCGGCAGACGGATTTTCAAAGGCATTTGGCCGCCTTCGAAACCGTTGCGGACTTTGCCGCCACCGGAACGAGAGGTTTGGCCTTTAACACCACGACCACCAGTCTTGCCCAGGCCGGAGCCGATACCACGACCACGACGTTGTTTTTCAGGCTTGGAACCAGCGGCCGGAGACAGAGTGTTCAGACGCATGCTTAGCCCTCCACCTTAACCATGTAATAAACCTGGTTGATCATGCCGCGTACGCAAGGAGTATCTTCCAGCTCAACGGTGTGACCAATGCGACGCAGACCCAGACCACGCAGAGTCGCCTTGTGCTTTGGCAGACGGCCGATAGAGCTGCGAGTTTGAGTTACTTTTACAGTGTTAGCCATGTCGCATTACCCCAGAATTTCTTCAACGCGCAGACCACGCTTGGCAGCGATCTGTTCCGGTGATTGACCGTGAACCAGAGCGTCTACAGTAGCGCGAACAACGTTGATTGGGTTGGTGGAACCGTAGGTCTTGGCCAGCACGTTGTGGATACCGGCAACTTCCAGAACAGCACGCATAGCGCCGCCTGCAATGATACCAGTACCTTGGGAGGCCGGCTTCATGAACACGGTGGAGCCAGAGTGAACACCACGCACCGGGTGGTGCAGAGTGCCGTTGTTCAGCTCAACCTTGTTCAGGTTACGCTTAGCCTGTTCCATTGCTTTTTGAATAGCAGCCGGAACTTCACGGGCTTTACCGTAACCGTAACCTACACGGCCGTTACCATCACCCACCACGGTCAACGCGGTGAAGGACATGATACGACCACCTTTAACAGTTTTCGAAACACGGTTTACTGCAATGAGCTTTTCTTGCAGTTCGCCGGCTTGAGATTCGACTTTAGCCATCTTCGACTCCTAGCTTAGAACTGAAGACCAGCGTCACGTGCGGCAGCTGCCAAGGCAGCGATGCGACCGTGATACTTGAAACCGGAACGATCGAAAGATACGTTCTGAACGCCTTTGGCAATAGCACGCTCAGCGATAGCCTTACCTACAGCGGTAGCAGCATCTGCGTTACCGGTGTATTTCAGAGCTTCACTGATGGCTTTCTCTACTGTGGAAGCAGAGGCCAGAACTTCGGAACCGTTGGCTGCAATAACCTGCGCATAGATATGACGCGGGGTACGGTGAACAACCAGACGGGTAGCTCCCAGTTCCTGCATCTTTTTCCGAGCACGAGTAGCACGACGGAGACGAGCTGCTTTCTTGTCCATAGTGTTACCTTACTTCTTCTTAGCTTCTTTAGTACGCACTTGCTCGTTGGCATAGCGTACACCCTTGCCCTTGTAGGGCTCCGGAGCGCGGTAAGCACGGATATCGGCGGCGACTTGGCCAACCAGCTGCTTGTCGACGCCACGCAGAACGATTTCTGTAGCAGTCGGGCACTCAGCGGTCACACCAGCCGGCAGCGCATGCTCTACCGGGTGAGAGAAGCCCAGAGCCAGCGCAACAGCATTGCCCTTGATGGAGGCTTTATAACCTACACCAACCAGCTGCAGCTTGCGCTCGAAGCCTTGGGTAACACCGATTACCATGTTGTTGACCAATGCACGGGCAGTACCAGCCTGAGCGTCAGCACCAGCGATGCTGCCGCGCGGGGCGAACTTCAGTACATTGTCTTCTTTGGTCACTTCTACACCGGCGTGAATAGAGCGAACCAGAGAACCTTTACCACCTTTGATGGTCAGTTCCTGGCCGTTCAGAGTCACCTCTACGCCAGCAGGAATAGTGACGGGTGCCTTAGCAACACGAGACATTTCCTACCTCCTATTAAGCGACGTAGCAGATGATCTCACCGCCCATGCTTGCTTTGCGAGCAGCACGGTCAGTCATCACACCTTTAGACGTGGACACGATAGCAACACCGAGACCGCCCATAACTTTCGGCAGATCAGTAGTGCGCTTGTAAATACGCAGGCCTGGACGGCTTACGCGTTGGATCAGTTCTACAACTGGCTTGCCCTGGAAATATTTCAGTTCAATTTCCAGTTCCGGCTTCACGTCACCAGCTACGGAGTAGCCAGCGATGTAACCTTCTTCTTTCAGCACTTTGGCAATAGCCACTTTCAGCTTGGAAGAAGGCATGGAAACCGCAACTTTGCTCGCCGCCTGACCGTTACGGATGCGGGTCAGCATATCCGCGATCGGATCTTGCATGCTCATAAGTCTAACTCCCGAGATTCGTTACCAAGAAGCCTTCTTCAGGCCCGGAATTTCGCCCTTCATGGCATGCTCACGCACCTTGATGCGAGACAGGCCAAACTTGCGCAGGAAACCGTGCGGACGACCAGTAATATTGCAACGGTTACGCTGGCGGGACGGACTGGAATCACGGGGCAGCTGTTGCAGTTGCAGTACAGCATCCCAACGCGCTTCTTCAGAAGCGTTCATGTCAACGATGATAGCTTTCAGCTCGGCACGCTTGGTCGCGTACTTGGCTACCAGCTTGGCACGCTTTGCTTCGCGCGCTTTCATGGATGTTTTAGCCATAACCCTAACCTTACTTGCGGAATGGGAAGTTAAAGGCAGCCAGCAGAGCACGGCCTTCTTCATCGGTATTCGCGGAAGTGGTGATGGTGATATCCAGACCACGGACGCGATCGACTTTGTCATAGTCGATTTCCGGGAAGATGATCTGCTCACGCACGCCCATGGAGTAGTTACCACGACCGTCAAACGCTTTAGCGTTCAGGCCACGGAAGTCACGGATACGCGGTACGGAGATGCAGATCAGCCGTTCCAGGAACTCCCACATACGCTCGCCACGCAGGGTTACTTTACAACCTATCGGGTAGCCTTCACGAATCTTGAAGCCCGCAACAGATTTGCGAGCTTTGGTGATCAGCGGCTTCTGACCGGAAATGGCAGCCATATCGGCAGCAGCATTTTCCAGCAATTTCTTGTCAGAGATCGCTTCACCAACACCCATGTTCAGGGTGATTTTCTCGATCCGAGGGACTTGCATGATAGTCTTGTAACCGAACTGCTTGGACAGTTCATTTACTACATCGGATTTGTAGTAATCATGCAGTTTCGCCATCGTTAAACTCCAATTACTTCACAAGTTCGCCGGTGGATTTGAAGAAACGGACTTTTTTGCCGTCTTCAATCCGGAAACCAACGCGGTCAGCTTTGCCAGTGGCAGAGTTGAACAGCGCTACGTTTGATACATCGATGGGGGCTTCTTTGGTGACGATACCGCCAGCCTGACCCAGTGCGGGTACCGGCTTCTGGTGTTTCTTCACCTGGTTGATGCCTTCCACGATTACCTTACCTTTTGCAATCAGGACTTGAGTGACTTTGCCACGCTTGCCCTTGTCTTTGCCGGTAAGAACAATCACTTCGTCTTCGCGACGGATTTTAGCTGCCATCGTTCGACTCCTTACAGTACTTCGGGTGCCAGGGACACAATCTTCATGAACTTCTCATTACGCAGTTCACGGGTCACCGGGCCAAAAATACGAGTACCGATTGGCTGTTGGTTGTTGTTAAGCAACACAGCCGCATTGTTGTCGAAACGGATGACAGAGCCGTCCGGACGACGAACGCCTTTACGGGTGCGTACGACCACCGCGTTATACACATCACCTTTCTTCACTTTACCGCGAGGAATGGCTTCCTTGATGGAAACCTTGATGATGTCGCCGATGCCGGCGTAACGGCGGTGCGAGCCACCCAGAACCTTAATACACATTACACTGCGAGCGCCGGAGTTGTCGGCAACACCCAGCATACTTTGCATCTGGATCATCTTAGTGCTCCGCTTTGTTTACTTCTTATCCCTAATGGGATCTGGCTGCCTTCAAAAGGCGCGAAACTATAACACAGGATTTTCAGAAAAGGTAGCCTAAAAAACAAACGGCCCCTGAAAGGGGCCGCTTGGACTACAAAGTACCGATTAGGCCTTTTCTACAACGGCAACCAGGGTCCAGGACTTGGTCTTGGACAGCGGGCGGCATTCGCGGATTTCCACGAGGTCGCCAGCTTTGCACTCGTTGTTTTCGTCATGCACGTGCAGCTTGGTAGTGCGCTTGATGATCTTACCGTAGATCGGGTGCTTTACCTTGCGCTCGATAGCAACAGTGATGGACTTGTCCATCTTGTCGCTGATTACACGACCTTGCAGAGTACGGATCTTGTCAGTCATTACGCACCTGCCTTCTCAGTCAGTACAGTCTTGATACGTGCGACGTCACGACGCACTTGTTTCAGAGTGTGAGTCTGAGCCAGCTGGCCGGTGGACGCTTGCATGCGCATGTTGAATTGCTCACGCAGCAGGCCCAGCAGCTCCTGGTTCAGTTCTTCGACGCTCTTTTGACGCAGATCTTGGGCTTTCATCACATCACCGTCTTAATTACGAAAGTGGTCTGAACAGACAGCTTAGCTGCGGCCAGGGCAAACGCTTCACGCGCCAGAGCCTCAGGTACACCGTCCATCTCGTACAGAACCTTGCCAGGCTGGATCGGGCAAACCCAGTATTCCACGTTACCCTTACCTTTACCCATACGAACTTCGAGGGGCTTTTCGGTGATGGGCTTGTCCGGGAACACACGGATCCAGATCTTACCTTGACGCTTAACGTGACGGGTCATGGCACGACGGGCTGCTTCGATTTGACGAGCAGTCAGTTGACCACGGGATGTCGCCTTCAGGCCAAAGGTACCGAAGGATACTTCGTTACCAGAGGTGGCCAGACCGCGGTTACGACCCTTGTGGGTCTTGCGGAATTTAGTACGCTTAGGTTGCAACATTTACCGAATCTCCTTACTTAGCAGCGCGGCGCTTGTTGTCACGCTTGGGCTTTGCAGGAGCTTGCTCTTGAGCAGCGGCAGCGTTAACAGCAGCCAGACCGCCCAGAACTTCGCCCTTGAAGATCCAAACTTTAACGCCGATCACACCGTAAGTGGTGTGGGCTTCAGAAGTTGCGTAGTCGATGTCGGCACGCAGGGTGTGCAACGGCACACGACCTTCACGGTACCATTCGGTACGCGCGATTTCAGCGCCGCCCAGACGACCGGAAACTTCCACTTTGATGCCCTTGGCACCCAGGCGCATTGCGTTCTGTACGGCGCGCTTCATAGCACGACGGAACATTACACGACGCTCCAGCTGGGAAGTGATGCTGTCGGCAACGAGTTTGCCATCCAGCTCCGGCTTGCGGACTTCGGAAATGTTGATCTGAGCAGGCACGCCAGCAATAGTGGCTACAGCTTTGCGCAGCTTCTCAACGTCTTCGCCTTTCTTACCGATTACAACACCCGGACGAGCGGTGTGAATGGTCACACGGATGCTCTTGGCCGGACGCTCAATGGTGATCTTGGACAAGGACGCGTTTTTCAGTTCCTTGGTCAGGAACTGGCGTACTTGAAAATCGCTGTACAGGTTGTCAGCGAAGTCTTTGGTGTTCGCGAACCAGGTAGAATTCCAAGGCTTGGTAATACCCAGGCGAATGCCATTAGGATGTACTTTCTGACCCATTGCTTATCTCCCAGCCTTAGCGTCGGATACCACTACAGTGATGTGAGCGGTACGCTTGAGGATACGATCCGCACGACCTTTGGCACGCGGACGGATGCGCTTCATGGAGGGACCTTCGTCGACCATGATAGTAGCAACACGCAGCGCGTCGATATCGGCGCCTTCGTTGTGCTCAGCGTTTGCAATGGCAGATTCCAGCACTTTCTTAACCAGCACTGCAGCCTTTTTCGGGCTGAAGGTCAGGATATTCAGAGCCTTGTCTACGGACAGACCACGTACTTGATCGGCTACCAGACGAGCTTTCTGGGCAGAAGTACGGGCATAACGGTGTTTAGCGATAGCTTCCATCATTTATCCCTTAGCGCTTCTTAGCCTTCTTATCAGCAGCATGGCCGCGATAAGTACGAGTCGGTGCGAATTCACCCAGTTTGTGACCGATCATTTCTTCGGTAACGAAAACCGGAACGTGCTGACGACCATTATGGACAGCGATGGTCAAACCGATCATGTTCGGGATGATCATTGAACGACGGGACCAGGTTTTAACCGGCTTTTTATCCCCGCTTTCCACCGCTTTCTCTACCTTCTTCAGCAAGTGCAGGTCAATAAATGGACCCTTCTTGAGAGAACGTGGCATGGTGATTCCTCTATGTTAACAATTACTTGTTACGACGACGTACGATGTACTTGTCGGTACGCTTGTTCTTACGGGTCTTGAAGCCTTTAGCCTTCTGGCCCCATGGGGACACAGGCTGCATGCCCTTGTTACGACCCTCACCACCACCGTGCGGGTGGTCAACCGGGTTCATCGCCATACCGCGAACGGTCGGACGAATACCACGCCAGCGGTTTGCACCGGCTTTACCCAGTTGACGCAACATGTGCTCGGAGTTACCGACTTCACCGATGGTAGCGCGGCACTCGGCCAGAACTTTACGTACTTCGCCGGAACGCAGACGCAGAGTTACATAGTTACCTTCACGAGCCAGGATCTGGATGAAAGTACCAGCGGAACGAGCCAGCTGGGCACCTTTACCAGGCTTCATCTCTACAGCGTGAACGGTAGAACCAACCGGGATGTTGCGCATCGGCAGGGCGTTACCTACCTTGATGGCTGCATCAGCACCAGAAGCGATCGCGTCACCAGCTTTCAGGCCTTTCGGAGCCAGGATGTAACGACGCTCACCGTCTGCATACAACACCAGAGCGATGTTAGCGGTACGGTTCGGATCGTATTCCAGGCGCTCTACTTTAGCCGGGATACCGTCTTTGTCGCGCTTGAAGTCGACGATACGGTAGTGCTGCTTGTGACCACCACCGATATGACGGGTAGTGATACGGCCGTTGTTGTTACGACCACCGGACTTGCTTTTGCTGTCCAGCAGAGCGGCGAAGGGCTTGCCCTTGTACAGCTCTTGATTGACGATCTTGACGACGTGGCGGCGGCCCGGAGAAGTAGGCTTGCACTTAACGATTGCCATTTTTGAGAACTCCTCTTACTCGGCTGCGCCCATGAAGTCGATGTCCTGACCAGCTTTCAGGGTCACATAAGCCTTTTTCCAATCGGAACGACGGCCTACGCGTGCACCTGCGCGCTTGGTCTTACCCTTCATGTTCAGGGTACGGACGGTCTCAACTTCGACCTCGAACAGTTTCGCAACTGCAGCTTTGACTTCCGCCTTGGTAGCATCAACAGCAACTTTGAACACGATAGTGTTCTGCTTTTCTGCAACCATGGTGCTCTTTTCAGAGATGTGCGGAGCCTTCAGAACTTTCAGCAGACGCTCTTCACGGATCATGCCAGCATCTCCTCGATTTGCTTAACTGCATCAGCAGTCATCAGAACCTTGTCGAAAGCGATCAGGCTGACCGGGTCGATACCGGCAACGTCACGCACGTCAACTTTGTACAGGTTGCGAGCAGCCAGGAACAGGTTCTCATCGACTTCAGCAGTCACGATCAGAACGTCAGTCAGTTCCATTTCTTTCAGCTTGGCGATCAGTTCTTTGGTCTTCGGAGCTTCGATGCCGAACTTCTCAACAACGATCAGGCGCTCTTGACGTACCAGCTCGGACAGAATGCTACGGATAGCGCCGCGGTACATCTTCTTGTTTACTTTCTGGCTGTGATCTTGCGGCTTAGCAGCAAAAGTCACACCACCGGAACGCCAGATGGGCGAACGGATGGAGCCAGCACGGGCACGACCAGTACCCTTCTGACGCCACGGCTTTTTGCCGCCACCAGACACTTCAGAGCGAGTCAGCTGCGCACGAGTACCCTGACGGGCACCAGCGGCATATGCAACGACGACCTGGTGAACCAGAGCTTCGTTGAATTCGCGCCCGAAGGTAGTCTCGGAAACTTCAAGAGCGCTCTTGGCGTCTTTCATTACCAATTCCATTACTATCTCCTCAGACGTTACGCTTTGACGGCAGGTTTGACGATCACGTTGCCGTTGGTTGCACCCGGTACTGCACCTTTGATGAGCAGCAGGTTGCGTTCAGCGTCAACACGAACCAGTTCCAGGTTCTGAGTCGTTACACGCTCAGCACCCATGTGACCAGCCATCTTTTTGCCCTTGAATACACGACCCGGAGTCTGGTTCTGACCGATAGAACCCGGAACGCGGTGAGACAAGGAGTTACCGTGGGTCATATCCTGGGTGCGGAAGTTGTGGCGCTTAACAGTACCAGCAAAGCCCTTACCTTTGGATGTGCCGGTAACGTCTACCAGCTTAACGTCAGCGAGAAGATCTACTTTCAGCTCGCTACCAACAGTGAAAGTTTCACCGTTGTTCAGGCGGAATTCCCACAGACCGCGACCGGCTTCTACACCAGCTTTGGCGAAGTGGCCAGCTTCCGGCTTGGTCACACGGCTGGCTTTCTTGGCGCCAGTGGTAACCTGAATAGCGTTGTAGCCGTCGGTTTCTACAGATTTGACCTGAGTTACACGGTTAGCTTCAACTTCGATAACAGTCACCGGGATAGAAACGCCATCTTCAGTGAAGATGCGAGTCATACCCACTTTGCGACCTACAAGACCGATTGTCATTGTTATCAACCTCTTTCCGTAATTAACCCAGGCTGATCTGGACGTCTACACCAGCTGCCAGATCCAGACGCATCAGGGCGTCTACGGTCTTGTCAGTCGGCTCAACGATGTCTACCAGACGCTTGTGAGTGCGGATCTCGTACTGATCACGCGCATCTTTGTTGACGTGCGGGGAGATCAGGACGGTGAAGCGCTCTTTGCGAGTCGGCAGCGGAATAGGACCGCGAACCTGCGCGCCAGTGCGCTTAGCAGTTTCAACGATTTCCGCAGTGGATTGATCAATCAGGCGATGATCAAAAGCCTTCAGGCGGATACGGATTCTTTGGTTCTGCATTGACAGAGCTCCAATAGATAAAAGAACATAAATCAACACCGCCCGACCGAGATTGCTCCCGCCAGAGGTGTGATTTTTCACGTTTCCCCCCATATCGGGAGGACTGTATGGCTGGCTCCTGTAAACAGGAAACTCAGCAGCAGACATATCGTCTGGCTTACCTCATGGGTAAGCGGAGGGGATTATACGGATTTTTCAAATTTGCGCAAGGGAGAGCGAACAGATTATGCGCAGTTTTATGTGACAGATGGATCTCGCCTGCGGCAACACACTCTGCTGCCGAACCAAGGTAACGACAATGTTACAAGCAGACTGGTAGACTGTGCGCTTGCCTCTGTCAGTGGAACGACATCCCATGCTCAAAGATCAAAAGAAAGCCTATCAGTATGGCCTTTGCGCCGTTGCCCTCTGGTCGACGGTCGCCACCGCCTTAAAGATCTCCCTCGCCTATTTCGAACCTGTGCAACTGTTGCTTGTGGCCGCCGTCACCTCGACTCTCACGCTGACAGCCGTCGTCGCCAAACAGGGCAAACTGCCGCTGCTGAGGAGCTACATCAAGGCCCGCCCTTTCTACTACCTGACTCTGGGCGTGCTGAATCCCTTTCTCTATTACCTGTTGCTGTTCAAAGCCTATGATCTGCTGCCTGCCCAGCAGGCACAGACCCTCAACTATACCTGGGCCATTACCCTCAGTCTGCTGGCCGTCCCCTTCCTCGGCCAGAAGCTGCGTCGGCGTGATGGCGTCGCTATCGTGCTGGGGTATTTTGGCGCGCTGGTGATCGCCACCAGAGGGGATGTATTCGGCCTCCAGTTCGACAGCCCCCTCGGCGTGACGCTGGCGCTGGTCTCGACCCTCATCTGGGCCAGCTACTGGATCCTCAACACCCGCAATCAGGGGGATCCCATTGTCAGCCTGTTGCTCGGCTTTATGATCAGCCTGCCTTTTATCGTCGTGGCGACCTGGTTGCTCTCCGATTTTGCCATGACCGCCTGGCAGGGATGGGCTGGTGCCATCTATGTGGGACTGTTCGAAATGGGCTTCGGTTTCGTGCTCTGGCTGATGGCGCTGCGCCATGCCACCAACACGGCCCCCATCAGCAACCTCATCTTTATCTCGCCGTTTGCCTCACTGGTGCTGCTCAACCTGTTGATCGGCGAAGCCATCCATCCAGCCACTCCCATCGGGTTGGCGCTCATCGTGGCCGCCCTGCTGATCCAGCAGCTCAAGTACGGCAAACGCTATCGAGCATCAGTCGAAACCAAGAGCTGACCATGCAGAAGGGCGTATCCACGGATACGCCCTTCTCTCAATCCATCCACTCCTGTGGCTGATGTTTCGGCAGCCGCATCTCGACCAGCAGGCCGCCGAGTTCCGAACTTCCCAACCGGATAGTGCCGTGGTGCTGGGCGACTATCTTGGCCACGATGGCCAACCCCAGCCCACTGCCGCCAACGGTCCGCGCCACATTACCCTGAGTAAACGGCTTGAGCACTCGGGAGTAGTCCTGCTCCGGAATCCCGGGGCCATCATCGGAGAGGCGCAGGCGCACCCAGTGCCCGTCGTCCTTCAACTCGGCATACAAGCGGCTCGCCCCGTAACGCTGCGAGTTGCTTGAGAGGTTGTTCAACACTCGCCGGATACTGACCGGATTGCAGGCCACCCGCACCGCCTCTTGCGGCAGCGCCAGATCGACCTCCAGCCCCTGCTCCGAGTAGATCAGCAAGGTATCGTGCACCAGCTGGGTCAGGTCGATCGGCTCCAGATCCTGACCTTCATCCGGGCGGATGTAATCGATGAACTGATCGATGATGGCATTGGACTCATCAATGTCGGCGTTGATGCTCTCCTTGAGGTACTCGTCACCGGAGGACATCATCTCGGTCGCCAGCCGGATGCGGGTCAGCGGGGTACGCAGATCGTGGGAAACCCCCGCCATCATCAGGTTACGCTCTTCGATCAGGCTCTTGATGGAGTGCGACATATGGTTGAAGGTGCGGGTCAGCCGCCGCACCTCCCTTGAGCCCAGCTCCCCCAGCGCCTCGGGGAAATGACCCCTGGCAACAGCAACGGCACCAGCTTCGAGATCCTCGAGCGGGCGCACCAGCTGCCGGGCAAAGCGCCAGGCCGCAAACAGAGTGATCACCAGCAGCACGCTCAGATAGATGATGAGGGGTTCGATATCGTCATCTTCAATCTCGGTCAGCGGGATCCGCACCCAGATTTTGCTGGCCTGCGGCGGCTGGATCCAGATGATGTAGTGATCCTGGATCTCGACCCGCACCTTGGCCGGGCCACCCAGTTCGCGACTGATGTTCTCCTCCAGATAGGGGTACGGCTTGGCATCGTTGAAGCCATGCTGCACCGCCTCGCTCTGGGTATAGATGTCGGTACCGGTCGTCACATAGACCAGCGCCTCGGCATCTTCGCTCAGCGCCAGTTGTTCAGTGTTAACCGGAAAGATCAGCTTGACCTGATTGGCCAGCAAGTGACTGATCTGCTTGACGGTTGGCGCCAGCAGATAGTTGTAGAAGGTGACGTAGGAGACTGCTTGATAGACCACCAGAACGGCGGCCAGAAACCAGAGCATGCGCGAGAACATGCTGCCGACCTTTTTCATGCACCGTCACCATCTGGCACGAACACATACCCCAGACCCCAGACGGTCTGCAGGTAGCGGGGCTGGGCCGGATCCTGCTCCAGCAGGCGGCGCAGACGAGAGACCTGCACGTCGATGCTGCGCTCGGTGGCGGTGTATTCGCGGCCACGGGCCAGATTCATCAGCTTGTCGCGGGAGAGCGGTTCACGCGGATGGCTGACCAGCACCTTGAGCACCGCAAACTCACCGCTGGTGAGCGCCATAGGCTCGCCATCCCGGCTCAGCTCGCGGGTCGCGAGATTGAGCTGGAAGGCCCCGAAGTTGACCACCTTCTCTGCAGCCGAGGGGGCCCCGGGCAACTCGACGGTATGACGGCGCAGCACGGCACGGATCCGCGCCAGCAGTTCGCGGGGGTTGAACGGCTTGGGCAGATAGTCATCGGCCCCCATCTCGAGCCCGACGATGCGATCCACTTCATCCCCCTTGGCGGTGAGCATCAGCACCGGGATCTGGTTACCCGCTTCCCGCAGACGGCGGCAGATGGAGAGCCCATCCTCCCCCGGCAACATCAGGTCGAGCACCATCAGGCTGAAGTTTTCACGAGTCAGCAAGCGATCGGCCTGCTCGCCATTGGCCACGCCGCGCACTACGAATCCCTGCTCGGTGAGATAGCGTTCCAACAGGGAACGTAATTTCAGGTCATCGTCCACGACCAGGACCTTGTATTGCTGCTGACTCATTGCTTTGCCTCTTCATTCTTTCGCTGCCCACCATACTAGGGGGGGATATCGCGGGAGAAAAGCATAAATATGTTACCGGTTATTACCCATGATCAGAGCGTGACGGCCGTCAAGCCCTCCTCCAGACCAGTACCGCTGAATGGCTCCCGCCAAGCTGGCGCAATTTCTCTCGACAGAAGGAGGACAAAAGCTAATATTCCCGAGCAGTTAGCGATGATTACCCCTCTTTGACCAGGTCCGCATCACCATGAAGACAAAGCTGATCACCCGCGAAGGCTACAACAAGCTGAAAGAAGAGCTCGATTTCCTCTGGCGTCAGGAGCGCCCCGAGGTCACCAGGAAGGTGGCATGGGCCGCCAGCCTGGGGGATCGCAGCGAAAATGCCGACTACCAGTACAACAAGAAGCGGCTGCGGGAGATAGACCGGCGGGTGCGCTACCTGCGCAAATGCCTCGAAGAGCTGGGGATCGTCGACTATGCCCCCGCGCAGGAGGGCAAGGTCTTCTTCGGCGCCTGGGTCGAGGTGGAAAACGATGAGGGCGAGACCAAGCGCTTTCGCATCGTCGGCTATGACGAGATCTTCGAGCGCAAGGATTACATCTCCATCGACTCCCCCATGGCCCGCGCCCTGCTCAAGAAAGAGGTCGGGGATGAGGCCATCGTCCGTACGCCAGTTGGTGACGTCTGCTGGTATATCAACGAGATCAGCTACCCCAAATAGCCGGACTGCTTGCCACAGGCACATCCTGAGTCACTGGTGCAATGGCAAGATAAACGCCCTCCCCTGCGACTGTATCAGTCTGACGGGTGCAGACCCCGGCGCAGGGTGGCATCCCGCAACACGACCCCATATAGTGCTCACACTTGGCGCCTGATGGCGCGGACTCGACCACAGAGGCCCTCAACAACATCATGATGCAAACCATAGAGAGACAGATTGCCGGAGAGCTCAATGCTCGCCCGGAGCAGGTGCAGGCCGCAGTGCGCCTGCTGGATGAAGGCTCGACCGTGCCCTTTATCGCCCGTTACCGTAAAGAGGTGACCGGTGGTCTGGACGACAGCCAGCTGCGTACGCTGGAGAGCCGCCTCGGCTATCTGCGTGAACTGGAAGACCGCCGTCAGGTGATCATTCGCTCCATCGAAGAGCAGGGCAAGCTGACCCCCGAGTTGGCCCGCGAGTTGAACGGCGCCGACAGCAAGACCCGGCTGGAAGACCTCTACCTCCCCTACAAGCCCAAACGCCGCACCAAGGGGCAGATGGCGATCGAAGCCGGGTTGGAGCCGCTGGCCAACCTGCTGCTCAGCGACCCGATGCAGGATCCCGAGCAAGCTGCAGCCACCTTCCTCAATCCCGAACAGGGCATTGCCGACAGCAAGGCTGCCCTCGACGGCGCCCGCTATATTCTGATGGAGCGCTTCGCCGAGCAGGCCGACCTGCTGGAGAAGCTGCGCGACTACCTGTGGCAAAATGCCACCCTGCGCGCCCGCGTGGTGGCAGGCAAGGAGCAGGAAGGGGCCAAGTTCAAGGATTACTTCGAACACGACGAACCCCTGCACAAGGCCCCCTCCCACCGGGTGCTGGCCATGCTGCGCGGCCGCAATGAGGGGATCCTCAATCTGGCGCTGGTCACCGGTGACGACGAGAGTGCCAGCCCCTGCGAAGGGATCATTGCCCACCACCTCAAGCTCAATCTGCAGAACCGCCCGGCCGACAAGTGGCTGCAAGGGGTGGTGAGCTGGACCTGGAAGATCAAGTTGTCGCTTCAGATGGAGACAGAGCTGATCGGTCGCATCCGCGAATCGGCAGAGGAGGAGGCAATCAAGGTGTTCGCCATGAACCTCAAGGATCTGCTGATGGCGGCCCCGGCGGGCATGCGCTGCACCATGGGGCTGGATCCGGGCATCCGCACCGGGGTCAAGGTTGCCGTGGTGGATGCCACCGGCAAGCTGGTCGATCACGCCACCATCTATCCGTTCGAACCGAAACGCCAGATTGATCAGAGCCTCAAGACCCTGAGCGAGCTGTGCCAGAAACACAAGGTCGAGCTCATCAGCATCGGCAACGGTACCGCCTCGCGGGAGACCGACCGGCTGGTGAGCGACCTGTTCGAGCGCTACCCCGCCGCCAAGGCGCAGAAGATAGTGGTGAGCGAAGCAGGAGCCTCGGTCTACTCCGCCTCCGAACTCGCCTCTCAGGAGTTCCCGGATCTCGACGTCTCGATCCGTGGCGCCGTCTCCATCGCCCGCCGCCTGCAAGACCCGTTGGCCGAACTGGTCAAAATCGATCCCAAGAGTATCGGGGTCGGCCAGTATCAGCACGACGTCGGCCAGAGCCAGCTGGCCCGTCGGCTGGATGCCGTGGTAGAGGATTGCGTGAACGCGGTCGGGGTCGATGTGAACACCGCCTCGGTCGCCCTGCTCAACCGGGTTTCCGGCCTCTCCCAGACGCTGGCCCAGAACATCGTCGCCTATCGGGATGAGCACGGCGCTTTCAAGAGCCGTCAGCAGTTGCTGAAAGTGAGCCGACTCGGCCCCAAAGCCTTCGAACAGTGCGCCGGCTTCCTGCGCATTCGAGGCGGCAGCAATCCCCTCGACAGCTCGGCGGTGCACCCGGAGTCCTATCCGGTGGTGGAGCGGATCCTCGCCAAGCTGGAGCAGACCGTGGAGAGCCTGCTCGGCAACAGCAGCCTGCTGCGCAGCCTGAAACCGGCCGATTACACCGATGAGCAATTCGGCGTGCCTACCGTCACCGACATCATCGGCGAGCTGGACAAGCCGGGCCGCGACCCGCGCCCCGAGTTCAAGACCGCTACCTTCAAGGAAGGGGTGGAGCAGATCAGCGACCTGGTGCCAGAGATGGTACTGGAAGGGGTGGTCACCAACGTCACCAACTTCGGCGCCTTCGTCGATATCGGTGTTCATCAGGACGGTCTGGTGCACATCTCCTCCCTGACCGACCGTTTCGTCAAGGATCCCCGCGAGGTGGTCAAGGCGGGCGATATTGTGCGGGTCAAGGTGTTGGAAGTGGACGCCCCACGCAAGCGGATTAGCCTGACCATGCGCCTCGACGAAAAGGCAGGGCAGCCCGCCCGCAAGTCGGCTGAAGCGCGCAACAGCAGTGCTGGCAACACCAAACCAAGAAATGAGCCGCGCCAAAGCCCCCCTATGGGTGGTGCCATGGGCAACGCCTTCGCGGCAGCGCTCTCCAAAGCGAAAAAGTAACGACACCGTCCGGAACGCCTCTGAATGCAAAAAGCCCCGCTAGGGGCTTTTTTACACGCGAAGCTCAGGATCACTGCGCCAGGGCAGCAAGAATGCTCTCGGGCTCTCCATGCTGGGCCAGCACCTCCCGCAGTCGGTTGAATGCCTTGCAGGCCTCTTGCGGATACTTGCCGTAAGAGACGACGCCGGTGTGGCTCCAGCCAGCCGCCAGCATCACTTTCTTCTTGAAACTGGTTCCTTCAGTTCCCCCTCCTCCTAGCTGCATCAGAAATTGCTCCATCTGCAGGTGGGGGGGCGGTACACGGGAGAAGGTGGTGAAATCTTCCGCTTTGACTTCATCGAAATGCATGACAGCTCCTGTGAAATTGGAATGGGCCTGATCTTCAGGTTAGTTGCAAAACAGGCAAAGCAGCTGAAAGTTTGGTGAGGGGGATTCAGATATGCAGACTGAGGGACTGGGTCGAGGCCGGGCTGACAGCCTGTTGATAGTGGCCCGCGATGACGCTGTTGCGCTTGTCCATATAGGCACTCAGCACGCCGCCCGATTTTGCGCTCTGCTCGGCCATCAGCTCTTTGCGCGCCTTGGCTTCACTGGCGGCGGCGCTGCGCGCGACGGCCAGATCCTGCGCGGAAGGCTCGGCAGGCGCCAGCGCTGCAGCGCGGATCTGCTGCATCTTGGCAATGGTAGCGGCAGGGTCACCGGGTACGACACTGGTATCGATCTGGACTTCGCCACCCGTCGCATAACGCTTGCCATCCGGCCCTTGCGTAAACTGATAGGTGGGCGAGCTGGCGTACTCTCCACCCGCAGACTGGTGCGCCTGCTCGTGAGTGCGCACCTCCTTGTCACGCTCGACAAGATCCTGAACCTGCTGCTCTTGCCGCTGTTGCTGCTCCTGCTGTTTGGGATCTTGCTGCTTGCGCTGCCCATCCTCACCGGTGGCCTCGACAAAGCGATTATCTGGCAGTGTCGTCGGCGCTGGTTGCCCGGTTTCACGGCTGTTCTGGGAGGTCTGATTGCTGGAGGCTTGACCGGCTTTGGATTTCTCTTTCTGGGAGCCGACTTCAGATTCGGCAACGGAGGCTTGGCCCGCCCGGGCCTGCGGGATCAGTTCTGCCCGGCGATTATCCGTCCTCGCTGCTTCCACCTGAGGTTGCAGCTGTGTCGGAATAAGGGGGGGCAGACTGACATTGATGTTCATCTCACACCCGGATGTCGATCAGGGTTCCCATCATATCGCTGGCGGTCTGCACTACCTTGGCGGAAGCGCCAGCCTGCAGCTCGGCCACCTTGAGATTGACGAGCTCATCGGTCACTTGCACCTGATCCCCGCTGGGGGTGTTGAGACGGGCGATCTGATTGGATGCCTTGTCGGCAATCTGCTCGGCTCGCTGAAATCCCTGTACCCCGCTGTTGAAAGCAGAATCAATACGCATGATGTTACTCCTCTGGTCACAGCTTAATTATCCGCCAGACCAGAGGATTAATGAAGCTTATTGACTATTTTTTATCCAACAAAATCTCGAACGATTTCAATGAATTCGTCAGGGTGGGAGATAAAAGGTGCGTGTGAGGCCTTATTGAGGGTCACGCTGCGGCTGGCAGGATAGAGATCATCCAGCAGGGGAATGGCCGCCTTGGGTACCAATGAATCCAGTCGCCCATAGATCCGCAACCAGGGCAGATCGAGCTCCTGCAGCGGTTCGCGCAGGTCAATCTCGGCCAACAGTGTCAGTCCAGCCTCGAGTGCGGCAAACTCGGGCGCCGGCCGCTCGGCCAGCCAGTGGCGCAACTGACGGATATCGTCCCGGGCATGTTCGCTGCCCATCGCCTGGATCGCCAGAAAGCGCTCTATGGTCTGGCGAAAATCCCCCGCCAGCATCTGGTTGAAGCCGGTCAGTACCTTGGGGGCGATACCCGGCCACTCGTCGCGGGCCATAAAACAAGGGGAGCTGGCCACGGTGATCAGGGAGTGCAGCCGATCGGGATGCATCAGCGCCAACTGGCTTGCCACCAGCCCCCCGAGCGACCAACCAAGCAGATGGCACTTCTGCGGCATGATGGCAGCCACCTGCTCGGCAAGCCAGGGCAGGCTGTAATCCACCTCGTCTGCCAGCGGGCTGTTGCCAAAACCGGGCAAATCCACCAGATGAACCCGATAGTGGGACGCCAACTGTTGGGCAATGCCATGCCAGACCGCACCATTCATCCCCCAACCGTGCAACAGCACCAGATCGGGCCCCTGGCCAAACTGCTCTACCGATATGCTCATCTAGACTAAAGATCCCTGTTCATGCTCTTGGGGTCAGCATGTTAAAGCGACTGCTCGCTAAAGCAAGCCCACTGCTCGGCAGCCACGCCGACTGGCAAGGGAGCTGCCTGCTCTGTCATCAGCCTTGTGACAACGAGCCCCTGCTCTGCAGCTGGTGTCGGCAGGCGTTGCACCAATCAGAGCCAAGATGCCGCCTCTGCGCCGCACCGCTGGCTGACTATATAAAAGAGAGCATACCGGTCTGCGGCCGCTGCCAGCGCAGACCTCCCCCCTGGGAGCGGCTGCAGGTGATCGGCGACTACCAAACCCCCTACCCCATGCTGATCCCCCGGCTCAAATATTCCGGCCAGATCCTGCTGGCGCCGCTACTGGCACGCCTCTTGGCCGATCATCTGGATGGCCGCGAGCCGCCGGAGGCGATCATTCCTGTTCCCCTGCACTGGTGGCGACAGTGGCGGCGCGGTTTCAATCAGGCGGAGGAGATCGCGCACACCCTTGGCGAGCTCACCGGCATTCCCTGCGACAACACCCTGTTGCAGCGCATCAAGGCAACCCCACAGCAAACAACTCTCAGCGCCGGGCTGCGACGGCGCAATCTGCGCGGGGCATTCCGGATCCGCCCCCACCACTATCGCCATGTTGCCCTGCTCGATGACGTTGTGACCACAGGTGCCACCGCCGGTCAGCTCAGCCGTTTGCTCCATGAGAGCGGCATCACAAAGGTAGAAGTGTGGGCAATCTGTCGTACCCTTCGGCACAGCAAGTAGCCATCGGCATGCTACCCAAGCATTAATAACCGCGTTATCATGAATACCCTAGTCGTACACTCAGGTTTATGAGGATAGTGATGATCAGCATTTCCGACGCCGCCCAGGCCCATTTCCGTAAACTGCTGGAAAAACAGCCTGATGGCACCAATATCCGGGTGTTTGTGGTCAATCCGGGAACCCAGAATGCCGAGTGTGGCGTATCGTATTGCCCGCCCGATGCCGTGGACCCGGAAGATCAACACCTGCCCTTCAGCGGCTTCGACTGCATGGTCGATCCCCTGAGCGCCCCCTTCCTAGTGGATGCCACCATCGATTTCGTGACCGATCAGATGGGCTCCCAGCTCACCCTGAAAGCGCCGAACGCCAAGATGCGTAAAGTGGCCGATGACGCGCCGCTGATCGAGCGCATCGAGTACGTGTTGATGTCCGAAGTGAACCCCATGCTGGCCGGTCACGGTGGCAAGGTCACTCTGGTCGAGCTGACCGAGGACAAACTGGCCATCCTGCAGTTTGGCGGCGGTTGCAACGGCTGCTCCATGGTCGATTACACCCTGAAAGAGGGGATCGAGAAGCAGCTGCTGGAGAAGTTCCCGGGCGAGCTCAACGGGGTGAAAGACGCCACCGAGCACCAGCGCGGCGACCACTCCTACTACTGATTTGCACAGCCCTTGTGGCAAAAACATGCTGCAAAGAAAAGGCCCCGCCAGATGGCGGGGCCTTTTGCATGGGCAATCGGCAGATTACTCGTCCTTCTTGTCTCGCGACAGCAGGGCGATGGCCGCCTCTTTCGGGTTCTTACCCTCGTAGAGCACCTTGAAGATCTGCTCGCAGATGGGCATCTCGACGCCGCAGCGGGCCGCCAGCAGATGCACCTCTTTGGTGTTGCGATACCCCTCCACCACCTGACCGATCTCGGTCATGGCGGTGTTCACATCCTTGCCAGCCCCGAGGGCCAGCCCGAAGCGACGGTTGCGCGACTGGTTGTCGGTACATGTGAGCACCAGATCCCCGAGCCCCGCCATCCCCATAAAGGTTTTGGCATCGGCACCCAGCGCCGCACCCAGACGCTGCATCTCCACCAGACCCCGGGTGATGAGCGCGGTTCTGGCATTGGCGCCAAACCCTAGCCCGTCGGAGAGACCGGCACCGATAGCGATGACGTTCTTCACCGCCCCACCCAGCTGCAGACCGACGAAGTCCGGATTGGTATAGACCCGGAACGAGCGGCCACAGTGCAGCAGATGGGAGAGATCGTCGGCGAACTCATCGTGAGTCGAGGCGACCGAGATAGCGGTCGGCAGACCGGCAGCCAGCTCCTTGGCGAAGGTGGGACCGGAGATCACCGCCAGCGGTATCTCGTCACCCAGCACTTCACGGGCCACGTCCTGCAGCAGACGGCCACTGTCCGGCTCCAGACCCTTGGTGGCCCAAGCGATACGGGTATCGGGGCGCAGGAAGGGTTTGATCCGGGTCAGCACATCGCCAAATACATGGCTCGGCACGACCAGCAGCAGCACGGGGGCAGCTTGTACCGCACGTTGTAGATCCGCAGTCAGCTGCAGATCGGCGGGAAAGGGGACATCAGGCAAAAATGCCTTGTTGCAGCGGTCTTGTTCCAGCTCGGCGACATGAGCGGGGTCGTGACCCCACAGCAGGGTCGGATGACCATTGCGCGCCAGAGAAATGGCAAGGGCGGAGCCATAAGACCCCGCCCCCAAGACCGAGATAGCGATCTGGTCAGCCATTATCAGGCTTCCGCAGTCGCCTGCTGGGCCTGTGCTTGCGCCATGTGCTGGGCAAACAGGGCATCGAAGTTGACCGGTGCCAGGTTCAGCTGCGGGAAGGAACCCTTGCTCACCATGTTGGCCACGGCTTCGCGGGCATACGGGAACAGGATGTTCGGGCAGAAGGCAGCCAGGCAGTGAGCCAGTTGCGGCTCCGGCAGGTTGCCGATGGTGAAGATACCGGCTTGCTGTACTTCGCACAGGAAGGCAGTTTCGGTTTCCAGTTTGCAGGTTACGGTCAGGGTCAGGACAACCTCGTACACGCTCTCAGCCAGGATGTTGGTCTTGGTATCCATATCCAGCTTGACGTCCGGCTGCCACTCTTTCTGGAAGATGTGCGGGGTGTTCGGCGCTTCGAAAGAGACATCCTTGGTGTAAACACGCTGGATGTGAAATTCCGGTTGTACTTCCTGGTTGTTGATCTCGTCAGCCATTTCGTTTGATTCCTTGTTATATGGATAAGTGGGCTCAGGCCCTGCTTAAATCAGCGTTTCTTGGTTACCGGCAGATTTTCTGCACGCCATTGGGCCATGCCACCGCCGAGCACATAAACCTGCTTGAAGCCAGCTTTGCTCAGCTGACGGCCCGCGCCGCCCGCAGTCATTCCCGACTCGCACACCACTATGATGGGGGCATCTTTATGCTTTTCAACCGGGCCCAGATTATTGCTCTGGATCTGGGTCAGCGGCAGGTGCTGGGCACCGGCCAGATGGCCCTTGGCATACTCTTCCTGACTGCGAATATCCACCACGGTGGCATTCTCGCGGTTGATCAGCAGGGTCGCGGTGTGGTTGTTGACGGTTTTTACCGGGGACAAACGGGCACGCACAGTGGTGTAAACCAGGGTGCCAGCCAGACCCAACCAGGCTGCGGTCAGCAGCGGGTTACGGGCCGCAAAATCCAAATACTCTTGCATCTTCTACTATCCAGGGACCAAGACAAGGGCCCGAGTATACATGGGGGTATTGATAAGATCAGCCATCTTGGCGGCAAAGCGCGAGCAGGCTCCCATCATCATTGGGCAGCGAGCATGGCAGGAAGGGCGTGGCTTGCGGGGCCACGGGAGCGCCCCTTGGCTATCAGGTGACTATTTCGGCAGATGTAGTAATATTACGCTAGTTTCATTTCCCGCATTTTTTCCAATCCGAGAGGACATAGTCTTATGTCAACAGCTAAGAAACCTTTGGTTCTGGTCATCATGGACGGTTGGGGCTACAGCACCAAGCAAGAGCACAACGCCGTCGCTGCCGCCAAGACTCCCAACCTCGATCGTCTGGCCCGTGACTACACCAGCACCCTGATCTCCGGCTCCGGCCTGGACGTGGGTCTGCCGGATGGCCAGATGGGCAACTCCGAAGTGGGCCACGTCAACATCGGTGCCGGTCGCATCGTCTATCAGGAGCTGACCCGCATCTCCAAAGACATCCAGGATGGCGAATTCTTCCAGAACGTCGAGCTGGCCAAGGCTGTTGACGCTGCCGTGACCAACGGCAAAGCCGTTCACATCATGGGCCTGATGTCCCCGGGTGGCGTACACAGCCACGAAGAGCACATCATGGGCATGATCGAAATGGCCGCCAAGCGTGGCGCCGAGAAGATCTACCTGCATGCCTTCCTGGATGGCCGCGACGTTCCGCCGCGCTCCGCCCAGTCCTCCATCGAGCTGTTCGACGCCCTGTTCGCCAAGCTGGGCAAGGGTCGCTGCGCCTCCATGATCGGTCGTTACTTCGCCATGGACCGCGACAACCGCTGGGATCGCGTGCAGCAAGCCTATGACCTGATGACCCAGGGCAAGGGCGAGTTCACCGCCGAGAGCGCCACCGAAGCACTGGCTGCCGCCTATGCTCGCGACGAGAACGACGAGTTCGTCAAAGCCACCCGCATCGGCGAAGCTGCACCGATGGAAGATGGCGATGCGCTGATTTTCATGAACTTCCGTGCCGACCGTGCCCGTGAAATCACCCGCGCCTTCGTTGACACCGACTTCACCGGCTTCGCCCGTGCAGTCGAGCCGAAGCTGAACTTCGTGATGCTGACCGAATACGCGGCCGACATCAAAACTGCCTGTGCCTACCCGCCGACCGCTCTGGTCAACACCCTGGGTGAGTGGCTGGCCAAGCAGGGCAAGACCCAGCTGCGCATCTCCGAAACCGAGAAGTATGCTCATGTCACCTTCTTCTTCAACGGTGGCGAAGAGTCCTGCTTCACCGGCGAAGATCGCGAGATCGTGGCCAGCCCGAAAGTGGCGACCTATGACCTGCAGCCGGAGATGAGCTCCGAAGAGCTGACCGACAAGCTGGTTGCGGCCATCAAGAGCGGCAAGTACGACGTCATCATCTGTAACTACCCGAATGGCGACATGGTTGGTCACACCGGTGTATTCGATGCCGCCGTCAAAGCGTGTGAAGCCGTTGACCACTGCATCGGTCGCGTCACCGACGCCCTGGCCGAAGTGGGTGGCGAGTGCCTGATCACTGCCGACCACGGCAACGCCGAGAAGATGCTGGACGAAGAGACTGGTCAGGCCCACACCGCCCACACCAATCTGCCGGTTCCGCTCATCTATTTCGGTCGCAAAGCCGAGGTAGTTGAAGGTGGCAAACTGTCCGATCTGGCCCCCACCATGCTGACCCTGATGGGTCTGCCGGTGCCGCCGGAAATGACTGGCAAGCCCCTGATGATTCTGAAATAATCCTTCCCCATGCGGGGATGCGAAGTTATTTCACAGAAAACCAGTCGCGTCGGCCTGTTGGCCGGCGCGCTGTTTTTTTGCCTGTCGTTTGGCGCCAGCAAACCGGCTTTGGCCGCCAATCAGCAGCTGGGGACCATGCAGTCCCAGATCAAAGAGCAACAGAAGACCATCAAGCTCAGCAAGCAGGAGCTTGCCAAGCTCAATACCCAACTCAAGGCTGACGAGCAGGCCATCTCGGCCGCCGCCGCCAAACTCAACCAGACCAAGCAGCAGTTGAAACAGAACCAGCAGACGCTGGCGACCCTGCAAAAAGACAAGCTGGCGCTGGAAGTTCAAGCCAAACATCAAAAGCAGTTGCTGGCCAAACAGGCGGAGAGCGCCTTTCAGGCGGGCAACCACGACTACCTCAAACTGCTGCTCAATCAGCAGGATCCGGCCAAACTGAGCCGCTCACTCGACTACTACGACTACCTCAACAAGGCCCGCATCGAGGCCATCGACGCCCTGCGCGCCACCCGTGACAAGCTGGCGAAAAACCAGCAGGCAACCAAAGAGACCGAAACCAGACTGCAGACCCTGCTTGCCGAACAGCAGGAGCATCACCAGACCCTGCTGGCCAGCCAGCAGAGCCGGGCCAAGGTGCGCAACCAGTTGCAGCAGTCGGTACAGGATGACGAGCAGAAGCTCACCAAGCTGGTCAAGGCGGAGAAAGCGCTGAAAGCTCGGCTGGAAGAGCTGCGTCGCAAGCGGGAAGAGCAGGAGCGCCGTGAACGGGCCGAGCGGGAACGGCTGGCCAAGCTGAAAGCGGAGCAGGAGCGTCAGCGCAAGCTGGCCGAACAGCGCCGCGCCGAGCAACAACGACTCGCCGCCCAGCAGAATAAAACCGTCAAACCGGCAGAACCTGCCGAAGAGGTGGCCAGCAGCAAACCAGAGCGCGGCTCGGGCATCAGCAGTGCCGGTCACTACAGTGGTCTCAAGACCAATGGCAGCCTGCGCTGGCCGGTACAGGGGCCGATCCTCATCTCCTATGGCTCGCCCCGTACCGCCCAGCTCAAGTGGAAAGGCACCCTGATCGGCGCCAGCGAAGGAACCCAGGTCAAGGCGGTTGCACCGGGACAAGTGGTTTACGCCGACTGGCTCGACGGCTTCGGTATGCTGCTGGTGATCGACCACGGCAAAGGCTATATGAGCCTCTACGGTCACAATCAGTCGCTGCTGCGTCAGGTTGGCCAGAATGTGGAACAGGGTGAACCGGTGGCACTGGTCGGTGACAGTGGCGGTCAGGACAGACCTGGCCTCTACTTCGAAATTCGCTATCAGGGCGAGGCGATCAACCCGACCAAATGGCTGGCCAAGGGTTGAGTCAACCCAGCCGACAAACGCGTCACACGCTCACTAGCAAAAGCCTGCATCACGCAGGCTTTTGTCGTTTCAGGAGCGCCCTCCCCATTGTCGGTCCCATTTGATGAAAAATTACCTAATTTTCCGCTCGGCTCAGGGGAAGACAACCAGACCGATCTGCTCCAGCAAGGTCTGCTGCTGATCCTCGTTGATCTGCACCCCTTGCAGATCGACCCGCCGTAAATCCAGCCCCGGCAGGTCACACTGGCGCAGATCGCAGCCCTGCAGCTTGAAGCTGGTCCAGTCAATCTGGCCAAACTCGGAGCCGCTGAGATCGGAACCCACCAGCGAGGCACCAAACAGGTTGGCCCCCTGCCAACGGTTGCCGGTCAGCTCGCACTTCTCCAGCAGGCAGCCCTCGAAGCTGGCATAGCTGAAGTTGTTGCCGGTCAGATGGGCCTCGCAGAAGTAGCTTTTGGCGGTGATCTGGTTGGCGAAGCTGGCATGGCTGAAGTTGATACCGACCGCCTGACAGTCGCGCATCTCCAACCCCAGACACTGGCTGCGGCTGCAATCGGCCATGGTGAGATCGCAGCGTAGAAAGCTGGCCTCGCGCAGATCGCAACCCTGCAACAGGCAGCCCCGTTCACTCTCCCGATCGTAGAAGCTGCAGTCAATGAAGCGGCTATCGCTCAAATCCAGCCAGGAGAAGTTGCAGCCGATAAAGCGGCACTCCGAGAACTGCTCCCCCTCCACATCCTGTTGCTCGAACCGGACATCCACGAACTGCTTGCCTCTGATCATCGGAAAACTCCTGCAAAAACGGCTTCATATGCTGACTTTATCCGCCAAAAACGGTAATGTTACATGTAACATCCACGCTGGACACCCCTATGAGCCCCACCCGCAAGCGCCGCCCCACCCTGCAAGATATCGCCGACCAGACCGGCGTGACCAAGATGACTGTCAGCCGCTATCTGCGCGACCCGCAGACCGTGGCGGAGGGGACCCGCGAGCGGATCGCGGCTGTGGTGGAAGAGCTGGGTTATATCCCCAACCGGGCGCCGGACATTCTCTCCAACGCGACCAGCAAGGCGATCGGCATCCTGATCCCCTCCCTCTCCAACCAGGTCTTCTCGGCGGTGATCCACGGCATCGAGTCGGTGACCCGACCGGCCGGTTACCAGACCCTGCTGGCCCACTACGGCTACAGTCCGGAGCGGGAGGAGGAGCAGGTCGCGTCCCTGCTCTCCTATCACGTGGATGGGCTGATCCTCTCCGACAGCCAGCACACAGAGCGCACCCGCAAGATGATCGCCACCGCCGGCATTCCGGTGGTGGAGACCATGGATCTGCCGCAAACCCCCATCGATATGGTGGTCGGCATGGACCATAGAGCCGCGGCCCGGGCCATGGTAACAGAGATGCTGCGCCGGGGCCGACGCAAGGTGGTCTATCTGGGGGCGCGGCTCGACGTGCGCACCCAGCTGCGGATGGAGGGTTACTATCAGGCGATGACCGACTTCGGCCTCACCGGCCAGCATCTGCTGACCGAACAATCCTCCAGCTTCACTCTGGGGGGCGAGCTGCTGGATCAGGCGCTGGTACGCTATCCCGACCTCGACGGCCTGTTCTGCACCAACGATGACCTAGCGGTGGGTGCTCTGCTGCAGTGTCAGGCCAAGTGGATCCCGGTGCCCCAGCAGATCGCCATCGCCGGTTGCAACGCTCTAGACATCGGCCACGCCATGACCCCCAAACTAGCCAGTATCGCCACCCCGCGGGAAGCGATCGGTCGGGAGGCGGCCACCATGCTGCTGGCGCGTCTCAACGGCCAATCCCAATCCGACACCCGCAAGGATATCGGCTTCTCCCTCTATGTCGGGGAGAGTCTGGGGTAATCCCTTCCCGCACACACTGAAGCCACGCTGATAGCAAACAGGCCACCCGAGGGTGGCCTGTTTGGTTTTCTGCACAACTGATGCTTAGCGTTTAACCAGTTCAACCGCTTCGCGGGAGAGGCGGGTTACCTCTTCCCAGTTGCCGCTCTTGACCGCATCGGCCGGCAGCATCCAGGAGCCGCCGACGGTGGCCACGCATTTGAGTGCCAGATAGTCGGCCACGTTTTTCGGGCCGATACCGCCGGTGGGGCAGAACTTCACCTGGGGCAGCGGGGCGGCAATGGCGGAGAGCGCCTTGGTACCGCCGTTCGCTTCGGCCGGGAAGAACTTCAGGTGGTCATAGCCCGCTTCCAGCGCCTGCATCACTTCAGACGGAGTGGCCACGCCCGGGATCAGCGGTGCGGTGCTCTTGGCCGCGTGGGCCAGCAGGGCCGGGGTCATCCCCGGGGAGATGACGAAGCGGGCACCGGCAGAGACGGCTGCGTCAAACTGCTCGCAGTTGAGCACGGTACCGGCACCAACCATGGCATCCGGCATCGCCTTGGCGATGAGGGCGATGGCATCGAGCGCCACCGGGGTGCGCAGGGTGATTTCGAAGACAGAGATGCCGCCGTCGAGCAGCGCCTTGGCCATCGGCAGGGCCTGATCCAGCTCGTTGATAACCATCACGGGTACCAGCGGGGAGGCGGCAAACACCTCGGCCGGGGTCACTTTCCAGTTCTGCATAGCTCTTCCTTAGTCAAAGATGGTAGCGCCACACTCGGCGCTCGATACCGCGCGACGCATCACGCTGAACAGTTCACGGCCCCACCCCTCTTGTTCCAGAGTGAGGTCAATCTCGGCCTGGGTACGGCCACTCAAATCGGTCAGACAGTCGAGGCTGCCGTTTACCGCGTCAACCCGCAGCAGGTCGCCGTCAGCAAGCAGGCCGATGGCCCCGCCGTGCAGCGCTTCCGGAGTGACGTGGATGGCGGCCGGGATCTTGCCGGAGGCGCCGGAGAGACGACCATCGGTGACCAGCGCCACCTTGTAACCCGCCTTCTGCAGGTTGCCGAGCACCGGCATCAGCTTGTGCAGCTCCGGCATGCCGTTGGCGGCCGGGCCATTGTGGCGCACCACGATCACGGCGTCCTGATTGAGATCGCCCGCCTTGTAGGCCGCCTCCACCGCATGCTGGGAGGAGAAGACCCGCGCCGGGGCTTCAATCACCCGATACTCGGGAGCCACGGCGGAGACCTTGACCACGGCGCGACCCAGATTGCCCGCCAGCAGCTTGGTGCCGCCGGTGGCCTGGAACACGCTGCCGGAAGGTGAAAGCACGCTCGCATTGCCGCTTTCGCCCACCGGCTGCCATACCAGCTGGCCATCGACCAGTGCCGGACGGCTGAGGTAATCCTGCATCTCACCAAAGACCGGGGTGGCATCCATGTGGATCAGCCCCTCTTGCGCCAGACGGCGCATCAGGCCGGGCACGCCGCCTGCCTGTTCGAAGGCGTTCACGTCGGCCGGGCCGTTCGGGTACATGCGAACCAGCAGCGGCACCACGTCGGAGAGATCGCTGATGTCATCCCAGGTCAGTACCAGACCGGCTGCGCGAGCCAGCGCCACCATGTGGATACTGTGGTTGGTGCTGCCGCCGGAGGCGAGCAGGGCCACCAGACCGTTGACCAGCGAGCGCTCGTCCAGCACCTCGCTCAACGGGCGATAGGCCGGGGAACCCGGGATCATGGCGCTGATACGGCGGGCCGCTTCGGCGGTCAGGGCGCGGCGCAGCTCGCTATGCGGGTGCACAAAGGCGGAGCCCGGCAGCATCAGGCCCATGGCCTCGAACACCAGCTGGTTGGTGTTGGCGGTGCCGTAGAAGGTGCAGGTGCCTGCCGCATGGTAGGCGCCGCACTCCATCTCCAGCAGGGCGTCGCGACCCACTTCACCGGCGGCGTACTTCTGACGCACCTTCACCTTCTCGTCGTTGCTGATGCCGCTCGCCATCGGGCCAGCAGGAACAAATGCAGTCGGCAGGTGAGCGTGAGAGAGGGCCCCCATGATCTGGCCCGGAGCGATCTTGTCGCAGATGCCGAGCAGCAGGGTGGCATCGAAGGTGTTGTGAGAAAGAGAGAGCGCGGTCGCCTGGGCGATCAGGTCGCGGGAGAAGAGGGACATGTCCATCCCCGGCTGACCCTGGGTCACGCCATCGCACATGGCGGGCACGCCGCCAGCAACCTGGGCACTGTGGCCCAGCTCGGCCAGTACCGCCTTGATCTGATCCGGATAGCCCTGATAGGGCTGATGGGCGCTCAGCATGTCGTTGTAGGCGGTGACGATGCCGACGTTGGCGCGGGTCATATCGAGAATGCGACCCTTCTCGTCACTGCTGCAGGCGGCCACGGCGTGGGCCAGGTTGCCGCAGGCCAGCGCGGCGCGGGTCTTGCCCTGCTCTGCCTGACGCTGGATGCGGGCCAGAAATGCCTGACGACGGGCGACACTGCGCTCGCGGATGCGGGCGGTGACGTCGGAAATTACCTGATGAATCATTGGGCTTGCTCCAATGCTGTGACGGCGCGGTCAACCACCTGTTCGAAGGTGCCGTCTATATCAATGTGGAATACACCGGCTTCGCCATCCGGGCGCTCCAGGGTATCGAACTGACTTTGTACCATGCTTTCACGCATGAAGTGGCCCTTGCGGGCACGCATCCGCTCGAGGATCAGCGGCTGGCTGCCATCGAGGAAGATGAAGCTGACCGACTCGTTGCCTTCGCGGATCTGGTCGCGGTACTTCTTTTTGAGGGCGGAACAGACAATGATGCCGGTCTCGTTCTTCTGCTCGAGACTGTAGGCGGCGTCGCGGATCCGCTCCAGCCAGGGGGCTCGATCCTCATCGTTGAGGGGGTTGCCGCCAGCCATCTTCTGGATGTTGGCCTTGGGGTGCAGGTCATCACCATCGATGAACTTGGCGCCCAGCGCTTCGGCCACTTTCAGACCCACGCTGGATTTGCCGCTACCACACACACCCATCACGATAATGCACTTACCCGCCATAATTTGACCTCTGTCCCACTTTTCAAAAAACCAGCTGTTGATGGGTTCTAATCTAACACGTTACCGGTAACATGTTACCGGTAACGATTGAAAATGTGAAGTCTGCCACAGACTGAGCAAACCCATAGTCACCTGGGCATATGATGTTGAGCCCTTGCCATAAATCTAAATAAATCATAAAGATATGGTTTGCCGACGGATCGGCAAGGTGTCACGACTGAACTTGGAAAAAGGAACGCATAACAATGTCTGACCTCTCCCTGATCATGACAGCCGCCGGCTCGATTGTGCTGCTGCTCTTCCTGGTGATGAAGGCCCGGCTCCACGCCGTGGTAGCCCTGATCCTGGTCTCCATGGTGGCGGGTCTCGCCGCTGGCATGAACCCGGCCGACATCGCCAACACCATCCAGAAAGGGATGGGCGGCACCCTCGGTTTCGTCGCGGTAGTGGTGGCGCTGGGCGCCATGTTCGGCAAGGTGATGGAAGTGACCGGTGCTCTCGACCGGGTGGCTCACACCCTGCTCGGCAAGTTCGGCGTCAAGCGCGCCAACTGGGCAATGGCCCTGACCGGCTTTGTCTGCGCCCTGCCGCTCTTCTTTGACGTGGCCGTGGTGCTGCTGATCGGCGTCGCCTTCGCCATCGTCCGTCGTGGTGGCGGCAGCGTGGTGAAGATCGGTATCGCTCTGCTGGCCGGTATCGCGACTTGCCAGGCCTTCCTTATCCCCGCGCCGGGCCCGATCCTGGTGGCATCCCAGCTGGGTGCCGACTTCGGCTACATGATCCTGTTCGGGCTGATCGCCGCCGTACCGGCGCTGATCCTGGCGGGCCCGCTGTTCGGTGACTTCATCAGCAAGATCGTCGATGTACCGCTGCCTGCCGATGCCCAGAACAGTGTCCACGATGACAGCAAATCCCTGCCCTCCTTTGGGCTGGCCATGGGCCTCATCGGCCTGCCGCTGCTGCTGATCGGCCTCAAGACCATCGTCGGTCGTTTCGTCGAGGCGGGCTCCACCCTGCACAACTGGCTGGAGTTCATCGGTCACCCCTTCACCGCCATCATGGTCGCCTGTCTGGCCGCCTTCTATCTGCTGGGTATTCGCCGCGGCATGTCCCGTGACGAGGTGATGAGCGTCTGCAACAGCGCCATCCAGCCGGCCGGTGTCATCATCCTGGTGACCGGTGCCGGTGGCGTCTTCAAGCAGGTGCTGGTTGATTCCGGTGTGGGTGCCGCCCTTGGCAACATGCTGGCCGATTCCGGTCTGCCCATCGTCGCGCTGGCCTTCATTCTGGCCGCTGCGGTACGGGTGATTCAGGGCTCAGCCACCGTCGCCATGCTGACCGCCTGCGGTCTGGTGCTGCCGATGCTGGAACCCCTCGGCCTGAACGGTGCCCAGCTGGCGGCCGTCACCATCGCCATCGGCGGCGGTGCCATCGTACTCTCCCACGTCAACGACTCCGGTTTCTGGCTGGCGAACCGCTACCTCGGCCTGACCGAGAAGCAGACCCTGCAGACCTGGACCGTGATGGAAACCATCATCGGCACCACCGGCGGCGTGATGGCGATGATCATCTACAGCTTCCTCTGACAAGGGCGAAATGCTGACAAAAAGGCCTCACTCGTGAGGCCTTTTTCATCTTTCTGATGATTCTTTCTTTGGCTGAGAGGGCGAGATTGCTAGAATCGCCTATTCATCGCTCCGAGTGGAACGCTTAACCCCGTGATTTCAGGTTTATCTATGCATTCATCGGCCCATTATCGACAACTGCTGGCGCGCCTGCCCCAGATCGCCGTCGCAGCGGATCAGTTTGAAGTGCTCTACAGCGCCCAGGATTTCAAACGCCGCATTCTTGCGCTTATCGCCAGTGCCACCCGGCGCATCTATCTGGTCGCGCTCTATCTGCAGGATGACGAAGCAGGCCGGGAGATCCTCTCCGCCCTCTACGCCGCCAAGCAGCGCAATCCGGCCCTCGACATCAAGCTGTTCGTCGACTTCCACCGTGCCCAGCGCGGCCTGATCGGCAAGGGCAAGCAGGGCGGCAACCACCTGATGTATCAGGCCATGGCTGCCGAACACGAGCACCAGATCGAAATCTACGGCGTGCCGGTCAAGGGGCGCGAGCTGCTCGGCGTGCTCCACCTCAAGGGCTTCATCTTCGATGATGTGGTGCTCTACTCCGGCGCCAGCCTCAACGACATCTACCTGCACCAGCAAGATCGCTACCGCTTCGATCGCTATCACCAAATCACCAGCCCGGAGCTGGCCCGCAGCATGGTCAACTACGTGGATGATCTGTTCGTGAAGAGCGACGCGGTGCAGCGACTGGATCACAGCGATATCCCCAGCGCCAAACAGCTGAAGGGGCCGATCCGCCGCTTCAAGCAGAACCTGCGCCAGAGCCAGTACCGCTTCAGCACCATGCCGGTCAACACCCAGGAGGTGGCCGTCACCCCCATGGTGGGTCTGGGCAAGCGCAACAATCAGCTCAACCTGATGATCCGCAATCTGGTGCGCGCCACCGAGCGGGAGATCTTCATCTGCACCCCTTACTTCAACCCCCCCAAGGAGTTGAGCAAGGATATCGAGGATCTGCTGCAGCGCGGTTGCAAAGTCACCATCGTAGTGGGCGACAAGACCGCCAACGACTTCTTCATTCCGCCGGAAGAGAAGTTCTCCACCATCGGTGGCCTGCCCTATCTCTACGAAACCAACCTGCGCAAGTTTGCCGAGCGCAACCAGCGCCACATCGACGACGGTCGCCTCAACCTGATGCTCTGGTGTTGCGAGCGCAACTCCTACCATCTCAAGGGGATCTTCGTGGATGACGAGTGGGCCCTGCTCACCGGCAACAACCTCAACCCCCGCGCCTGGGCGCTGGATCTGGAGAATGGCCTGCTGGTGCATGATCGTCGCCACCTGCTGCGTCCCCAGTTCAACGCGGAGCGGGAGAACATCCTGACCAACACCAAGCGGATCAGCCACTTCGATCAGGTGGAACAGATCCAGGACTACCCGGAACAGGTGCGCAAGCTGCTGGGACGGATCCACCGGGTCAAGGCTCACCTGCTGCTTAAACGCATCATCTGACCCTGGGCGCCATGCGCCCGCACCTTGCCTGTTGGCAGCCGCACAAAGGCCTCCCGCTTTCGGCAGGCCTTTGTTATATCCGCCGTTTCCCCCGCCTTGACGGCCCTGCCAGCAGCAACTCGGCTTGCATCGGCCCCTCAACAACCCCTATCATCTGGACATATTTACAGTGTTTTCGGGCATCTAATTGATGAAATTGGATAAAATTCCTCTCGATAGCCTCAAGGGTGTCGGCAGCAAGATGCTGGAGAAGCTCGAGCGGCTGGGGCTGGCCACGGTACAGGATCTGCTGTTCCACCTCCCCCTGCGCTACGAGGACCGCACCCAGGTGTGGCCCATCGGCGATCTGCCGCCCGGCCTGCACGGCGCCGTCGAGGGCGAAATCCAGGACACTCAGCTGGTGATGGGGCGCCGCCGCATGATGGTCTGTCGCATCAGCGACGGTACCGGCACCCTCACCCTGCGCTTCTTCAACTTCACCGCCGCCCAGAAAAACAGTCTGGCGGCGGGCCGCCTGATCCGCTGTTTTGGCGAGGTGCGCCCCGGCAAATACGGGCTGGAGATGGCTCACCCCGAGTACAAGCTGCTCGGCGAGGAGCAGGCCGGCCAGACCGAAGAGGCGCTCACCCCCGTCTACCCGACGACCGAAGGGCTGCGCCAGCTCACCCTGCGCAGCCTCACCGATCAGGCGCTGGCCCAGCTCGACCTCTATGGCGTCGAGGAGCTGCTGCCCGCCGGCCTCTATCCCCACCAGATTGAGCTGGCCGCCGCCCTGAAGCTGCTGCACCGTCCGCCCCCCTCGGTGGCGCTGCCACTGCTCGAAAGCGGCCAACATCCGGCCCAGCAGCGGCTGGTGCTGGAGGAGCTGCTGGCGCACAACCTCTCGGTACTCAAGGTGCGTGCTCAGGCACAAACCCAGCTGGCCCGCGCTCTCAAGCCGGCGCCCAAGCTGGTTGAACAACTGCTCGGCGCTTTGCCGTTCAAACCCACCGGCGCCCAGAGCCGGGTGGTGGCGGAGATAGGTAAGGATCTGCAACAGAGCCACCCCATGATGCGGCTGGTGCAGGGTGACGTAGGTTCCGGCAAGACGCTGGTCGCGGCGCTGGCCGCCCTGCAGGCTATCGGCAACGGCTGTCAGGTAGGCTTGATGGCACCGACCGAACTGCTGGCGGAACAGCACGCCATCAACTTCGCCAAGTGGCTGGAGCCGCTCGACATCGGAGTCGGCTGGCTGGCGGGCAAACAGAAAGGCAAGGCGCGGGAAGAGTCGCTGGCCGCGATCAAAGATGGCAGCGTCAAGATGGTGGTGGGCACCCACGCCATCTTTCAGGAGCAGGTGGTGTTCCAGCGTCTGGCGCTGGTCATCATCGATGAACAGCACAGATTCGGGGTGCATCAGCGCCTCGCCCTGCGCGAGAAAGGGGAGCGGGAAGGGGTACATCCCCATCAGCTCATCATGACCGCCACCCCCATCCCCCGCACCCTGGCGATGACCGCCTATGCCGATCTCGACACCTCGGTCATCGACGAGCTGCCGCCGGGCCGAACCCCCATCACCACAGTCGCGCTGCCCGACAGCCGTCGCGGCGATGTGATCGAGCGGGTCAAGCTCGCCTGCACCGAGGGCAAGCAGGCCTACTGGGTCTGCACCCTGATCGAGGAGTCGGAGGTGCTGGAGTGCCAGGCCGCCGAGGATACCGCCGCCGAGCTGCAGAACCTGCTGCCCGGCCTGCACATCGGGCTGGTACACGGCCGGATGCGGCCGGTGGAGAAACAGCGGGTGATGGAGGAGTTCAAGGCAGGCATACTGCAGCTGCTGGTCGCCACCACCGTCATCGAGGTGGGGGTGGATGTGCCCAACGCCAGCCTGATGATCATCGAGAACCCGGAACGGCTCGGGCTGGCGCAGTTGCACCAGCTGCGCGGTCGGGTTGGCCGGGGGGCGGTGGCCTCTCACTGCGTGCTGCTCTATCATGCCCCCTTGTCCAAGACGGCCCAGAGCCGACTCGGGGTGCTGCGGGAGACCAACGACGGCTTCCTCATCGCCCAGCGCGATCTGGAACTGCGCGGCCCGGGGGAACTGCTCGGCACTCGCCAGACCGGTCTGGCCGATCTCAAGATCGCCGATCTGGTGCGAGATCAGCCGCTTATTCCGCAGGTACAGAAGATGGCGAGATTCCTGATGGATCGTCATCCCAACCATGTTGAACCCTTGATCCGCCGCTGGCTCGGTCTGCGAGACCACTACTCAAACGCCTGACAACCAATCCCAAAACAGGAGGAAAGCACCCATGAATTCCTGGCTACGCGGCCTGCTCTACACCTTCGCCTTCCTGCTGCTGTTTGTCTGGGTTGCCCTCGGCCTGTTCGACGCCGAGCGCGCCAAAGGCCCCATTGCCAGCTGGATCAGCCAGCAGACCGGCGTGCCGGTCACCATAGGGCGGCTGGTGTTCAACCCGCTGCACCCTTACACCCTGCTGGCAGAGCAGGTGCGTTACGGCGATGCAGTCTCACTCGACAAGATCTATCTGGAAATCGAGAGCATCGACTGGCTGAGCCGCGACGTGCGCATCGCCCATCTCGATCTCATTCGTCCCGCCATCAAGCTGCCGCTGCCCAACCAGCTGCCGAACCTGCCGGTGCACTCCCTCACCATCAGTGACAGCACCATAGACCGGCTCAGTCTGGAGAGCCCCGAGCTGACCCTGCGCGGCCTCAATGCCACCCTGAGTGACTGGGAGCTGATCGACCCGAAACGGCAGCCACAGGCCAACCTGAGCCTCAACATAGGCCAGCTGGAGACCCCACAGTTCACCTTCGCCCGCCTCAGCCTGCAAGGAAGGCTGGAAGGGGAAGTGCTGCGCACCGACAAGCTGGTGACCAACCTGTTTGACGGTCTGCTGGAGAGCGGCATGGTGCTGGACTGGCCCGCTCGCACCCTGCAACTGCACGATCTCAAGGCACGCGGCATGCGGATAGAGCTGGGTGATCTGACACAGCAAGGCTTCCCGCAGCGCTTCCCGTTGCAAAGCGTGTCGCTGGATCGCGGTCAGCTGGACGGCATCAGCCTCAACGACATCAATCAGGAGCTCTCCTTCAACAACTTCAGCGGCCAGCTCACCGCCTTCAACTGGCAGGCGGGCAACCAGCCCACCGGCTATCTGAGCGGCACCCTGGGCGACATGGGTCGTGGTCTGTTCCAGCTGGAGGAGATCAAGGGCAAGCTCGCCTTCTCGCCCCAGCAGATCGACGGCGAACTGCAGGGCAAGGCCTATGAAGGGGAGTTCAATGTCGAGCTCTCCCTCGATAGCCAGCAGCAGAAGCTGACCCTGAAAGATGTGGCGCTGAGCGGCATGGATATCAGCCTGCCGCAAGGGTGGTGGCAGGATTGGCAGAGCTGGCGCCCGCAGCAGGTCGATATCCGCAAGCTGGCGTTCGACAAGCTCAAGGTGCTCTCCTTCGACGATTCCATCTCTCTGTCGCTGACCGGCTGGCAGCTCTATCTGAGCGATCTCGCCCTGCGCGATAACCAACCCGGCCCGCTGCTCGGCCGCGCCCGTATCGAGAGCAAGTGGTTCGAGCTGGTGTGGGATGGCCTCAGCGCCCGCAACGGCGAGCTGGATGGGGAGCTGACCCCCAGCTCCTGGCAACTGGGAAAACTCACCAGCTCGCTGCCGGATGAGGGTACCTTCAACCTGAGTGGCCAGTGGGGCCGCGAACCGGGCCAGAGCAGCCGCCTCCAACTGCAGGCGACCAAGCTGGATCTGCAGCAATGGGGCAAGATATTCCACTCCCCTGTCTCGTTCGCTGGCAAGGCGGACGTGAGCGCCGACCTGCAAGCCGAACATGGCAAAACGGCGGGCGAGTGGCGCCAGACCCTGCAGGGCAGCTTTGCCCTCGATGCCGACGAGCCGTTCTGGGACAAGGTGAAGATAGATCCGCTGCTGGATGAGTGGTTCAAGGGCGCGACCCCGCCCACCCTGACGCCGGATCAGCTGTGGCAGGCGATGCAGGAGGGTGACACCCCCTTCTACCGCATCAAGCTGCAGGGCAAGATCGACAAGGGGCAACTACAAGTCGAGCAGGCTGGCGCCTCCACCATCACCCATCTGCTGGCGCTGCAAGGGGGGATCGATCTGGTCAACGAGCAGTGGCAGCTGGATCTGGGGATCCTCAATGGCAACCGCTGCGCCGAGCTGCTCGGCCAGTGGCGCGGGCCGCTGACGGAACCCACACTGGCCTGGAGCTTCCCGCAGAAGCAGGACGCCTGCGGCTGGGAAGTGGGAGTACGCTATCCGCCGCAAGGCAACAGCGCCCCGCTCTGGCGACCGGCTCCCGCAACGAAAGCCCAAGCCCAAGTGCAGACCCAAGCCGGGCAGACAAGCGACAGCCAGCAAGGGTAAAAACAGACAAGGCCTCATGATGAGGCCTTGTTGTTTGATGGGGAAACGATGCGGTTACTGGCCCGGACGATGGGGCGGCTGCACCACGTAGTGGCCGCAGAACTCCGCAGCCAGTTTGCTGCCGCTGAACAGCTGGATCTTGAGGCTGAAGGTGGCAGGCTCACCCCGTTTGAGCGGCTGCAGCACGGCGGGCATCCCCTCGCGGGCCACTCGCGCCTCGGGCTCCTCATCGACCGGGCCATGATATTTGATGGAGCTCTCGGCCAGCACCGGCTCGCCCACCAGCCCCTCCTCTTTAAGCTGCAGCCAGATCAGCCCCCAGCCCGCCAGCACGCACTGGCTGTAGACACTGCCGGCAAACATGCTGCCATGCACGTTGAAGTTGGCCGCTAGATTGGCCTTGAGATGGAAGGTCTGGCCATCGTAGTGGCTGATGTGCATCCCCATCTTCTCGCTGATGGGCACCCCGCGCGACCAGCGGGTGGTGAGATCCTGACACCACTCCGGCCGGTACTGGATGGTCTGCAACGGGCTCAGGGATTTGATCATCTGGCGATGGGGAATCCGGCCAAAGGAGACGGGGCCGCCCCCCACTTCGAGAAAGCCGCACTTGCGATAGAACTCCACCGCCTCCTGACGGGCGTTCATCACCAGCCGTTTCACCTTCTCGCTGCGGGCCAGCTGCTCGAGATCCTCCACCATTTTGGCGCCCAGCCCCTGACCGCGATATTCCGGACGCAGCGCCATAAAGCGGATCTGCGCCTCGTCGCCGCCGATAAAGAGGCGCCCCACCGCGATGGGGGTACCATCGGGTGCCAGCATCAGCCGGTGAATGGCAACCGTGTCGTATTCGTCCCGCTCGGAACCGACGGGCAGATTGAAGGGTTTACGCAGAAGTTCCCAGCGCAACTGGTAGTAGGCATCCAGCTCGGCGACTGTCTGAGGGGTGACTACCCGGTACATAGTTTCATCCTTGAGTTACACTGGTCGGAAACCATCTTGCCGTGCAAATTCATGGACTTCAATCTGCAAGCGTACCAAGCCGATCACTTGTTGCACCTCAGCGTCAAACCCCAGCGCCGCCTCACGGTACAGGAAAATGACCAGCACCGCTGGCTGGAGATAGACGGCGTGGTGCAATCCGCCATGTCGCTCGCCGACCCCGCAGCCCTCTGTCTGCCCCATCAACGGGTCATCGCCTGCCTGCTGCCTGAACAGGCCGGGCAGATCCTCGAACTGGGGTTGGGTGGCGGCGATCTCACCCGCCATCTGAGTCAGCGCTGGCCCGATGCCCACCACGAGTGCGTCGATCTCGACGAAGAGGTGCTGACCGTTTATCAGCAATTTTTCCAGCATCAGGAGAGCGATGAACGCGCCGCTCCGGCACTCCATCAAGCCGATGCCCTCGCCTTTCTGGAGCAGAGCGAGCAGCAGTACGACCTCATCCTGCTCGATCTCTTCAGTCAGGATGGCAACCCGCTGCTGCTGTTTCAGGAGCGGCTCTACCGGGCGCTGGCTCCCCGCCTCTGCGGCACTCTAGTCATCAACCTGTTGCCGCGCACCGAACTGGAGCTAACCCACGCCCTGACGCTGATAGAACAGTGGATTGGCCCGGCTACCCCCTATCCGGTCGCAGGTTTCATCAACGTGATCGTCCACGTCATACCGCGGGATCAGGCATCCTCAGACCTGTAGCCAGAAGGTAACCGGGCCGTCGTTGACCAGCGCCACCTTCATGTCGGCGGCAAAACGCCCGGTTGCGGTCGGGATGCCGCTGGCAGCAGCCTTCGCCACGAAGTAGTCATAGAGGCGTTCGGCCTCGCTCGGGTGGGCACCGCTGGAGAAGCTCGGGCGCATCCCGCTCTTGGTGTCGGCCGCCAGGGTAAACTGGGAGACCACCAGCAGGCTGCCACCGATCTGGCTGACATTGAGGTTCATCTTGCCATTCTCGTCACTGAATACCCGATAGCCGCTCACCTTGTGCAGCAGTTTGTCGGCCTTGGCCTCATCATCCCCCTGCTCCACCCCGAGCAGCACCAGCAGTCCCTGACCGATGGCGCCGGTCACCTCCCCCTCGACAGTCACGCTGGCCTCGCTGACCCGCTGAATCAGTGCAATCACATCCCTCTCCTCTCAAAACAGAACGACCGCCCCGGCTCGATTGCAGGGGCGGTCGTCGATGCTACCAATAAACCGGTGGCCAAGGCGATGGCTTAGCCCAGCTCCTCGCTCGCCGGCTTCTCGTACTCGCCGAGGCAGGCGGTAGTCTCCGCACCAAGCAGCACCACCAGCCAACTCAAATAGACCCAGACAAACAGGATCGGGATGGTGGCCAGCGCACCGTAGATGGCCTGATAGGAGGGGAAGTTGGTGATGTAGATGGCAAAGCCGCGCTTGGCCAGCTCGAACAGGGTCGCCGCCACCAGCGCGCCGATAAAGGCGTGTGCCAGCCGCACCTTGCAGTTCGGCACCACGGTATAGACCAGCAGGAAGGTGAGCACCGAGAAGAGGAACGGCAAACCGCGCAACAGCAGATAACCGATACCGAACAGGCTCTCGGCGCCAAACAGCCGCAGCGAGAAGATATAGGAGGAGATGGCGATACTGGCCCCGATAAGCACAGGCCCCAGGGTCAGGATCATCCAGTACATGGCGAATGCCTGCGCCAGCGGGCGGCCCTGGGTCGAGCGCCAGATGTAGTTGAGGTTCTTGTCGATGGCGGAGATCAGCATCAGCGCCACCACCACCAGCGCCCCGATCCCCACAGCCGTGGTGTTGGTGGCATTGGCGACGAAGCCGTCGATGTACTCCTTGAGCATATCGCCCGCGGTCGGCACAAAGTTGTGGTAGACGAACTGCTCCATCGCCTGCTTGAGGCTCTGGAACACCGGGAAGGCGGACATCATGCCAAAGACCACGGCGATCATCGGCACCAGCGAAAGCAGGGTGACATAGGCCAGATAACCGGCGGTGACCGTCAATCTGTCCTGCTGGAAACGGCCCCAGACAAACTGGGCAAAGTGGCGACCATCATGGCGCAAGAAGGAGAGGGCGTGGGCCAAACGGCCGCTGACAGGCTGCTGCATCTTGATTCTCGTTAGCGTCATAGTGGCAATATTGTGTCAGAGGAGAGCGCTGTTTGACCACCTTTGCACCCGATTTGCCTCGATCTGCCCCAACCTGTCACCCAGTAGGCGTCTCTGGCTGTCGCCAGAAGCAGAAATAAAAACGGCCCCGCTATGGGGCCGTTTGCAATGCCGGATTACAGCATGTAGTCCGCGGGTAGCTCGATGCGGGCGACACCGGAGGCCACCGCTGCCAGCGCCACGGCGCGGGCTACGCACGGCAGCAGACGGGCATCCATCGGCTTGGGAATGACGTAATCCTTGCCGAAGGCGAGCTCGCTCACCCCGGCGGCGGTCAGCACCTCGGCTGGCACCGGCTCCTTGGCCAGCGCGCGGATCGCCTCGACCGCAGCAATCTTCATGGCATCGTTGATGCGGCTGGCACGGGCGTCGAGGGCACCGCGGAAGATGAAGGGGAAGCAGAGCACGTTGTTGATCTGGTTCGGGTAGTCGGAGCGGCCGGTCCCCATGATGAGGTCGCTGCGCACTGCGTGGGCCAGCGCCGGCTTGATCTCCGGGTCCGGGTTGGAGCAGGCAAAGATCACCGGGTTGGGCGCCATCAGGGCGACAGCTTCGGCGGGCAACACGTCGGGGCCTGAAACACCGACAAACACATCCGCCCCTTCGATGACATCCATCAGGGTGCGCAGCGGGGTCTCGTTGGCGAAGCGCTGCTTGTACTTGTTGAGATCGCTGCGGCCGGTGTGGATAACACCCTGACGATCCAGCATAAAGATGTTGTGCGCTCTGGCGCCACACTTGATCAGCAGATCCATGCAGGCGGTCGCGGCAGCCCCCGCCCCCATGCAGACGATGCGGCTGTCACTGATCTGCTTGCCCTGCACTTCCAGCGCGTTGAGCAGACCGGCTGCGGTGACGATGGCGGTACCGTGCTGGTCATCGTGGAACACCGGAATGTCGCAGCGCGCGATCAGCGCCTCTTCAATCTCGAAACACTCAGGCGCCTTGATATCTTCCAGATTGATGCCACCGAAGGTATCGGCGATGGCCGCCACCGTGTCGATGAACTGCTGGCTGGTCTCGTGCTTCACCTCGATGTCGATGGCGTCGATGCCGGCGAAGCGCTTGAACAGCAGAGCCTTGCCCTCCATCACCGGCTTGGAGGCGAGCGGCCCCAGATTGCCCAGACCCAGAATGGCGGTGCCGTTGGAGATGACGGCCACCAGATTGCCCTTGCCGGTATAGCGATAGGCATCGGCCGGGTTGGCAGCGATCTCGCGCACCGGCTCGGCAACACCCGGGCTGTAAGCCAGCGCCAGATCACGGGCGGTTTCGGCAGGCTTGGTCAGGGCGATGGCAATTTTGCCCGGTACAGGCAGGGCGTGGTAATCGAGTGCTTCTTGACGCAGATCGGACATGGGGGACCCCGATGTGGTTGGTGCAAATGAGGTGCCGACAGGGGGCACACAGAAGGGCGGGGATCATAAAAGAAAGCGGTGGGCATGCCCAGCAGATCATGCTACCGCCAGCCAGATCAGACCAGTTATTTCAGCACCTTACCCCACCCACACCTACCACTTTAGTTATAGATCCTGCTGTATGGGGTAAAAATGGTGCAAAAAGGGCGGCAAGTTGGCCTTGCCGCCCTTTCTGTCAGAGCTGTAGACCTGACTCAGTTGCCCAGATAGACCGGCAACAGATTTGCCATCGACAGGAAGTGGAACAGCGCGGTCGCCAATCCGAACAGGATCAGCAGCCAGGCCATCAGCTTGCCGCCGGGGGTGACGAAATGGGGGGTCACTTCGCCCCGCTCGGCCCGCGCCCGGGTGCGCAGCACCAGCAATGCCGGGATGATGCAGGTCCAGATGGTGGCGGCGGCACCGGCATAGCCGATGGCCAGCAGGAAGCCGAACGGGAAGAGCAGGGAGAGCACCAGCGGCGGCAGGAAGGTGACCGCCCAGGTCTTGCAGCGACCGGTGCGGCTGTTGTCGAACTTGAACAGATCAGCCAGATAGTCGAACACCCCGAGCCCCACTCCGATAAAGGAGGAGAGGATCGCCGCCATGGAGAAGCCGTTGATGGCGCTGGCCACCTTCTCCGATTCGATCACCCCTGAAAGCGCGGAGAGCAGCACACTCACGTCACCCCCCTTGGCAATCACCGGAGCAAAATCCTGACGGGGCAGGTTGCCGAAGATCCCCAACAGCCAGAGCACGTAGAGCGCCAGCGCGATCAGGGTTCCCCCCAGAATGGCCCATCTGGCCTGCTGCTCGTTCTGGTAGTAGGCACGCAGGGAGGCCACCGAGTGGTGATAGCCGAACGAGGTGAGCGCCACCGGCAGCATCGCCATGGCATAAGGGGCATAGCGACTCTCGCTGCCCGCCAGATCGAGCAGGGTCGGCAGCTTGATACTGCCGAGCAGACCGGCCACACCGAGGGCGAAACTGAGGATCATGAAGGCGATCAGCACCACCGAAATACGGTCAACGGCGCGGGTCGAGTGCCACACCACCGCAGAGAAGAGCGCCACAAACAGCACGGATGCAAGCTTGCTGTCGATCCCCAGTATCCCCTGCAGGATGGCACCGGAAGAGGTGATATAGGCGTAGAGCAGAATACCGCCAACAAAGTAGACCGAGAGGTTGTTGAGGAGATTGAGCTTCTCCCCCAGCAGCTCGCGAGTCACGGTATTGAAGGAGACCCGCATGTCGTGGTGCTGGAAGGATTCCAGCAGCATCCAGCCGGAGAGGGTCATCATCACCATGGTGACGGTCAGCGCCAGCACCGACCAGAGGGTCCAGGCCCCCGCCCCCGAACTCGGCAGACCGAGCATGCCAGCTCCCACGCAGACGCTGGCAATGATGCAGGCGCCCCCCAAAATTGACGGTTTTTTCTTCATAATCCCTTCTTTTTCTGACTGATTATCTATCCGCGGTAAACAAGACCGCGGCATGATGCCAGCCTTTGCCATGAGACGCCTACCACTATCTGCCATAACCGGGCATGGCCGCCGCATAAAAAGTGCCCCGAACGGGGCACTCTATCAGCGGGGATGGTGTGAATAGGGGTTAATCCATCACCGGGATACCTGCCCTCGCCTCAGCCTGACGGGCGATGGCCTCGGTCATCCCCTGAAAGATAAAGAGGTGGAACGGCAGCATGGCAAGCCAGTAGGCCAGCCCCCAGGCGCCCTGCGGGTGCCAGTGAGCGGTGACCCGGATGCGGGTCAACCCGGACTCCTCCGGCAGGATGTTGAACTCCAGCCGCCCGACGCCCGGGGCCTTCATGTTGAACAAGAGATCGAGCCTGCGCCCCTCATCCACACCGAGGATCTGCCAAGAGTCGAGCATATCTCCCTTCACGAAACGATCCGGATTGGTGCGGCCACGGGTGCGGGCCGGGCCGCCGATCAGGTGATCCATCCATTCGCGCACCACCCACAGCTCGTTCATGTAGAAGTAGCGCTGCTCCCCCCCCAACTGCTGCAACACCTGCCACACCACCTCGGGAGAGGCGAGGCAGATGGCCTCGCCGCTGGCGGTACGGTCGTAGAAGCCATATTCGGGATGGCGCCAGCGCAGGCCGAGCGGCGTCTCCTGCCCCTGCTGCTCGGCACCCAGCTTCTGCTCCAGCGCCAGACTCTCCGCCAGCGCCTCGTCGAAGCTGAGCAGAGTCTGCGGCAGCAAGGTGCGCAGCGGGCCATCATCGGCCGGGATATCGTGCTTGAGACCGCCCACCAGCGCCTTGGCCACCGGCTGCGGCACCGAGGTGACAAACTGCAGCCACCAGGCGGAGAGGCGCGGACTCAGAAACGGGATGGGAATGATGGGGCAGCGCTTGCCGATATGGGCGGCGAACTTCTGCAACTGCTGTTGATAGCTGAGCAGCTCGGGGCCGACCGCGTTGAAGATGCGGCCATCCACCTCGTCTGCCTCTACCAGCCCGCCCAGATAGTGCAGCAGGTTGGACAGCGCAATCGGCGGCGTGCGCGAGCGCACCCATTTGGGCGTCACCATCAGCGGCAGGTTGAACACCAGATCCCGCATCACCTCGAACGCCGCCGAACCGGGCCCGATGATGATGCCAGCGCGCAGCTCCACCGTCGGCACACCGGAGTCACGAAACAGCTCGCCGCAATGGCGGCGGGAGTTGAGATGGCGACTGTTGCACTGCTCCGGCTGGATTGCCCCGAGATAGATGATGCGACGCACCCCGGCAGCACGGGCGGCGGCAGCGAAGTTCTTTACCCCCTGCTGCTCCAATCGGTGAAAATCGGCCCCCGCCCCCATAGCATGTACCAGATAGAAGACGGTATCGATGCCCGCCAGCGCAGGCAGCAAAGTGATGGGTTTGAGGCTGTCAGCGAGGCGAAACTCCACCCCCTCAGGCAAGCGGCAGGGACGGCGCGCCCCGGCAATTACCCTGTAGCCCAAAGTTTGCAGGTGAGGCACTAGATAGGAACCGATATAGCCTGCCGCCCCCATCACCAGACAGTTACGCATGAGTGCAGCCCTCAGCATCATTGATGCAAGGAGCGCCAGACAGGAATCCACCATAGCCCGCCACACCCATCACCAGACAATTTCTCATGTAATTCTCCCTATCCTCACCGATGCCACTTGTCAGCCAGAGTGCGCAGCGCTACCTGAAAATGTTCAACCACTGCGCCACCATCCAGTCTCTTGCCATCCTGCCACGTCACCACCTTGCAACCTAGTACTAACCACCTCCCTGATTAGTCCGATTTGGTGTTAAGCCCTGCTCATCAATTGGTCGATAACTGACCAGATGTATAGCGCCGAGGGCGAACGTATGCGCATCGATCACTACGACCTCCAGGGGGAGGTGCAATACCGGCAACAACAGGCCCAGAGCCGCAAGGTGCGCAACCTCGGGCCAGTGCCACCCGCCGTCAATCCACCGGAGGGCAACAATACGGCAGCGGCCGGCGAACGCAACAGCCCCCTGACCCTCACCAGCGCCCTGACGCTGCAAACCGCAAGGCAATCCGCCCCCAGCCAGCAAGCGACAACACCTCCCGCCCCGCCCGCAGCGGACGTCGGCAAAGAGCAGGATGGTATTCCCGACGATGGACTGGATAACCGCCAGCGGCTGATCAAGCTGATGATCGAGGCGATGCTGGGCCACGAAATCGAGCTGCCCAAGCCGATCAACCCCTCCGAAGAAGGAGGCGATGGAGTGACCCAAGGAGACGGCGCGGCTCAAGCCGCCGAGCCGGATCAACTGGTGGAGGTGACTGACACCCTGCTGCAACAGGAGCAGCTCAACGTGGTGGCATCGGCCACCGTAGCGACTCGGGATGGTCAGACTATTCAGCTCGATCTCGGCTTTGTGCTCGACTGGCGCCAGCTGGAGGTGAGCCAGCGGCGCACCACCCTCAATGCCCTCAAGGATCCGCTGGTACTCAGTCTGGATGGCAAGATTGCCGATCTGACCGAGGCACGGGTCACTTTCGATATCGATCAGGATGGCAAGGAGGATAGCCTGCCGGGTCTGCGGGAAGGGAGCGGCTTTGTGGCGCTGGATCGCAATGGCAACGGCACCATAGACGATGGGGGCGAGCTGTTTGGTGCACGCTCCGGCAATGGCTTCGACGAGTTGGCAACCCTGGATGAGGATGGCAACGGGGTGCTGGATGAAGGGGATAGCCAGTTTTCAGCCCTGCAGTTCTGGCATCCGGAGCACGCACCTATAGCTCTGGTCGAACTGGGGATCGGCGCCATCCTGCTGCGCCCCCTCGACACCCCCTTCAACCATCTGGGGGAGAGCGGCAATCAGGGGGTGCTGCGCCAATCCGGCCTCTATCTCACCGAACAGGGTAAAGGAGGCTGGGTGCAGCAGATCGATCTGCGGGTCTGAGCCTTGAAATGAAATCACCCATCGGTCGCTGACGATAACTGCCAGCGACCGGCGCCGGTGCCACCATCAACTCAGCTCGGTGGGGTCGATATCCAGACTCCAGCGCACCCTTTTGGTCTCAGGCCAGCCTTCCAGCTCCTTCACCGCCCAATCCAGCAGTTGGGCCAGTGGTGCTCGATTCGGCCCCTGCACCAGCAACTGCATGCGAAACTTGCCCGCCTTGCGCTCCATAAAGCCGCTGATGGGCCCCAGCACCTGAACGTGGGGATAGCGGGCGCTGCGCAGGGTATCGGCGAGGCGGGCGAGGAACAGCTGCACCTCGTCACGGCCATTGGCCTCGGCGCGGAACAGCCCCTGATAGCTGAAGGGCGGCAGCCCCAGCAGACGACGCTCTTTCAACGCCGTATCGGCGAAGTGGCCGTAGCCATTCTGGGTCAGATCCTGCAGCAGGGCGTGCTCCGGATGGTGGCTCTGCAGCACCACCAGCCCGGGTTTGCTGGCGCGACCGGCGCGACCCGCCACCTGGGTGTAGAGCTGGGCAAGCTTCTCGGCGGCGCGAAAATCGGCGCTGAACAGGGCACCATCCACATCCAGCAGACCCACTAGCGTCACGTCCGGGAAGTGGTGGCCCTTGGCCAGCATCTGGGTGCCGATCAGGATCTTGTACTTGCCCGCCTTGATGTCGCCGAGGTGAGTCTCCAGCTCCCCCTTGCGGCGGGTGTTGTCCCGATCGATGCGCACCACCGGATATTGCGGGAACACTGTGGTGAGCAGCTGCTCCAACTGCTCGGTGCCCACTCCCGATCCGATCAGTTCGTTGCTGCCACATTCGGGGCAGTGGTGGGGTAGCGGGCGTACACTGTCGCAATGATGGCAGTGCAGCCGCCGTCCGGCCTGATGCCAGGTGTACCAGGCATCACAGCGCTCGCAGGCCGCGCTCCAGCCACACTGATGGCAGATAAGGGCCGGGGCATAGCCACGACGGTTGAGAAACAGCATCACCTGATTGCCCGCCGCCAAATGCTCTGCCATCAACTGCTCCAACTGGGGGGAGAGCCCGGCCTGCAACCGCACGTTCTTGATATCCAGGATCACCTGACGAGCGGTCTGGGCATTACCGGCGCGGCGGGTCAGGGTGAGGTGGTGATACTTGCCGGTGCGGGCGTTGTGCAGCGTCTCCAGCGATGGGGTAGCCGAGCCAAGCAGGATCGGAATACCGGCACGATGGGCCCGCATCACCGCCAGATCCCGCGCGTGGTAGCGAAAACCGTCCTGCTGCTTGAAAGAGCCGTCGTGCTCTTCGTCGATGATGATGATGCCGAGGTTGTGAAACGGGGTGAACACCGCGGAGCGGGTGCCGATCAGGATGGCGGCGGCGCCGTCACGGCAGGCGAGCCAGGCGTCGAGCCGCTCCCTGTCGTTCATGGCGGAGTTCATCGCCACCACCGGCACGTTGAAGCGGCGGCGGAAGCGGTTGATGGTCTGCGGGGTGAGGCCGATCTCCGGCACCATCACCAGCGCCTGCTTGCCCGCCTTGAGCAAGGGCTCAAGGATGCTTAAATACACCTCGGTTTTGCCGGAGCCGGTGATGCCATCCAGCAGGAAGGCACCGAACTTGTCGCTCTGGCTGGTAACGGCAGAGACAGCCAGCGCCTGTTCGCCGTTGAGGCGCAGCCCCTCACCCGGCTCAAAGCGGGCGGCCCAGTCGCCGTCATGGCTCGGCTCCAGCGAACGCTTCTCCAGCAATCCCTTCTTCTCCAGCGCAGTGAGTGCGGCACTCTGGATCTCCTCCTGTTTCAGGGCGGAGGGGGTCTGCGGCCCCTTGCGCAGCAGGGCGAGCGCTTGCTGCTGCTTGGCCGCCCGCTTGAGCTCGTTAAGGTCGATGGCCATGCCAGCCTCAGTTGCAAACCAGAACTCCAGTTCACGATAAGCGGCAGGCTCCCCCTTGCGCACCAGCACTGGCAGGGCGTGGGGCAGCACCTCACCCAACGGATGCTGGTAGTAGCTGGCGCTCCAGTTCATCAGCGCCAGAATATCCGGCCCCAGCACCGGCGTCGCATCGAGTACGCGCTTGATGGGCTTGAGCTTGTTGCGGGGCACCTGGCTGTCGGCCGGATGATCCACCACCAGCCCGACCAGGGTCTGGGGACCGAAAGGGATCTCGACCCGGCAACCGGGGGCAGGTAACGGCAGGGGAGAGAGATAGTCGAAGTGACGGCGTAACGGTACCGGGACAGCGACACGAACCAGATCCAGCGTTTGGGAAGAATTCACCAAGGGTTGCCTATTTTTTCTGCGAAGCCACTTGCCTGATCTCAGGCATTTCCTATATTATTCGCAGCCTTTGAAACTGTGTTCAACAATCGTGTGGTGTCCGACAAGAGATCGGATGGCGACACGGCCTATTAATTGAGGTTGTCCATGAAAGCTGGTATCCATCCTGACTACGTAGCCATCACCGCCAAGTGCTCTTGCGGTAACGTCATCAACACTTTCTCTACCATCGGTAAAGATCTGAACCTGGACGTGTGCTCCGAGTGCCACCCGTTCTACACCGGCAAGCAGAAAGAAGTTTCTAGCGGCGGCCGCGTAGACAAGTTCAACAAGCGTTTCGGTGCGATGACCACCAAGAAGTAATTTTACTTCTGAAGAATTCTGAAAAAGGCGCCCAATGGGCGCCTTTTTTACGATCCCTGTTTTTCATCCTTCATGTTCCCGCAGCCAGACGCACTCTCCCCTACTGGCCAAATCCTTTGGAACGACGCAAATAGACATACCCCTCACCCGGGCTACCCCAGCGCGGACTCCCTGCGTTGTCATAGGCGCGATCCAGCAATCTGACGCTATCGGGGCCAATCCAGATATGCTGCACCAGCGTTGTGGCACCACCAAAATCGGTGGAGCAATGGCCCACCCGGGTATGACCGGCATATTCGCCGGAGGGGGTACGGGTCAGCCAGATCTCGCAACCGTGGCGCAAGGAGAGCTGCTGCGGGGTCAGACTGTCGAGCAGGGCGGGATCATGCCAGGCACCGGCAAAATCGGTGGCACGGGGCATAGTCAGCTCTGCCATCAGGATCCGCCCGTCAGGAGCAGGTGAGAAGCGATAGATGCGCTGGCGGAAAGGACGGACGGAGCGCATGCTCAGATACTGCTCGGCATAGACCCAGCGATAGCCCTGATAGCCGGGCCAGATCTCCATCAAGCGCAGCTCGGCACTGGTAAAGCGGCTGTCGTAACTGGCCTGCTCCCGGCTCGTAAAGGCCCCGTTGAACCAGCTGAGTAGCGGCTCCATACCGGGCTTGAGTGGGGTAGCCTGAGGCGCCGATCCTGCCAACACCAGACAGGAACAGAGCAGCCCGAATACGGCCACCAGCAACTTTGCCATCGAATCCTTCCGAATCATCATAGTGGCGGCGATTATATGAGCGAATTTCCCCAATAACAGCCATTACGATCAAATCATTGCCACTCTGGTGCAAAAACCTCATAAGGATGCCAGTCCGCTCACTAAACCCGATATTTTGCCACCGCCTTGTTGAGCAGCTGGGCCTGCTCGTTGAGGCCCTCGCTGGATCTCGCATTTTCCTCTGCCATGATGCTCGACTCCTGGGCGATGTCGCGGATGTTGTTGACGTTGCGGTTCACCTCGTTGGCCACCAGACTCTGCTGTTCGATAGCCGCAGCAATCTGGGTGCTCATGTCCATGATGTTGGTAACATCCTGAGTGATCTGCCCCAGCAACTCCCCTGCGGTACTGGCCTGATCCGAGCTGCGGTTGCCTTGCTCGCGGCAGGTCGCCATTACCTCGACGATGCTGCCGGTCTGTTTCTGCAGCGAGCTGATGATGCCGGCAATCTCCTGGGTCGATTTCTGGGTACGGATGGCCAGATTGCGCACCTCATCGGCCACTACCGCAAAGCCACGTCCCTGATCCCCTGCCCTGGCTGCTTCTATGGCCGCGTTGAGGGCCAGCAGGTTGGTCTGCTCGGCAATACCACGGATCACATCGAGCACGGAGCCGATGGTTTCGCTCTCTTTTTGCAGTTGGCTCACCTCGCGGGATGAGCTCTCCAGATTGCCCGCCAGCGAGCGGATCTGCTCGACAGTATTCTCGACCGCAGTCCTCCCCTCCATCGCCTTGTTGTTGGTCGCCTGCGCATTGTTGGCCGCCTGCTCGGTGTTGCGAGCGATCTCTTCGATGGTGGAGCCCATCTCGGTGGACGCGGTCGCCACCATGTCGGTCTCCTGCAGCTGACGCGCCGCCCCTTCACTGGTGCGCTTGACGTTGGCCGAGAGGTGATCAGCCGCTTCGGTCAGGGTGTGCACGCTCTGCTTCACATCGCCAATCAGGTTGCGAAACCCGCCCAACATCACGTCGAGATTGCCTGCCAACTGGGCCATTTCATCTGCCCCGCGCAGCTCTATCTTCAGGCGCAGGTCATTATCCTGACGAATGCGGTTGACGGTATCATTCACCTGAGTAATGGGACGGTCGATGCTGCGCCCCAGCAACACGCTCATGATGCCGATCAGCACCACAATCACCCCGCCACAGACCAGCATCAGGCTGTTGAGGCGAGCGCTCTGCCGCTCCAGCTCAGCGACAATGTGCTGATCGACGGCGGCAAACCCCTGTTCGGTCTGATGCACCAGATCCCGCATCTGGTTGCGCAGCCCCTCATCCTCTTTCAGCCCCAGTACCTGCATCCCCTGCACCAGCGCCACAAAGTCCTGCCGGTACTGCTTGCTGGCCTGCTCCAGCTTGCCGCGACCCGCCTCCGGCAAAGTGGCAAGGCTATCCTGAAAACTCTTGTGCAAGGTTTCGAAACGCTCCAGATACTGGATATCGGAACGCAGCATGAAGTCTTTCTCCGCCCGCCTCAGTTGCAGCATGGTGATGAGCAGCCCCTGCTGATCCAGCTGCTTGAGCCCATTCTCCACCTCATGCACCGCCGCCCGCAGCTTGCCATAGAGCCCCTCCTCAGGCCCCAGACCAATCTTCTGCTGCTGGGCCACCAGATCGTTGAAGGCTTTGCCATAACCGCTGATCTGCTGATCCAGTCTGGTCAGCTCCCCCTCGACGGCCGCCAGATTGTCATCGGTCAGCAGCTCCCGATTGTGCTGGTGAAAGTCAGACAGCCCCTGATTGAAGCGCTCAACGAAGGTCATATCCTTGCGGATCAGAAAATCCTTCTCGGCCCGCCGCAGGTTGAGCATGGCGATCTCCAGCTGGTCGATATTGCGCTGAGCTTCGGTCAGGTGACGGTGCACCTGGCTGGAATAGATAAACAGGCCGCTCAGTACCAGCATGGCAACGGCAACCAGCACGGTATTCAGGATCAACTTATGACGGATAAGCACGATGGACCTCTCGCAAACAGGCAGTGAACTGCATTGAGCTTATGCAGAAAAGCGGCGACAGGTGATCTGTGCAAGGAATATTCATTGAAATGCCACACCCACTCCTTATACTGGTTGCACCTGTTTCCAGCCGTGGATTTGACACTATGGAATACAATACTTCTGAACTGTGCGACATCTATCAGGACATGGTGGATGTGCTTGAACCCATGCTCTGCTCCTTCGGCGGCCGTGCCTCTTTCGGCGGCGTCATCACCACCGTCAAATGCTTCGAATCGAATGGTCTTATCCGTGAACTCGTCAAAGAGAACGGACTGGGACGTGTCTTGCTGATCGATGGCGGTGGCTCCATGCGCCGAGCTCTGATCGACAGCGACATCGCCACCACGGCGGCCGAGAATGATTGGGAAGGGATTGTCTGCTACGGCTGCGTCCGCGAAGTCGATATTCTGGAAGATCTGGATATCGGCATTCAGGCACTGGCAGCCATTCCGGTCGGTGCCGACAGCAAGGATGTGGGGGAGACCGATCTGCCGGTCAACTTCGGTGGCGTGACCTTCCTGCCTGACGACCACCTCTACGCCGATACCACAGGGGTGATCCTCTCCCCCGAGGCACTCGATATCGAGTAAGCCACAGACAGCGTGACGACGGGAGCCTTGGCTCCCGTTTTTTATGCCTGCAACTTGCTGAAAAATGACAAAAAAAGAGGGCCAGATAAACTGGCCCTTAACTGGAAGCAATGTGAGCAATGTCGTGCCTTCACAAGAAGTCCATCACGTTGGAACGAATGAAGTCTTTCCCGGAAAACAAGTTAACAATAATCATTCTCATTTGACTAGGCAAGCGCTATTTGCAGAAAGTGCAAAAAAATTGACCACCGCAAAGGGTGGTCAATCTGGTCAGGCTTGCCGGGTGGCCGTTTGCAGGCTGGATAATCCGGCCTCGCCCACCAGCTTGCGGCTGAGGTAGCGCAACAAGACACCGTAGAGCGGCACGAATAAACCAAGGCTTATCAGCAACTTGAATACGTAATCGACGGTTGCGATCTCGACCCAGTGCTCTGCCATGAAAGGATCTGTGGTGCGCCAGAAGGCCACACTGAAGAAAGCGATGGTATCAACCAGATTACCGAACAGGGTGGAGGCCGCTGGCGCAATCCACCACTGCTTGAGCAGACGCAGGCGGTTGAACACCACCACATCCATGAACTGCCCTACCAGATAGGCCATAAAGCTGGCCAGTGCGATACGCGCCACGAACAGGTTGAACTCGGACAGATGACCAACGCCCTGGAAGCTTCCTTCGAAGAAGAGCACGGAGAGCGCATAGGAGACCGCCAGCGCAGGCAGCATCACGGTCTGGATAATCTTGCGCGCCAGACCGGCACCGAAGATCCGCACCGTCAGGTCGGTCGCCAGGAAGATAAACGGGAAGCTGAACGCACCCCAGGTGGTATGGAAGCCAAACACGGTGATCGGCAGCTGCACCAGATAGTTGCTGCTGGCAATGATCAGAATGTGGAACAACGACAGGCGAACAAGCGCCGTTTGGTACTGCGCAGGGGTCAGATTCATCTTGTGACCTTTTTGGTTAATGGGGTTAGGGAACCCATATCGCCACCATTGGCGATAATCGAGGGGCGAGATTATACGCCCCAAAACCGATAGTTCAATCTTTATGCGATTACGCTTGTCCAGGTTGGCCAGCGGCAGAGCAGGCCTTGTGGACGATAGTCACAGCTTGTGCTGTCTGGCGAGCCAGAGCAGCGCCTCCCGATCCGCCGGGCGCACCGCCTCCAGCCAGCAGCCGCTGTAGTGTTCGTACTCCAGCCGAAACTGGCTCCCTTCAAACTCCAGCAACCAGCTATGGCGGTCGGCCCCCGCATCCTGCTCGAGCGGCTGCAGCTCCCACTCTCGCAGCAAGGCCTGCGCCAACAGCGGAAAAGTGTCCCACTCGAGCGCCGGACAATCCAGCGTCACTACGCCAGCTTCGCTATCTACCTGTTTGATTTGCCAACTCATGCCCAATCTCTCAGCTACTGCAGGAGAGCTCACCACCGCAATACCATGCCGGAGTCGGGGTGGCGAGATCCTCATATTCGGGTTGTTCATCATAGGGGCGCTGCAAGGCGGTGAACAGCCGCTCAAACGGCTGCATATCCCCTGCGTCGGCGGCATCTATCACCTGCTGGGCCAGCGCATTGCGCAGCACATACTTGGGATTGATGCCATCCATCTGCGCCTTGCGCACGGCATCCTCGCTGCCTTCGCGCATCAGCCGCGCCCGATAGCGCTCCAGCCACGCCTGCCAACCCCGTGGTTCAGGCAACAGGGCCAGCAGAGATGCAGGCCACGCCCCCTCTTGCGCCACCTCACCGAGACGGCGCAGGAACAGGTGGTAATCCACCTTGTGGGCCGCCAGCAACCGGAACAGCTCGCGGAACAGCGCCGGGTCATCCTCCTCCCACACCGCCAGCCCGAGCTTGGCCCGCATCAACTCGGAGTAGTGCAACATCAGCTGCTGCTCGTACTGGGCCAACGCTGCAGCCAGCGCATCACCGTCTACATGGCCAGCCAGCGCCTGCGCCAGTTTTTGAAGATTCCAATAACCGACCGCAGGCTGCTGATCCAGCGCGTAGCGGCCCGCAGGGTCCGAGTGGTTGCAGACAAAATCGGGCACGTAGGCATCGATAAAGCCGTATGGCCCGTAATCCAGCGTCAGGCCGAGCAGCGACATATTGTCGGTGTTCATCACCCCGTGACAGAAGCCCGCCGCCTGCCATTTGGCAATCAGCCGCGCGGTGCGGCGCACTACCTCGGCAAACAGTTCGGCACCACTCTCCTGTTCGGGGAAGTGGTGGCGCAGCAGATAGTCGATGAGTGGCGGGATCTTCTCTCCCTGCCCGCTCCAGGCGAAATACTCGATATGGCCGAAGCGCAGATGGCTGGGGGCGGTGCGCAGCACGGTCGCTCCCGTCTCCACCTGCTCGCGGTAAACGGGCTCCTGACTCCCCACCAATACCAGCGCCCGCGTGGTCGGGATGCCGAGGGCATGGAGCGCCTCGGAGGCGAGATACTCGCGAATGCTGGAGCGCAGCACGGCACGACCGTCACCAAAACGGGAAAACGGCGTCTTTCCTGCCCCCTTCAGGTGCAGATCCCAGCGCTGACCATCCGGCGCCTGCTGCTCACCCAACAGCAGCGCACGACCATCTCCAAGCCGGGGGCTATAACCCCCGAACTGATGGCCGGCATAGACCTGCGCTACCGGCTGCATACCGGGCAGCACTTTTCCCTCGCCACAACAGGCGATCCAGTCAGCCTCGCTGACGCCTCCCAATCCCAGCTCATCCAGCAAAGTCCGGTTGAGATGAAGCAACCGGGGTTGCTGCAGCGGCTGGGGGACCACGGGTTCACAGGCCCAAGGCAGCTCGGTCGCAAAAGTGTTGATCAACTTCATGGTTGTGCCATTCGTCCCTGCGTATGCTCGTGTCACTCTTTATACTGCCGTCAGCCATGCTTGTGCTCACTGGCAACCATCATTTTTCAATTCAAGGAGAAGAAGATGCAAAAATGGGTATATGCCCTGCCCTTGCTGGCACTGGCGTGGGGTCATCAGGCCAAGGCTGCCGATATTGAAGCCGGCAAAGCCAAGGCGGCGGTCTGTGCCGCCTGTCACGGCGTGGAAGGCAAGGCGATGATCCCCAACTATCCCCATCTGGCGGGTCAGAATGCCGCCTATCTGGTGAAACAGTTGAAAGCGTTCAAGGATGGCACTCGCAAAGAGCCCTTGATGGACCCCTTCATGGCGCCGCTGACCGATGCGGATATCGACAATCTGGCCGCCTTCTACGCCAGCCTGAAATAACCTCGCGTCTGACCCCAGGTTCTTCCGAGCCGCGCTTACCCTGGTCGATTAGGCTGCCTAATCGACCCTAACGACGGCAGTAGTCGATGATCAGATCCATAAAGGCTTCGCCAAAGCGCTCCAGCTTGCGGTGCCCGACACCGTTGATAGCCAGCATCTCGTCTTCGGTCATCGGCATCAGCTGAGCCATCTCCACCAGAGTCGCATCGTTGAACACCACGTAGGGCGGCACCTCTTCGTCCTCGGCAATCTGCTTGCGCAGGCCGCGCAACTCCTTGAACAACCGCTTGTCGTAGTTGGCGTTATCGAGCAGACCGTTGCGCTTCTCCTTGCGGCTGGAGATAGGCTGCAGGCGGGGTACCGCCAGTTCCAGCTTCACATCGCCACGCAGTACCGGACGGGCCGCTTCGGTCAACTGCAGCACCAGATTGCGAGTGATGTTCTGGGTCAGCAGCCCCTTGTGGATCAGCTGGCGGATCACGCTCATCCAGTATTCGTGGCTCTGATCCTTGCCGATGCCGTAGGTCGACAGCTTATCGTGGCCATGATCCTTGATGCGCTGGTTCAGCGACCCGCGCAGCACCTCCACCACATAACCCACCCCGAAATTCTGGCCCACCCGCCAGACGCAGGAGAGCGCCTTCTGGGCATCTTCAGTGCCGTCATAGCTCTTGGGCGGATCGAGACAGATATCGCAGTTGCCGCACGGCTTGTCGTTGTACTCGCCGAAGTAGTTGAGCAGCACCTGACGGCGGCAGGTTTGCGCCTCGGCAAACGCCGCCATCACGTTGAGCTTGTACTGCTCCACCTGCAACTGCTGCGGGTTCTCGATGTTGTCGAGCAGGCGGCGCACCCGGCCGATATCGGCGGGATCGTAGAGCAGCAGCGCCTCGGCGGGGGTGCCATCGCGACCGGCGCGGCCGGTCTCCTGATAGTAGGATTCGATGTTCTTCGGAATGTCGTAGTGCACCACGAAGCGTACGTTGGGCTTGTCGATACCCATACCGAACGCCACCGTCGCCACCACTATCTCGATGTCATCCTTGAGGAAGGCATCCTGGGTCTGCTGGCGCAGCTCGAGCGGCAGCCCCGCATGATAGGGCGCCGCCTTGCAGCCGTGGCGGGATAACCGCTCGGCCACCTCCTCCACCCGGTTGCGACTGGAGCAGTAGACGATGCCACAGTTGCCCTTCTGGCTCTGCACGTAACGCAGCAGCTGCTCGGCCGCCTTGAACTTCTCCACCAGGCTGTAGCGGATATTGGGGCGATCGAAGCTGGCAGTGTGAATAAAGGGATCGTTGAGCTCCAAACGGTGGAGCATGTCGCTGCGGGTCGCCTCGTCGGCAGTGGCGGTCAGCGCCACCACCGGCACCTGCGGGAACCACTGTTTTAGCCGCCCCAGCGCCGCATACTCAGGCCGGAAATCGTGGCCCCACTGGGAGACGCAGTGCGCCTCGTCGATGGCGAACAGCCCGAGCGGCAGCTCGGCCAGTCGATCCATAAACTCGTGCTGCAACAAGCGCTCGGGGGAGACATAAACCAGCTTGATCTCGCCGCGACGCATGGCGGCAAAGTTCTGGATCATCTCCTCCCGACTGAGGGCCGAGTTGATGTAGACCGCCGCTACGCCGTTGGCGCGCAGGCTGTCGACCTGATCCTTCATCAGCGAAATAAGAGGAGAGACCACCACACCGAGCCCGGGCCGCAGCAGTGCCGGGATCTGGTAACAGAGCGACTTGCCGCCGCCAGTGGGCTTGAGCACCAGCGCATCGCGCCCCGCGACGATCTGCTCGATGATTTCGAGCTGACCCGGCCGAAACTGCTGATAGCCGAAGACCGCCTGCAGCAGGGCAAGCGGACTCTCTGGCTGAGGATCTGGCAGGGTTTCGGCAATCGCAGTCATGGGCTCTCCTTTGGGGTCGCCATTCTAAAGCAGCCGCCGCCCACAATAAACCTGCCATTGCGACTGTTAAGGAACTGTTGCAGACTGGCTGGAGTTTTTACTCGGCTTTGATGACAAGGATTGGGATCAGAGAATGAAACAGATGCTCAAGAAGATGGCGCTCAGTGGCATTGCCAACCTGTTTGCCGAGAAGATGCCGTTCAACAAGCTGATCGGCATGCAGGTGACCCACTACGACTTCGACAAGGTGGAACTGCGCATCAAGATGGACGACAAGCTGATCGGCAACCCTTTCCACAACATCCTGCACGGCGGCGTCACCGCCACACTGCTCGATGTGGCGGGCGGCATGATCGTCGCCGCCTCCTGCATCGACGAGCTGGAGGAGTTCTCCCCCAGCTATCTCAAGGAGCGCTTCGCCCGCCTAGGCACTATCGATCTGCGGGTGGATTACCTGCGCCCGGGACGCGGCAACGAGTTTATCGCCACCGCCCACATCATCCGGGCTGGCAGCAAGGTGGCCGTCGCCCGGATGGAGCTGCACAACGAAGAGGGCACCCACATCGCCTTCGGCACTGGTACCTATCTGGTGGGTTGAACCAAGTTAGTGCATAAAAACCACGCGGCTAATCTACTTTTAATCATTAGATTCCTTACCCCCTCTGGCCGAACAAGGTCCATACTGATAGTCGGGATTGTGTGCAGAGGGAGGATTGCAGGCGATGAGTGCGAAACTGGCCATCAAACCATCCAGAGCCTTGTTGACACAGCTCGAGTCCATGCTCGACGAGGTGCAGACACCCGAGTGTCGCCACTGGTTGGAACAGGAGCTTGAGGGGTATTCTCTCTCCTCACCCCTGCCTTGGTATCGCATCGTTCCCTGTCGGCAACGCGGTCACTTTCTGGACCTGAAAACGGGAAAATATTTGACCTGTCATATCAACAGTCAAACGCTATGCCAACGCGATCTGGCCCAAATTCAGTTCATTTATGCCCGTGAACCCGCCGCCCACTATTTGCTGCAACGCAATTCCGGTATTGAACCCTGGCCAGAACAGCTGCTGGAAGATTATCAGGAGCAGTTGATCCCCGGCCATCTATGCCTGCAAGCCTGGCATGAGCCCGTGATTTCATTACGTGCACAACTGATGGAGGGAATAGAACATTTCATTAGTGAGTACCCCAAGCACGCGGCCTTGCTGCCTCAACACAGTTTCAAGGCTTTGCGGCATCAGCACTGGCATATCTGAGTAAGCGCCTGGCGCGCAAGGAGGGCACCATAGACAAGACCCATAGCGAGATTGCCACAATCTAGAGTGCCGGAGTCAGGATCAGACTCCACCGATGGGCCACCGAGCGGTGGCCCTTTTAATGTCTGTGGGCTTGCTTCGACCCTGCATACTGCAAGTCAGATCACTTGGTCAGGTAACAGGTCAGCAGCTAAAGAAAATCGGGAAAACAGGAAGGATAAATGCAAAAAGGCCGCTCTATTGAGCGGCCTTTTCAAATTTGGTCGGTGTGAGAGGATTCGAACCTCCGACCCCTTCGTCCCGAACGAAGTGCGCTACCAAGCTGCGCTACACACCGATGTCTGCGGGACGGGAATTTACCGAAAGCCCAGACCCGACACAAGCCTTTTTTGCATTTGGCAGGAAAAAAAGTGCTGTTCGCTCAACTATTCAGCACTCTTTTCATCCGTTTACCGGGTTGCAGCCAGCTGGTGACATTCCGGCAACCGGCCGTCAGGCCAGGCGCAGGGATGCCGGCCCCAGCAGACGGCGCTGCCAGTCAGCCACAGTGCCATGCTCCAGCCAGTCGGCTGCATGCTGGCGCCAGTTGGGGGAGAGGGCCGGATTCTCCAGCAACATCAGCAGATCTGCTTCATTGCGCACCTGATTGAACAGGATATCCGCCGTGCGCTTCACCGTCAGTTCGGGATAGGGTCTGTCTACCAGCTCCATGGCCTTGTCAGGCGCGATCATGCCCTCCTCCAGCACCCGCAGCAGCCAGCCACAACGGCCATTCAGTTGCATCACCTGCGACATCTGGCCATAGCCAAAGCGCTGGTTGAGCTTGAAGCAGGGAGATCTTGGCTGACTTATCTGGATCAGCGCCTCGCCGAGTCGATAGACATCGCCAATGCAGGCTTGCGCCTCGGTCAGCCCGATACCGGAGAGGTTCTCGCCAAAGGCGGCAGGTTGCCAGGGTGTACGTGGCGCAGGCAAGCCCAGTGCGGTTTGCCAGGTCTGCCACCAGAGATAGTGATCGGCAGGATAGTAGTGGAGCGCCCGATCCGGGCCACCGTGGTGGCGCTGGTCACACTGTTCATCCCCTTCCAGACCGGCAAAGGTACAGCGAACTGGTGCAGAGATCGGTTGCTTGTGAATGGCGCTGGTGAGACCGGGCACCAGCTCGGTGCCACGACCGCTAAAAAGGGAGATCCGCATACTCATCCTCCAGGTTGACGAGAGTAGGCGGATCTTATCATGGCGTCAGACCACGGCCTGCATCTGGGTGGTCATGGCGATCTCGGCGCGACGGCGCTTCTCCGCCCTGGCCATCAGATACCAGCTGCCGAAGGTAAAGAGCGATACCGACAGCAGAATCAGGCTGGCCACCGCGTTGATCTCGGGTTTCACCCCAAGCCGCACTGCCGAGAAGACCTCCATCGGCAGGGTGGTGGAGCCCGGGCCGGAGACGAAGCTCGCCAGCACCAGATCATCCAGCGACAGGGCGAACGACATCATGCCGCCTGCGGCCAGCGAGGGGGCGATCATCGGGATGGTGATCAGGAAGAACACCTTCCACGGCTTGGCGCCAAGATCCATGGCCGCCTCCTCGATGGAGAGATCCAGCTCCCGCAACCGCGCCGACACCACGATCGCCACGTAGGCGGTACAGAAGGTCGTGTGGGCGATCCAGATGGTCAGCATGCCCCGTTCGGCGGGCCAGCCCACCAGCTGGGCCATCGCCACGAATAGCAGCAGCAGCGACAGACCGGTGATCACCTCGGGCATCACCAGCGGCGCCGTCACCATGCCACCGAACAGGGTGCGACCACGGAAGTGGGGAATTCGAGTCAGCACGAAGGCTGCCACCGTCCCCAGCGCCACCGCGGCGATCGCGGTGTAGAAGGCGATCTCCAGCGAGCGGAACACAGACCCGATCAGCTGCTTGTTGTCGAGCAGGCCGAAGTACCACTTGAGTGACCAACCGCCCCACACCGTCACCAGCTTGGAGGCGTTGAAGGAGTAGATCACCATGATGATCATGGGCAGGTAGATAAACAGCAGCCCCAGCCAGAGCATCAGTTTGGCAAAACCGAAACGCTTCATCATGCCTTGCCCTCCAGCTCTTTGGCCTGGTTACGGTTGAAGAGGATGATCGGAATGATCAGCACCGCCAGCATCACTACCGCCAGTGCAGAGGCAACCGGCCAGTCGCGATTGTTGAAGAACTCCTGCCACAGCACCTTGCCGATCATCAGGGTCTCCGGGCCGCCCAGCATTTCCGGGATAACGAACTCCCCTACCACCGGAATGAACACCAGCATGCAGCCGGCGATGATGCCGTTTTTGGAGAGCGGTACCGTGATCTGCCAGAAGCGGGTCAGGTTGCGGGCCCCTAGGTCAGAAGCAGCCTCCAGCAGGCTCTGGTCATGCTTGACCAGATTGGCGTAGAGCGGCAGCACCATGAAGGGCAGGTAGGAGTAAACGATGCCGATATAGACCGCCAGGTTGGTGTTGAGGATCTGCAGCGGCTCGTCGATCACCCCGATCCCCAGCAAGACGCTGTTGAGCAGGCCGTTGTTACTGAGGATCCCCATCCACGCATAGACCCGGATCAGAATGGCGGTCCAGGTCGGCATCATGATCAGCAGCAGCAGAACGGTCTGGGTCTCCTTGTTAGCCCGAGCGATGGAGTAGGCCATCGGATAGCCGATCAGCAGGCAGAGCAGGGTGCTGACGAAGGCCATTTTGAGGGAGCCCAGATAGGCCGCGATATAGAGCTCATCCTCCTGCAGCAGCAGGTAGTTGCCCATATTGAGCAGGATGGTGAGCTGATTGTCGGCCCAGCTCACCACGTCGGTGTAGGGCGGGATCGCCACATCCGCTTCCGCAAAACTGATCTTCACCACGATGACGAAGGGCAGCAGGAAGAAGAGGAACAGCCAGAAGAAGGGGATGCCAATCACCAGTCGGCGCCCCCCGACCCGCTTCAGTCGTTGCAAGAACTTCATGATTGCAGCACCACGCCGCTGTCATCTTCCCAGTAGAGGAATACCTGGTCATCCCAGGTTGGCCGCTTGCCGTGGCGTTCGGCATTGGCGATGAAAGCCTGAACGATTTTGCCCGAGGGCAGCTGGATGTGATAAACCGAGTGACCGCCCAGATAGGCGATGTCATAGACCTCACCCTTGGTCCAGTTGAAGTCCGGGTGCTCGATCTCCTCCGGTTTTTGCAGACTCATCAGCAGTTTTTCCGGCCGCAGGGCGTAGGTCACCTTCTTGTTTTCGGCGCGGGAGCTGATGCCGTGGCCCACATAGATGGGCTGCTCCAGATCGGCGCAGGCGATGGTGGCGTGGTCCTGCTCATCCTCCACCAGCAGGCCGTCAAACAGGTTGACGTTGCCGATGAACTCGCACACCAGCCGACTGGCCGGGGTCTCGTAGATATCCATCGGACTGCCGATCTGCTCGATGCAGCCGAGGTGCATGATGGCGATCCGCTCCGCCATGGTCATGGCCTCTTCCTGATCGTGGGTCACCATGACGCAGGTAACCCCGACCCGCTCGATGATCTCAACCAGCTCCAGCTGCATCTTGGAACGCAGCTTCTTGTCGAGCGCCCCCATGGGTTCATCCAGCAGCAGCAACTTGGGACGCTTGGCCAGGGAACGAGCCAACGCCACCCGCTGGCGCTGGCCACCGGAGAGCTGATGCGGTTTGCGGCGGGCATACTGGGTCATCTGTACCAGCTTGAGCATCTCCTCCACCCGGGCATCGATCTCGGCCTTGGGCAGGCCATCCTGCTTGAGGCCGAAAGCGATGTTCTGGGCCACCGTCATATGGGGGAACAGGGCGTAGGACTGGAACATCATGTTGATGGGGCGTTCATAGGGGGGCATGTCGGTGATGTCGACCCCGTCGAGGAACAGTCGCCCCTCGGTCGGGCGTTCGAAACCGGCCAGCATCCGCAGCAGGGTCGATTTGCCGGAACCGGAGCCACCGAGCAGGGCGAAAATCTCCCCCTTGTGAATATTGAGAGATACGTTATCGACCGCCAGCGTTTCGTCGAACTGCTTGCTTACCCGATCAATTTTCACCAGCACTTCTTTGCGCTGCTGACTGCCCTCGAGGGCTTTCTTGTAGGCACTGGAGGCTATCGCCATTACCAAACTCCCCAACGTGATACCGGCCTTGCGGCCGATTCATAAAAGCGATTTGGCGCCCCCGAACGGGCACCAAGGTTAGGTACCGGACTTGATCTTGGTCCAACTCCGGGTGATTAGACGCTGTACCGAGCGGGGATGTGCTTCCTGCACATAGAGTCGCTCCAGCACGGCCTGAGGGGGATAAACCTCCTCATTGTTGCGCACCGCCTCATCCATAAACTCGCCCGCCCTTGAGTTGGGATTCGCGTAGCCCACATAGTCGCTGACCTTGGCGATCACTTCGGGCTGCAGGACGTAGTTGATGAGGGCGTGCGCCTCTTTGACATTGGTGGCATCGGACGGGATCGCCATCATGTCGAACCAGAGATTGCCCCCCTCCTTCGGAATGCTGTAGGCAATTTTCACCCCCTTGCCAGCTTCATCGGCGCGGGCAGCGGCTTGCAGGATATCGCCGGAAAAACCGGCCGCCACGCAGATGTCACCATTGGCGAGATCGCCGATGTATTTGGAGGAGTGGAAGTAGGCCACATAGGGCCGCACCTTGAGCAGCAGCGCCTCGGCCTGCTTGATATCCCCCGTCGCATGACTGTTGGGATCGAGCCCGAGGTAGTTGAGGGCAGCAGGAATCATCTCGTCGGCAGAGTCGAGGAAGGCGACTCCGCAGCGAGAGAGTTTCGCCATGTTTTCCGGTTCGAAGATGGTGGCCCAGGAGTCAATCTTGTCGACTCCCAGCACCGCCTTGATTTTGTCGACGTTGTAGCCGATGCCGTTGGTCCCCCACAGATAGGGCACCGCGTACTGATGACCCGGATCCACCTTGTCGAGCTGCTTGAGCAACACGGGATCCAGGTTGGCCAGATTGGGCAGCAGGGATTTATCCAGTTTCTGGAAGGCTCCCGCCTTGATCTGCTTGGCCAGGAAATTATTGGAGGGCACCACCAAATCGTAACCGGTCCGCCCCGTCAGCAACTTGCCTTCCAGGGTCTCGTTGGAGTCAAACACGTCATAGACGGTCTTGATCCCGGTCGCCTGCTGGAAGTCGCTGAGGGTGGTCTCACCGATATAGTCAGACCAGTTGTAGAAGTGCAGCACAGGGGCAGCCTGGGCCACATTCGCCAATCCCATGGTCAGGGCTATGGTTAGCAATCTGGTTGTATTCACGGTGTCAGTTCTCCTGTTTCAGTGGTTGACCGTCTGCGCATCCATTCGCGCGGCCCATCCGGATGGATGGCATCACTACCCTCCCGGCCGAACTGCGGACCGGGAGGGGCATTCGTTACTTACTTGCCGGACTTGATCTTGGTCCAGCTGCGGGTCATCAGACGCTGCACCTTGGCCGGCAGATCCGGGAAGGTGTAGATCTTCTGCAGAGTCGCCGCATCAGGGTAGATACCCGGATCGGTGCGGATCGCCTCATCCACCAACGGGGTCGCCGCCTTGTTGCCGTTCGGGAACTGCACCACGTTGGTGATATTGGCGATCACCTCGGGCTTCATCAGGTAGTTGATGAAGGTGTGGGCCGCCTCGACGTTCTTGGCATCCGCCGGAATGGCGATCATGTCAAAGAAGCTGCCTGCCCCCTCTTTCGGAATGGTGTAGGTGAGCGCGATGCCATTCTTGGCCTCGGCTGCCCGCGCCTTGGACTGCTGCAAGTCACCGGAGTAACCGACCGCGACGCAGAGGTTGCCGTTGGCCAGATCCGAGATGTACTTGGAGGAGTGGAAATAGGCGGTATAGGGACGGATGGAGAGGAACAGCTCCTCAGCCTTCTTCAGCTCGGCCGGTTTCTGGCTATCCGGTTTGAAGCCCAGATATTGCAGGGCCGCCGGCAGCATTTCGGTCGGTGAATCGAGGAAGGAGACGCCACACTCTTTCAACTTGGCCATGTTCTCCGGCTTGAACACCAGATCCCAGGAGTTGACCGGGGCATCGGCCCCCAGCACGGCTTTCACTTTCTCGGCGTTGTAGGCATAGCCGATGGTGCCCCACAGGTAGGGGATGGAGTACTGGTTGCCCGGATCGCTCGGCTCGAGCGCCTTGAGCAGGTCGACATCCATATTTTGCCAGTTGGAGAGCTTGGACTTGTCCAGTTTCTGGAACACGCCCGCCTTGATCTGCTTGGCCAGGAAGGGGTTGGATGGCACCACGATGTCGTAGCCCGAACTACCCGCCAGCAACTTGGCTTCCAGTACCTCGTTACTGTCGAACACGTCATAGACCACCTTGATCCCCGTCTCCTTCTGGAAGTTATCCAGGGTATCCGGCGCTATGTAGTCGCTCCAGTTGTAGACGTGCAGCACCTTCTCTTCAGCCATTGCTCCGGCACTTGCCATGACCAGAGCCACAGAGGCAGCGATCACTCCTGTTTTGAAAGACATCATCCTTGTCTCCTAAGCAAATTGTATGCGCATGCCAACCTGCCCGACCCACCTCAACCCTTCAGCTTTGCGGCTGTCAGATCCAGACTGCGCCTGGCCAGATCGACCAATTCATCAACCTGTTCCTCGGTGATGACCAAGGGGGGCGATATGATCATGGTATCGCCTACCGCCCTCATCACCAAGCCATTGTTAAAGCAGAACTCCCGGCAAGTCATCCCCGCATTTGCCTGAGCCGGAAAACGCCGGTTGGTCTGCTTGTCCTCAACAATTTCCAGCGCGGCGACCAATCCTTTGCCACGGGTTTCTCCCACCAGCGGATGATCGGCCAGCTCCGCCCAGCGGCGCTGCAAATAGGGGCCGATAGTATCATGCACTCGCTTAACTATGCTCTCTTTCTGCATAAGCTGGATATTGGCCACCGCCACGGCGCAGGAGACCGGATGGCCCGAGTAGGTGAAGCCGTGGTTGAACTCGCCCCCCTCCTCCAGCAGCCCCTTGGCAACCCGGTCACTGACCATCACTGCGCCGAGCGGCAGATAACCGGAGGTGATCCCTTTGGCCAGACACATCAGGTCCGGCTTGATGCCAAACCCTTCGCTGGCAAACCAGTGGCCGGTGCGGCCAAAGCCGCAGATCACCTCGTCGGCGATCAGCAGGATGCCGTAGTGATCGCAGATGCGCTGGATCTCCGGCCAGTAGCTGTCAGGCGGAATGATGACGCCGCCAGCCCCCTGGATCGGCTCGCCGATAAAGGCAGCCACCTTGTCCACCCCCAGCTCCAGAATCTTCTGCTCCAGCTGACGGGCCCGCTCCAGCCCGAACTCGTGGGCGCTCATCCCCTGCCCCTCACCGAAGTGGTAGGGCTGATCGATGTGCACTATGCCGGGAATGGGCAGACCACCCTGGGCATGCATCCCCTTCATGCCGCCCAGACTCGCCCCCGCCACGGTGGAGCCGTGATAGGCGTTATGGCGACTGATAATCACCTGTTTGTCAGGCTGACCCTTGCTGGCCCAGTAGTGGCGCACCATCCGCAGCACGGTGTCGTTGCACTCGGAGCCGGAGCCGGTGAAGAAGACGTGGTTGAGATGGGCTGGCGTCACCTCGGCCAGCAGGGTCGCCAGCTCGATCACCGGCGGGTGAGCGGTCTGGAAGAAGAGGTTGTAGTAGGGCAACTGCTGCATCTGGCGGGTAGCGGCATCCACCAGCTCCTGGCGGCCATAGCCCATATTGACGCACCACAGGCCCGCCATGCCGTCGAGAATGCGTTTGCCCTCGGAATCTTCCAGATAGACACCGCTGGCTTTGGTAATGATGCGCGAGCCCTTCTTGTTCAGGGCCTGAAAGTCGGTAAAGGGGTGCAGGTGGTGGCTGGCATCCAGTTGTTGCCACTCACGGGTTGTCTGCTGCATTTGTTGCTCCTCGGTTCCTTCGATTTAGCAAGATTCAGTCGTCAAGCAGTCAGGTGGGTAGTCAGGCGGGCTTGCATGCTCGCAGCCACAACTACTCACAGGTGGCAGCCGCCACCTGACTCGCGTTCCGGTCTCTTCGATACAGGGATCGGGGAGGCCGACTCCGGCCTCCCCGTTACAGGGGGATCAAACGTTCAGCAGCAGGAACTCCCGCTCCCAGCGACTGATCACCCCGAAGTAGGTCTCGTACTCTTTGCGTTTGACCGCGACGAAGGCGCGGGTGAAGCGCTCCCCCAGCATCTCCTTGATGGGCTCGCACTGTTCGAGATGGCTGAGTGCCTCCTCCAGCGAGCGGGGCAGGCTGTAGGGCAGGTCATAGGCGCTCGACTTCATCTCCGGCAGCGGCTCCAGCTTCTCCATCATGCCGAGATAGCCACAGGCCAGAGTAGCGGCCAGCGCCAGATAGGGGTTGGCATCGGCACCGGCGAAACGGTTCTCCACCCGCCGCGCGCTCGGGTCGGAGAAGGGCACCCGCAGGCCACAAGTGCGGTTCTCGACCCCCCACTGGACGTTGCGCGGCGCGCTCTCGCCAAAGGTGAGGCGGCGGTAGGAGTTGACGTTGGGGGCCAGCAGGGCGGTCACCGCCGGGGTGTATTTCTGCAAACCGGCGATGAAGTGCATGAACTGTTCGCTGTTGCCGCCGTTCGGGGTACCGAACAGGTTGTAGCCGTTCACATCTTCCAGACTCTGGTGGATGTGCATGGCCGACCCCGGTTCATCGCTCATCGGCTTGGCCATAAAGGTGGCATAAATGCCGTGGCGGTGAGCGGCCTCACGCATGGTGCGTTTGAACAGGAACACCTGATCCGCCAGATCGATGGCATCACCATGCAGGAAGTTGATCTCCATCTGGGCGGCGCCCGACTCGTGGATCAGGGTGTCCACTTCCAGCTCCTGCGCCTCACAGTAGTCATACATGTCTTCAAAGATGGGGTCGAACTCGTTGACCGCATCGATACTGAACGACTGGCGGGCGGTCTCAGGGCGGCCGTTGCGACCGACCGGCGGCACCAGCGGATAGTCGGGGTCTTCGTTGCGGGTGACCAGATAGAATTCCAGCTCGGGCGCCACCACCGGCTTCCAGCCCTGCTTCTCGTAAAATGACAGAACCCGACGCAGCACGGAGCGCGGCGCGATGTCGATCAGCTTGCCGTTGACGTCGAAACAGTCGTGGATCACCTGTGCAGTGGGCTCCAGCGCCCAGGGGACAAAACGGATGGTGTTGGGGTCGGGATAGAGCTGCATGTCCCGCTCCAGCGGGTCGATCATGCTGTCGTCATCCGGATATTCGCCGGTCACCGTCTGGGTGAAAATCACCTCGGGCAGACGCATGCCCCCTTCACGCAAAAACTTGTTGGCTGGGATGATCTTGCCCCGGGCGTTGCCGGTGAAATCCGGGAACAGGCACTCCACCTCCGTGATGCGATTGCTCTCCATCCAGCCTTTGATACTGTCCATGTTAAACCCCGACTTTACGGTTGCCATTGGCAAGGGTGTCTAATATATGGAACACCCTTGTTATAAAATTGTAATCAACATCACCATAAAAGCCCGCCATCAAGGGCAATGTCAAGCGGGCGTGTTTAAAAAACTATAAATAACGGCGCATATAATGACCAAGGCGGCACCAAATACTAAACACTCAAATCCGTACGAAGCCCACCCTTCTCATCGCTGCAAAGGCGATGCCAACAGAGGGTGAGGCTGGCGCCAGATCCCGACCAATCCCCCGCAGGAACGGGCCATTTTTTTGCAAGGGCGCACAATCCTTATCCTATTTGCTTTGCTTGGCTGCATTTTTTTGGTACAAGGCCCGCCCTGATTTGCACTCTCTTGCATGAAACAGGTGCAAATCGGGATACAAGGGCTTGGTCTGTAGGCAGACAGCCCCCATAAACAGGGATAATTGGGTTAGTAAACTGACTGGTAGTTAATCGTATGTGTGATTTCATGACTGAAGACCAACTGGCCTTTTACAAGGGGCAGATCGAGCGACAGATCGTCGAGCTCGAAGAGCGCCTGAACTCCCAGGCCAGCCAGGCCATCGCCACCGACACCAACGAGATGGCTGATGAAATTGACCGTGCCAGTATCGAGGAAGCCCGCCGTCTGGAGCTGAACCGCATCGAGCACGACAAGCTGCACCTGCGCAAGCTGCGGGGCGCATTGAAGCGCATCAGCGAAGGGGATTTTGGTTACTGCGAATCTTGCGGTGACGAGATCTCCCTCAAGCGGCTGCATGCCCGTCCGGAATCCCGTTTCTGCGTCGAATGCCAGAGCACCAAGGAATTTAACGATACCCACGTGTTCCGTCGCGTCGCCTGATTCTTCGAAGAACCGTCACCATTCTGGTGCAACAGACGCCAGCAAGGCAGGGCCCCGCGCTCAAACCTTGCACAACGCCTCGCAGCAAGATGGTGACAAGTTCTGTTAGACTCCGGACACCTTCCGGAATCTACAGGAGAACAGAGAGTGAAATGGCTCATCAAGCTGTGTTTGTGCCTGCCACTGCTGGCACAAGCACAGGTTCTGACGGTCAAGGTCCCCAGCCGTCCCGTCAACAATCTTGACCAGGAGTACCAGTACAAGCTGCTGGAACTGGCCCTGACCCGCTCCGGGCAACCCTTTCGCATCCAGCCTGTCGAACTCGATCTCAACCAGTTCACCCTCCAGCAGCAGCTGAGCAAGGGAAAGACCATCAACGTCTTCTGGATGGGTACCTCCAGCACACTCGAATCCTCCCTGATTGCCGTCCCCATTCCGCTGTTTCGCGGGCTGGAAGGATTGCGGCTGTCGTTCATCCACGCGGATGCCCAAGAGAAGTTCAACCAGATCAATACCCTGGCCGACCTCAAACAGCTGAAGGCGGCGCAAGGGGTCGGTTGGGCCGATAACAAAATTCTGGAAAATGCGGGCATCCCGACCTTCTCCGGCCGATACAGCAGCCTGTTTCGCCTTATCAACGACGGCGACAAGATCGATTTCTTCCCGCGCGCCCTGGTGGAGATCTTCGCCGAGCGCAGCGAGCTGGTGGCGCAGTATCCCAACCTCGCTATCGAGCAGCATCTGCTGATCCGCTACCCCTTCGCCCAGTTCTTCTTCGTCAGCCCCGAATACCCCAAGCTGGCCAAGGCGATTCAGACCGGGCTGGAGCGGGCCTATGCCGATGGCAGTTTTATGAAGTTCTTCAATGACAACCCCAAGATCCGCGAAGCGCTCGCCAGCGCCAACCTCGATCAGCGGGTCACCATCGCCCTGCCCAATCCGGATATGACCTCGTTGCTAAAATCCATTCCGGCCCAATATTGGGAGTATCCACCGCAGGGATAAGCATCCCGAGCGCCTGACCACGAAGGTCAGGCAGCGAGAACACAGTGCGCCAGGGAGGTGCCATGAAAGGAATCCAGGAGTGGTTTGCGCAGTACGGCCAGAGCCATCGCCATCCGATAAACGTCGCCATCCACAAACTGGCGGTGCCGGGCATCTATCTCTGCTCGCTGGCGCTGCTCTGGTGTCTGCCACACGGGCCCTTGCCAGAGCCCCTCAACTGGGCGGCAGTGGCAGCCATTCCGGTGCTGCTGTTCTATCTGCAGCTGTCGTTTTCGCTGTTCGCGGGGATGGCCGGGCTGACCGCGCTCGGGCTGGCCTTCTGCCACCAATGGCAGGGGCCGCTGTTGTGGCCCGCCGTGGCAGCGTTCGTGCTGCTCTGGATAGCCCAGTTTGTCGGCCACAAGATCGAGGGCAAGCGCCCCTCCTTCCTCGCCGACCTGCAATTTCTGCTGATAGGCCCCGCCTGGGTGCTTGCCAGCCTCTATCGTCGCCTGGGCATTCCCTATTGAGGAGTGCCGGGCCAACAGGAGAGACCATGACACATAACCACACGCGACATAACGCCCTGCGCCGCGCCCTGCCCCTGCTGCTGGGGGCCCTGTTTGCTGACCCGGCGCTGGCCGACAAGGCCGACCCGGTCGGTGAAGTGAGCACCGCCTTCAAGCTGTTTGGCCCCAACCACAAGATCCTGGTGGAGGCGTTCGACGACCCGCGCATCGACGGCGTCGCCTGCTATCTGGCGCGCCCCAAGACCGGTGGTGTAAAAGGCGGGCTGGGACTGGCGGAAGATCCCTCCCACGCCTCCCTGTCGTGCCACCAGATCGGCCCCATCACCCTGCCCGAAAAGCTGAAGGCGGGAGAAGAGGTGTTCGATGTCAGCACTTCACTGGTGTTCAAGGAGCAGAAAGTGGTGCGTTTTTACGACAAGAAACGCAATGCACTGGTTTACCTGACCTACAGCACCAAACTGGTGGATGGTTCGTACAAGAGTGCAGTCAGCGCCGTTCCCATTATGCCGTGGGGACAATAACCAGCCGGTTTGTCCGGTGATAGCTGACCCATTTTGTTGTAATTTGACGACACACACGCTGCGGAGCACATACCATGAAAGTCGCCGTATTCAGTACCAAGAGCTATGACAAAGAGCATTTCAACCAGGCCAACAGCCAGTACGGCTTCGACCTGGAGTTTTTCGATGTGCGGCTGGAGGCCAAAACGGCCCGACTGGCTCACGGCTTCCCGGTGGTGTGTCTGTTCGTCAATGACGATGCTGACCGCGAGGTATTGACCGAACTGGCTGCCAACGGCACCCAGGTGATTGCCCTGCGCTGCGCCGGTTACAACAACGTGGATCTGGCGGCTGCCAAAGAGCTGGGGCTGAAAGTGGTGCGAGTACCCGCCTACTCCCCCGAGGCAACCGCCGAGCATGCTGTCGGCATGATGATGTGCCTCAACCGCCGCATCCATAAGGCTTATCAGCGCACCCGCGACGCCAACTTCTCGCTGGAAGGGCTGGTCGGCTTCAACATGCATGGCAAGACCGTTGGCGTCATCGGTACCGGCAAGATCGGTCTGGCCGCTCTGCGCATCCTCAAGGGCTTCGGGGTTCGCCTGCTGGTCAACGATCCTTACCAGAATCCGGCAGCCATCGAGCTGGGAGCCGAGTACGTGGATCTCGATACCCTGTTCCGCCAATCCGATATCATCAGCCTGCACTGCCCGCTGTTCAAAGAGAACTACCACCTGTTGAACAAGGAGGCATTTGCCAAGATGAAGGACGGGGTGATGATCATCAACACCAGCCGTGGCGGCCTGCTCGACTCCAACGCCGCCATCGAGGCGCTCAAGACCTCCCGTATCGGTGCTCTGGGGCTGGACGTCTACGAAGAGGAAGAGGATCTCTTCTTCTCCGACAAGTCCAACGAAGTGATCACCGATGACGTGTTCCGCCGCCTGTCTGCCTGCCACAACGTGCTGTTCACCGGCCATCAGGCGTTCCTGACCCGCGAGGCGTTGCACGCCATCGCCGATACCACCCTCGGCAATATCCGCGCCATCGAGAGCCAGGGCCGCTGCGACAACGAAGTGGAATAAGGGCTCGCCCTCTCTTCGTCACGCGCCGGGTTGGGCGCCCCGGCGCCTTCGGGTAGGCTAGCCCCCCTTTTTTATTCAGGAGTCTGGCGCCCATGTTTATCGGATTTGATTACGGCACCTCCAACTGTGCCGTGGCCGTGATGGAACAAGGTAGCCCCAGGCTGCTGAATCTTGGCGCATCCCGCTATCTCCCCTCCACCCTGCATGCCCCCCACCGGGATGCTATCGCCGGTCTGTTGGCCGAAGGGCTGGCCCCCGCCCAGCAGGCGGAGTACCTCAAGCTGCGTGGCCCCGTGGTCACCCGCGCCCAGATGGTTCGCCGCCAGATGCGCGAAGAGGGACTGATCGACGAGCTGAGCTTTGGCGGCGCTGCACTGGAGCGCTATCTGGAAGAGCCGGACGACGGCTACTACATCAAGTCACCGAAATCCTTCCTCGGTGCCTATGGCCTCAAGGCCCCCCAGATCGCCCTGTTTGAAGACATCGTCTGCGCCATGATGCTCCATGTCCGCCAGCAGGCTGAACAACAGCTCGGTGCACCGATCCGCCAGGCGGTGATCGGCCGTCCGGTCAACTTCCAGGGTCTGGCGGGGGAAGAGAGCAACCAGCAAGCTATCGCCATCCTGACCGAGGCGGCCCGTCTGGCCGGTTTCGAGCAGGTGGAGTTCCTCTATGAACCGGTGGCCGCCGGGTTTGAATTCGAGGCGCGCCTAACCGAAGACGCCGTGGTGCTGGTGGTGGATATCGGTGGCGGTACCACCGACTGCTCCATGCTGCGGATGGGTCCCAGCTACCGCGATCAGTTGGATCGCAGCGGCGATCTGCTCGGCCACAGCGGCCAGCGGATCGGCGGCAACGACTTCGATATCCGCCTGACGGTGGAAGGGATGATGCCGCTGCTCGGCATGCACGAGACCCTCAAGACCGGCAAGCCGCTGCCCCACCCGCTGTTCTGGGATGCGGCCGCCATCAACGACATCAGCGCCCAGAGCCGTTTCTACAGCCTCGACACCGCCCGCCAGCTGCAGGATCTGCAGCTCGACAGCCAACCCGGCAGCAAGCTGGGTCGTCTGGCCAGCCTGCGGGCACACAAGCTGAGCCACCAGCTGGTATGGCGTGCCGAGCAGGGCAAGATCGCCCTCTCGGAGCAGGAACTCAATCGCCAGTCGCTGGCCGAGCTGGAAAAAGGGCTTGAAGCGGAACTGACCCGCGAACAGCTGGCCAACGCCTCGGCCCTGCTGCTGGAGAAGATTGGCGAGCTGATGGACGAAGCGATTGCCGCCGCCGGTGTGCAGCCGGATCGCATCTTCGTCACCGGCGGTAGCGCCCGCTCGCCGCTGATCGCCAGCTTTATCCGCCAGAAGCTCCCCTCCATCCCGCTTGAGGGGGGGGATGACTTTGGCTCGGTGGCTGCGGGTCTTGCCCGTTATGCCGAGCGGCTGTTCGCCAACTGAGCCCTGAGATAGCGTAAATCGATGGCAACATCACCAATGTGTTGCCATTAAGCGACAGTCGTGCGGGACAAGGGGCGACAGAAGCGGTCGGTCGTCCCCTCTCCCGCCCTGCTCCCGACTGCCCAAAAAGGGTATTCTTGACGCTCCCCCAACCGGAGCCCCCTCATGCCCAGATTGCCCTTTTTGCTGATCCCCCTGTTACTGCTCGCTGGCTGCAGCTCGACCGCCTTTGTTCAGCAAGATCTGCAACACCACCACTGGGTACTGAGCAAACTGGATGGCGAACCGATCAAGGCCCCCCGCGACAATCCCCCCGATTTCGAGATCGGCGAGCACTTCACCGTCAACGGCATCGCCGGTTGCAACCGCTACTTCGGTCAGGGCCATCTGGAAGATGACAAACTGTGGGTCACCAGTCTGGGCAGCACCGAAATGGCCTGCATGCCGCCGCTCGACACTATCGAACAGGCCGTGCTGACCACCCTTACCGAGGGTGCAACCCTGAGCGGCACCAGTCAGAACCTGATCCTGCAGGGCAAACAGCACCGTTTGGAATACACCTTGCGCGACTGGGTGTTCTAGCGCTCACAAAGCCGCATCACAAACAGGAACATGTTGTCCGGCTGTGGCACAATATGAGGCAGAGTTCGCAACGGAGGCTGCCTCAGCCATGTCGATGGATCGCCTGTTTGACAAGATCAAACAACTCCCCACTATTCCCAAGCTACTGCACGAGTTGATGCAGAGCTTCAACGACGAGAATGCCCGCATCGACGAGATTGCGGCCAAGATCGCCATGGATCAGGTGATCAGCGTCAAGGTGCTGCGGATGGCCAACTCGGCCGCCCTGCGCCGGGGCAACGAAGTGACCTCCATCGAACAGGCGGTGATCCGGCTCGGCTTCAACCGGCTGCGCTCCGTGGTGGTCGCCTCCGGCATCATCGGTACCTTCAAGGCCCCGCCCAGCTTCGACAAGAACAAGTTCTGGACCGAGACCTTCCAGGTTGCCACCATCGCCAAAACCCTGGCGCAAGAGACCAAGGCACTGGATCCCGAAACGGCCTTTACCTGCGCCCTGATCCACAACATCGGTGAACTGCTGATCCAGAGCACCCTGCCGGAAGAGGCAGAACTGATCAATATGTCGATCCAGAACGGCAGTAGCCGGGTGGAGGCCCAGCGGGAAATGCTCGGCTACGACTATGCCCAGCTCGGCGCCGAGCTGGCGCGGCGCTGGAACCTCTCCGAGGCCTTCGTCGATGCCATCTCCCAACAGCTTGACCCGCTCTCCCACGATCCGGTCAGCAAGGAGGCGGTGCTGATCCGCCTCGCCGTGTTTATCTCCTTCGCCTGGAACGCGGGCGTGCCTGCCCAGGCCATCATCGCCCGCTTCCCCAAACCGCTCGCCGACCAGTTGGGACTGGATCCCAAGTCGCTGGCAGGCCAGCTCGAAACATTGCATGAACAGGGTAATGCCCTCGCCGATCTTCTGACTCAATAAGCATCATGACCCATCCGTTTCTGTTTCATCCCCAGGTGGCGCCCTGGTTCAAAGAGAGCGCCGACGCACTGCAATTGACCCTCTTTAGCGAGCTGGATGCGCCGATCCGCGAGGTATGGCTGCGCCACGAGCCGGATAACGAGGAGTACCTGATCCCGATGACAGCGGTCTCCACCCGCGATCGGCTGCAGGTATGGCAGGCGACCCTGCCGCTCATCAAAGGACAGGATATCCACCTCTACAGCTTCAAGTGCCTCACCGACGAGGAGCAGTGGTGGCTGCACGGGGCGGGCGTCAGCGCGTCCATGCCGCCACGGGAGCAGCATTTTCGCTTCAACAGCCTGCACCAGCCACCGGCCTGGGTGCAGGATCAGGTGTTCTACCAGATCTTCCCCGACCGCTTCTGCAACGGCGATCCGTCGCTGAGCGTCAAGCATCACGAGTACGAGTACCGTGGCAAAGCGGTGATCAGCAAGGCGTGGGGCGAGCCGGTCAGTCGCCACGAAGAGGGCCACGGCGCCTGCGAATTTTACGGCGGCGATCTGGCAGGCATCGATGCCAAGCTCCACTACCTGCAATCTCTCGGGGTGACGGCGCTCTACCTCAACCCCATCTTCGATTCGCCGAGCAACCACAAGTACGACACCCAGGACTACTTCAAGGTGGATGCCCACCTCGGCAGCAACGAGCAGTTCGCCGAGCTGACCCGCAACCTGCACCAGCGCGGCATGAAGATCATCCTCGATGCGGTGGTCAACCACACCTCTACCGAGCACCCCTGGTTCTGCCCGCCACTGGGAGCCCAGAGCAACCCGGACTCCCCGTGGCGCAGCTTCTACACCTTTGACAAAGAAGGGGATTACGTCAGCTGGAAGGGCATTCGCAGCCTGCCCAAGCTCGACTTCTCCTGCGAGAAGGTACAAGACGCCGTCTATCGGGCCGACGACGCCATCCTCCGTTACTGGATGCGCGCCCCCTACCAGATCGATGGCTGGCGCTTTGACGTCATCCACATGCTGGGCGAGCGCGGCACCGCCGAGGGCAATCGCAGTCATGTGCGTGCCATTCGCGGGGCAGTGAAGCAGGAGAACCCGGACGCCTATGTGCTCGGCGAACACTTCTTCGAGGCGAGCCAGTGGCTGCAAGGGGATCAGGAGGATGGCGCCATGAACTACTACGGCTTCGCTCACCCGATCCGCGCCTTCCTGGCGGGGCAGGATATCGCTTACCACCCCATCAAGATCAGCGCCGAAGAGCTGGATCGCTGGCTCAAGCTGGCGCGGGCCCACATCCCGTTCAAGAACCAGCTGGCCCAGTTCAACCTGCTGGACAGCCACGACACTGCCCGCTTCCTCCACCTGCTGGGTGAAGACAAGCAGCGGATGCAGCTGGCCGCCACCCTGCTGCTCACCTATATCGGTGTGCCGTCCATCTACTACGGCGATGAAGTGGGGCTCTCCGGCGGCAACGACCCGGACTGCCGCCGCTGCTTCCCGTGGGATACCACAGACTGGGATCATGTGCTGCACGACCACTATCGTCGGCTGATCCAGATCCGCCGCCAGCGCCCCTCCCTGCGCCGTGGCGATATCCAGACCCTCTACGCCGGGCCCCACAGCTATGTGTTCGCCCGTACCCTGCAAAGCGATCAGGTGGTGGTGGCCTGCAACCGCCATCCGAGCGAGCCGCGCACCATCAGCTTGCCCCTGTGGCAGACCGCCAGCCCTGCCAGCCGCTTCACCGACGCCTTCAACGGTGAGAAGTTTGAAGTGGTGCAGGGCGAGGTGCAGCTCACCATCCCCGCCAACTCGGCGAGAGTGCTGATCTCCAGCTGAGCGAGCAACTGACATGCTGATAAACAAAACCGGAGCCCAAGGCTCCGGTTTTTTATTCCGTTCAATCCACCATGACGTTTGGCTCTTTGCCTGCCGCCATCAGTAGTTGATGCTGACGTAGGGCACTTCCGGCACCTGCCAGCGCTGCTTGAGGTAGACGGTGAGCACGAAGAAGAAGTTGGCCAGCAGGTTGGTGAAGCGATAGAGAATGGGATCGAAGGCCACCTCGCTCTCTTCCAGCCTGACCAGCAGCCGCACCACCTTCTTGCTGCCGCAGCGGCACAGATGGAGGGTGGGAATGGGCTGCGGCCCCTGCGGCAGCACGAAACCGGTGACGCTGCCGCGACTCGCCTCGTTGTAGTGGTCGTAACGGGCCTTGAGCCACTCAAGATCTGCATCGAAGATCCCCAGCTTGCCGCGTACCGAGCCGTTTAGGTTATAGATAAGTCGCTGCAACGCCGCGAGATCCGCCATCACGGGCCGAGTATCCGCATCCGGCGCAAGGTGTGACAGCACTGCCCCGACCTGACAGCAGAGCTCGTCGGTGGCAATTTCAAAATCACATTTGAGCGAGGTTTCGAAGATAAAGGGGTAGCAGAGCTCGCGCTTGTCTCTTGGCTTCTTGGGGTTCATGGGGCAACCGGATTGGATAAAAGGCCAGTTTGCCAGCCCCGGGAAGGGCTGGCAAACGGCAGGACATTACTTGCGTTACGCGCTGTGGCTCAGGCGTTCTTACTGGCGGGCTCGGTGGAGGGCTGGAACTGGTTGATCATCCGCAGCGCCTCCAGCATCCGCCGGTTGAAACTGGTGAAGCGATCGACCTGTGCAGGTTCCCCTTCCCCTCTCGCGGCCAGCACGGCCGGGGTCAGCGCCTGTTGCTGGGATGGTGGCAGCAGGGTATCCGCCTGTTTCTGCACCTGGTCCAGCTTCGGCAGATAGTCGGCAAACGGCTTGATCAGATCCTGCAGGGAGTGCGCCCCCTGATAGGTCTGGCTCAGCTTGACGCTCTGCTTGAGCTTGAGGGAGTAGGAGGCCAGCTGGCTGTCATCCAGTTTCAGCTCGCCCGCCTTGTTCAGCAGATCCTCGAAGTTGCCGGAGAAGAAGTTCCCCGCCAGCTCGTCGATCCCCTTGACCAGCTTGCCGATGGACTCCATCTCGTCGCTGCTGAGATCTCCCTCCAGCGAGAAGCTGAAGCTCTGGCTCGATTTGAGGCTGAACTGGCTGCCGCTCTCGCTGCTCTGGGACTTGGTCTGCCAGCTATCGTTGAAGCGCAGCACCACCTTGTCGCCATCCTTGGTCTGGATCTCCAGATACCCCTGCTGGCGACTGGCCATCTCGGCCTGTCCCATGTCGGTCGGGGAGACCTTGCCGAAGAACTCCTTCTCGAACTCCTCGAGCCCTTTCTGGATCAGCTTGTAGCTCTGATCGATACCGGTTTTGATATCGTCGTTGTCAGTCGCCCACTTGCCGAGTTGCTTCTTCGCCTCGTCAAAGCCCTTGTCGACCCCCTTGCGGGCCTGCTCCATCATCCCGGTCAGGTCGTCGTCGGATTTGCCATCGGCTCGCGCGGCACCAAGCCGCCCGGTCACGAACTGCAGCACGTTGTCAGCCACCGACTGGAAGTCGAACAGGGTCTCCGGGGTGATCTCCTCGGGCTCTTTCACCTTCGGCGCCTGATAGCCCTGGCCGTTGATCTCCAGCGAGAACTGCAATGCCTGCTGGATCAGCACCTGCGCCCACTTGGGCGGCTTGTGCAAGGAGACCGCCTCCTCGCTCTTGACCTGTTTCTGCTCCGCCTGTTGGGGCGATTTGGGAGAAACACCCACTCCCTTGGGTTGGGCTGCGCCCACGCCTTCGATCTGCATAATGTGTCCTCCCACCATGCCTGTAGATCAGCTATCGGCCTGACTGAACACTTCTTGACCACAAAATGCTGGACAATCTGCGGCTGGCTTTTAAAATCGGGCCCCTTTGGGTGGCCTGTTGCCTTCCCCCGATTTCGACCCGGCCCGGCCGGTGTGCATGTGAGGTATTTATGACCCAATCCCAACAGCCTTCCGCGAACGCTCCGGCGCCTAGAGCCGCGGCCGACTATCAGGCCCAACTCGACGAAAAGCGCGCTCGCCTCACCGAGCTGTTTGCCGGCTTCACCCTCCCGGCGCTGGAAGTGCACAGCTCACCGGCGGAGTACTACCGGATGCGCGCCGAATTTCGCATCTGGCACGAAGGGGATGACCTCTTCCACTGCATGTATGCCCCGGCGACCAAAGAGATCATCAAGATAGACCACTTCCCTACCGCCAGCCGCCTCATCAACCAGTTGATGCCGCTGCTGCTGGAGGGGCTGCGCCCACACCCGGTGCTGCGCCGCAAGCTGTTCCAGATCGACTACCTCTCCACCCAGTCCGGCCAGATCATTGTCAGCCTGCTCTATCACCGCAAGCTGGAGGCCGAATGGCAACAGGCCGCCGAAGCGCTGCAGGCCGATCTGCGCGCCAAGGGGTTCGAGCTGCAATTGATTGGCCGCGCCCACAAGCAGAAGATCTGTCTGGGGGATGACTTCGTCATCGAACAGCTCAACGTGGCGGGTCGCCAGCTCATCTACAAGCAAGTGGAGAACAGCTTCACCCAGCCCAACGCCGCCATCAACGAACAAATGCTGGCCTGGGCGCTGGATGTGACCAAGGGGAGCGAAGGGGACCTGCTGGAGCTCTATTGCGGCAACGGCAACTTCTCCATCGCGCTGGCGCAGAACTTCCGCAAGGTGCTGGCCACCGAGATCGCCAAGCCGAGCGTCGACTCCGCCCAGTTCAACATCGCCGCCAACGGCGTCGACAACCTGATCATCCTGCGCATGTCGGCCGAGGAGTTCACCATGGCGATGCGTGGCGAGCGGGAGTTCAACCGCCTCAAGGGGGTCGATCTCAAGAGCTACCAGTGCAACACCATCTTCGTCGACCCGCCCCGCGCCGGTCTCGACGATGCCACCGTCAAGCTGGTGCAGGAGTACGACAACATCCTCTACATCTCCTGCAACCCCGAGACCCTGCAGGCCAACATGGCCGTGCTGGGCGAAACCCACGAGATCGCCCGTTTCGCCCTGTTCGACCAGTTCCCCTGGACCCATCACATGGAAGCCGGGGTCTATCTGCGCCGCAAGGCCGGTTGATTCAGGCAGACAGGAAAACAACAACAGGGCCGGATGGCCCTGTTTTGTTATTGACTCAACATCGGCCTCACTCCAGTCGGAAGTGACCCACGATCTCCCGCAGCCGGTCGTAGGTCTGCTGCATCGCCGCAGAGCTGGCAACCGTCGCTTCGCCATTGTGGGTCAGCTGGCGGATCACTTCAGCGATGGCGCTCATATTGCGATTGATCTCTTCGGCCACCGCGCTCTGCTGTTCCGCCGCCGTGGCGATATGGCTGATGAGATCGTTGATCTCCACCACTTCTCCCGCCATTAGATCCAGCGACTCGTTGACCCTGGTGGTGTTCTCGGCCGCCCCCTGACAGCTCTGCTTGGTGTTGCCCATGGCATCCACCACAGTTCGGGTGCCCCGCTGCAGACTGGCCAGCATGGTCTGGATCTCGGCTGTGCTCTGCTGGGTACGGGCCGCGAGGGAACGCACCTCGTCCGCCACCACCGCAAAACCGCGCCCCTGTTCCCCAGCCCGGGCCGCCTCGATGGCGGCATTGAGGGCCAGCAGGTTGGTCTGTTCGGCAATGCTGCCGATCACCCCGAGCACAGAGCCAATCTGCTGCACATCCTGCTGCATCGCTTCAATGGAGCGGGCAGTGGCTTCCACTTCGTCCACCAGCGCCATCACGCTGGCCATCGCCTGATCCACCACCTGACGGGACTGGCTTGCCAGCTGCTGGCTCTGGCCGGTGAGCTGGGCGGTGCTGGCCGCACTCTCGGAGACGGAGACTGCGGTGCGGCTCATCTCGTTGATGGCAGTCACCACCTGCTCGGTCTCGCGTACATGATCCGCCAGCAGAGACTGGGCGGCACCGGTCTGGCTGGCCAGCCCTTCTATACCACTGTTGAGCTGGCCGCTCGCCTGCCGCACCTCCCCCATCATCTCCTGCAGCCGCTCGATAAAGCGGTTGATCCCAGCCGAGATCTGGCCAAGGTCATCCTTGCTGGTCACCGCCAGCCGGCAGGTGAGATCGCCACTGCCACGGGAGAGCTCCAGCACCAGATCCCGCAACGAGAGAATGGGGCGATAGGCCACGTTGAGCGCCAGCATTGCCAGCACCATCACCACGATCGCCACGCCGCACAGCGCCATGATGATCTGGCCGTTTAGGGCCCGGGTCATGGCCCGGATGTAATCGAGGTCGATGTAGCCGGTCAGCGTCCAGCTGCTGCCACGAATATCCAGCTGGTTGGGGCGCGCTTCACTCTCCCCCTGCGGCTTGCTGTCATAGAGGCTGTTGCCCTGACTGTCGGCCAGCGTGAAGTAGCGGCCATCGCCACTCATCTTCTCCAGCAGGCTCTTGAACTCGCTCATGTCGAGGTAGTAGAGATAGGCGGAATCAGCACCGCGCGGCACCAGAATGGTGATGACCGGCTTGCCATCCACCTGTTGCAGCGGGCTGACGGTGATCTGGTTGTTGGCGGCGGGGATCAGCTTGCGCAGGGCATCGACTTTGGCGCTGTCGTTGATGACCCCGTTCACATCGAAGGCCATGTCGCCGATCACCTTGACGATGTTGTGAAAGCCGGTCTCTTGCAGGGTCTTCTTGACGTTGGTCACCCCGAAGTTGAGGTTGGCGGCCAACAGGATCTTCTGATTGATGTCGCTGGCCAGCTTCTCTTTGACCAGAGTGATCTGCTCGGTGATGTTGTGGGTGGCCTGAGTGCGAATGTAGCCACTGATGAAGTGATTCACGCTGAGTCCGGCGGTGCCGATGGTGACCAGAATGGCCAGTAGCAGCAAGAGGTAAATCTTGACCTTGAATGGCATGGGTTCCCTCCAGAAGAGAGGGCTGGCAACGCCAACCCTCCCTGCCAATCGTTATTTCTTCTTGGCGTACTTCATGGAGTCCAGGGCCACCGCCAGAATGATGATGCCGCCCTTGATGATGAACTGCCAGTAAGGGCTGACGCCGATATAGGTCAAGCCATAGTTGATCAGGGTGAAGATAAGTACGCCGGTGATCACACCCGCGACCGTTCCCACCCCGCCAGCAAACGACACGCCGCCCACCACGCACGCCGCAATGGCATCCAGCTCGTACATGAAGCCGAGGTTGTTGGTGGCGCTACCGATCCGGCCCGCTTCCAGCATGCCGCCGAAGGCGTAGAAGACCCCCGCCAGCGCATAGATCATCACCAGATTGACCGCCACGTTGACGCCGGAGACCTTGGCCGCCTCGGGGTTGCCGCCGATGGCGAAGATGTTCTTGCCAAAACGGGTCTTGTTCCACAGCACCCAGACGAACACGCTGGCGATGGCCGCGTAGAAGGTAAGATAGGAGAGCTTGAATCCTCCTATCCGGATAAACCCTTGGGCGAAGCTGGAGAAGCGGGGATCAAACCCGGCCACCGGCGAGGCCCCTACCGAGTCAAAGTAGAGGGAGTTGATACCGTAGACGATGATCATGGTGCCCAGGGTGGTAATGAACGGGGTAACGTTCAGGTAGGCCACAATGAGACCGTTGACCAGACCAATCAGCGCCCCCACCACACAGACCAGCAGGATCACCGCCGGAATGGGCACCTCTCCCAGCGTCGGGAACACCTTGTTGACGTTGGTCAGCGCCTGCAACATGGTTGCCGCGATGAGTGCCGCCAGACCAACCTGACGACCGGCCGAGAGATCCGTCCCCTGAGTGATGATGATGCCCGCCACCCCCAGCGCTATGATGACCCGCACCGAGGACTGGGTCAGGATGTTGCTGAAGTTGGTGAGGCTCAGGAAGGAGGGCTCCTGGATCACGATGACCATGAGCAGCACCAGCAGCACCAGATAGATGGCGTTTTCCTTGAGCGCCTGCATCAGATTGAAATTTTTAGCCGACTCCATAAATGTCTTCCTGTCTCTAGAGGTACAGAGATGCCAGGCGCAGTATCTCGCTCTGGTCAGTTTCTTTGGTATTGACGATCCCGGCGACCCGGCCGTTGCTCATCACCATGATGCGGTCGGTGATCCCCAGCAATTCCGGCATCTCTGACGAGATGATGATGATCCCCTTGTCCTTCTTCGCCAGCTCCAGGATGAGCTGGTAGATCTCGAACTTGGCCCCGACGTCGATGCCGCGGGTGGGCTCGTCGAGCATCAGGATCTCCGGCTGGGTCAGCAGCCAGCGACCGATGATCACCTTCTGCTGGTTGCCCCCGGAGAGGGAACCTATCTGGGTCTGCTGGGTCGGCGTCTTGACCCGCATGGAGTCGATCACCCACTGGGTATCGCTCTTCATCTTGTTGTCGCTGAGCAGCCCCATGGAGCCCTTGTAGCTGTCCATGTTGGCGATCAGGGAGTTGAAGGCGATATCGAGCCGGGAGTAGATACCGGTGGAGCGGCGCTCTTCCGTCACCAGCGCAAAGCCGTTGCGGATCGCTTCGTGGGCGTTGTGGTTGGCCACCTCTTTGCCGTGCAGCTTGATGCTGCCCTGACTGCGATCGCGAATACCGAACAGGGTCTCGACGATATCGGTGCGCTTGGCCCCCACCAGTCCGGCGATGCCGAGGATCTCCCCCTTGTGCAGGTTGAAGGTCACATCCTGAATGGAGGGCTGGTTTTTCGCCGTCAGGTGTTCGATCTCGAGGATCACCTCTTTCGGCTGGTTGGTCTTTTCCGGGAAACGCTGAGTCAGTTCACGGCCGACCATCATGCCGATGATCTGATCCATGGTCATGCCCTTGAGCGGCTGGGTTGCCACCCACTGGCCATCCCGCAATATGGTGATCTCGTCACAGAGCTGGAAGATCTCCTCCATCTTGTGAGAGATGTAGACGATGCCGCACCCCTTATCCTTCAACTTGTTGATGATCTTGAAGAGGTGGTTCACCTCTTTCTCGGTCAGGGAGGAGGTGGGTTCGTCCATGATGACGATCTTGGCGTCGTAGGAGAACGCCTTGGCGATCTCGATCATCTGCATCTGGGAGACCGACAGGGTCGCGACCTTCACCTTGGGATCGATGTCGATATCCAGCTCATCGAAGATGCGCTTGGTGTCGTCATACATCTTGCCGTGGTCGATAAACCACCCCTTGGTGGGGTAGCGGCCGAGCCACATGTTGTCCATCACGGTACGCTGCAACACCAGGTTGAGCTCCTGATGCACCATGGAGACGCCATTTTCCAGCGCCTCTTTGGAGGAGGTGAAGTTGATCTCCTGCCCCTTGAAGAAGATCTTGCCCTGATCCTTCTCGTAAATGCCGAACAGGCACTTGAGCAGTGTGGATTTTCCCGCTCCGTTCTCGCCCATCAACGCATGCACAGAATGAGGACGGACCCGTAAATTGACATTATCGAGTGCCTTGACGCCAGGAAAGCTCTTACTGACGTCAATCATCTCCAACAGCCATTCTGATTGTTGCTGTGTTGTCATATCAGCCATCACATCTGGTTGAAAAAAGGGCAAGGGGATCTCCCTTGCCCTGGAGGAGGGAATTACTCGAATTGGGACAGGTTGTCTTTATCCACACCGACGTAGGCAACACGTACTACCTTGTCGACGATATTCCACTTGGTGCCTTCACCGGCCGGTTTGCCTTCAGCCAGGTTCTTGGTCAGCTCGAAGGTGGCTTTGGCCTGGTTGGCCGCATCGTTCAGCACGGTACCCGCCATGGCACCGCTCTTGACCATGGCCAACGCTTCCGGCAGCGCATCGACGCCGAATACCGGAATGGCAGTCTTGCCCTGGGCTTTCAGTGACTCGACTGCACCCATTGCCATGCCGTCGTTGTTGGCGATGACCACTTCGATCTTGTTGGCGTTGGGGCCGGAGATCCAGGCGTCCATCTTGTCTTTCGCCATGGCGGTATCCCACATACCGGTATCCATGTGCAGTTGTTCAGTCTTGACGCCGCCATCGTTCAGGGTCTTGACCACGTAGGAGGTGCGCGCTTCAGCATCCGGGTGGCCCGGCTCCCCTTTCAGCAGCACGAACTGGATCACGCCATCCTTGTTCAGATCCCACTCCGGATGGGCTTTCCAGTGTTTGGCAATCAGCTGACCCTGGATGATCCCTGACTCCTTGGAGTCGGTGCCCACGTAGTAGGCCTTGTCGTAGCTGGCCAGATCGGTAGCGCTCGGCTCCTTGTTGTAGAAGACCACCGGGATATCTTCGCCACGGGCTTTCTCAATCACCACCGGTGCCGCAGCCGGGTCAACCAGGTTGATGGCCAGCGCCTTCACCCCTTTGGCCAGCAGCACGTCGATCTGGTCGTTCTGCTTGGACTGGTCGTTCTGGGAGTCGTTCATCAGCAGTTCCACCCCCGGAGTGGCTGCCGCCTCCTTCTCGATGGCCTTGCGCACGACCGCCATGAAGTTGTCGTCGTATTTGTAGACGGTTACCCCGATACGGGTGTCAGCCTGGGCGTTGGCTCCAGCCATCATGCCCATCAGCAGGGCGGCAACTGTGGTCAGTTTTTTCATTATGTGTGCTCCGATGTGTCTATCTGTGTTGTAGGGTGGCGAGCAATTGAGCAAGCGCCAATCAATGTAATCAGTTTGTTGTCATTTCTTCTGTGATCATGACGACAAAATGAAAACGATTACACTCTGTTACATTGAAAATTTGTTTTTATTTTTCAAATACATATAAATTAAAATCAGATTTGAGACTCAATCTTTCCCACAGCATTGAGGCTAGTCGTTACTGGTCTGTTGTCAAAATGGCGCACTGGCTCGACAGTCGCTTCAATAGCTGGATTAACGGAGAGTGCAGCTCCAACGGTAACGGCGCTCAAGCAGTTGATACTCGGGACGCACGCTCTGACTCCAGGAGTCATCCCCGCCCACCCCCATATGGGCGCCATCGAGACAGACCCACAGCCCTGCTTCAGCCACCAGATCGCTCTGGTGACGGGCGGCGGCCAGCTGCTGCTGACTGAAGCGGCTGGCACTGAAATGGAAGCAGCCGTTCACCATCGTGCTGCCCAGCTGCAACTGGCGGGTATCGCAGCGCAAGCCGTTGTCACTCGGGAAGATATAAGGTGTATGCATCGCCTCCAGCGGCAGACTCCAGCGCCCCAGATCGGCGCCCAGCAGGCGATCCGGATAGTTTTCGTGCGGCCCACGCCCCAGCCATTCGGCTCGCGCCGGTACCTCGGCCAGATGAAGCAGCAGGCCAATCCGCGGCAGCGACGGCAGCACCTGTGCCAACTCGGTCTCTATCTCCAGGCTCATGGCACCATCGTCGGTAAAGTGGTGATGCCAGTGACTCACCAGCAGCAGCTCATCGTGGTGGAAGTAGCCATGACTGACCCGGATATCCCCTCCGGCGACCGAAATCCCCAGACAGCGGTGCTGCCACTGACCGAGACCACAGCCCTGCCAGCGAGCAATCCAGGAGTTGGGGTCGGCGTGATCCGCTTCGCTAGTGCCAATGTCGTTGTCGAGCGGTGCGCGATAGAAGTGATCCATGATCGGCGCCAGCAGCTGCTCCTGCCCCGATTTTTGCCAACTGGTGATGCGGCAGCTCAGCTTGTCGAGCCACCACTGGCTGTTTGCGGCAGTGATCCGCCAGCCATCCGGCTGCTCGCTCAGGGTGGCGGCAGCGACCGGCGCTGGCAGGGCAAGGGGGGGCGGCAGGGTGAACTGCTGACGGGCGACCTTGTGATCCGCCTGCGACCAGAGAGTGGCCTGTGGCTGAACAATGGCCAGATCGAGCCAGGCCAGTGAGCCTGCCGCAAAGGCGGGCAGTGTCTCGCTCAGGGTCAACTCGACCACCCCCTGTGGCGCCAGCTCAAGGGAGAACTCCCCCTGCTGCTGCACATGGCCGTTCTCACACAGCTGCCAGCAAAGCCGCTCGTTGTCGGTTTCCCGAAACAGGTATTCGCTCTCGATCCTCACCCGCAGCGGGGTGTGCTCAAGCAGAGTGAAGCGGAACGGCTGCTGGGCACGCTTTGCCTCGCACAGGGCTGGATGGGGGGTGCGATCCGGGAACAGCAGGCCGTTGCAGCAGAACTGGCGATCGTTTTGCACATCACCAAAATCGCCGCCATAGCCCCAGTAGTGGCGGCCATCGGCGGTGTATTTGTCGAGCCCCTGATCGACCCAATCCCAGACAAAGCCGCCTTGCAGACGTGGATGATCGCGAAACGCCTGCCAATAGTGGGCGTAGCCCCCGAGACTGTTGCCCATGGCGTGGGCATATTCGCAGAGGATCAGCGGTCGGTGCTCGCCGGGCAGGCCGATCCACTTGGCCAACGCCCACTTGGGCACCGCCGGGAAGGGCTGATCCTGATGGGTTCTGGCATACATGGGGCAGATGATGTCGGTCGCCGGGGTATCTGCCCCTCCCCCCTCGTACTGCACCGGACGGCTCGGGTCGCTGCGCTTTATCCAGCCATACATGGCATCGTGAGCCGGGCCGTAACCCGACTCGTTACCCAGCGACCAGATGATGATGGAGGGGTGGTTGAAATCCCGTGCCACCATGCGGGTCGCCCGCTCCAGAAAGGCGTTGCTCCAGGCGGGATCCCGCGCCAACCGCCCCATAGGGGTCATGCCGTGGGTCTCCAGATTCGCCTCGTCCACCACATAGAGACCGAGCCGGTCGCAGAGGCGATAGAAGTCGGGGTGATTGGGGTAGTGGGAGCAGCGCACCGCATTGAAGTTGTGCCGCTTCATCAGCAGCAGATCCCGCTCCATGGTGGCGCGATCGATGGCATAACCCTTGGCGGGATGGTGTTCATGACGGTTGGCACCGCGAACAAGCAGCGGCTGCCCGTTGACCCGCAGCAGGCCGCCACGGATCTCCACCACCCGAAAGCCCACATCGCACGCCTCGCTCTCGATGGCGTGGCCCTGCTCGTCCAGCAGGGTCAGAGTCAGGCGACAGAGATGAGGCGTCTCGGCGCTCCACTTGCGCGGCGCAGCCACATCGAGCCACAGCTCGGCGCGATCGTCGTAAGCTCCTTTCTCATCAATTGCTTGGGTGCCGATCGGCTGGCGCAGGGTCGCAACCCGCTCGCTGCCGTCATAGAGATTGGCCTCTACCGAGAGGCCAGCCCCATTGGCGACCTGCAGGGCAATCTTTAGACGGCCATCCCGATAGCAGGCGTCCAGCTCGGGGGTCACCCGCATGTCCATCAGATGGCGGGACGGTTTGTGCAGCAGGCTGACGGAGCGGAAGATCCCCGACAGCCACCACATATCCTGATCTTCCAGATAGGCGCCGTCGGACCAGCGCAGTACCAGCACCGCCAACCGGTTGCGACCGGCTTGCAGATAAGGAGTCAGATCGAACTCGGCGGGCAGCCGGCTGTCCTGGGAGTAGCCGACCCAGCGGCCGTTGCAAAAAAGGTGGAAGGCACTGCTCACCCCGTCAAAGATGATCCGGCTCTGGCCACTGGCCAACCAGTCGGCAGGAAGTTCGAACTCACGGGAGTAGCAACCGGTGGGGTTCTCTGCCGGTACTCGCGGTGGATCGCAGGGAAAGGGGTACTTGATATTGGTGTAGATGGGGCCATCGGTGAGCGGCCGCGCAGCCGGATAGGCGGCATCCAGCTGCCAGTTGCCCGGCACTGCAATGGGGCAAGCATCAACCAGATCCTGCGCCAGCCAACTCTCGGGCACCAATTCGGGAGCGGCAAAGAAGGAGAAGCGCCACTCGCCATCGAGCAAGAGACGGGAGGAAGAGGCCAGATCCCCCCTGGCATCCGTTTCGCTGCGCCAGCTGAACATGGGGGTATGGGCAGCCAGCCGGTTTACCGATGTAATGGCCTGAGTCTGCCAATCCTGACGCGCCACTATCTCCCTGAGCATTCACTCTCTCCCTGCTGATTGGAAAACGTATTCAGTCTAGAGAAGTATGACGCTGGGAACGGCGATCTCGCTCACACAGATGTAAACGATTACACTGATTTTGTTAAGTAAAGCGGAGTAAAAATGATTAAAAATAGGTAAAACAATAACTGTGCAATAAACAGCCTCGAACAGGGCCGCAAAAGGGGGTTATCCGGCCCGAACCGGTGCAACCGAGTGGCGATTGATCAGGGTGGGGGTATAGATCCGGCTCTGGGTCGCGTCACTCTCCCCCGCCGCCAGCTGAATGGCCAGCTTGGCCGCCTGTGCCGCCATCAACTCGATGGGATAGCGCATGGTGGAGAGCTTGGGGCGCAAATATCTGGCATAGATGATGTCATCGAAGCCCACTACCGAGACCTCCTCCGGCACTCGCAGACCGTTGTCCGCCAACACGGAGATGGCGCCCGCCGCCATGGCATCGTTATAGGCAACTACGGCGGTCACCTTGAGCCCCTTGGCCAGCAGATTGAGCATGGCGCGCTCGCCCCCCTCCTCGTTTGGCGTGCCGCTCTCGATAAGCTCGGGATCGGCTGCCAGACCGGCTTCCATCAGTCCATCCTGATAGCCCTGCAGCCGCAAGGTGGCATCCTCGATGGCGTGATCCGAGCTGATAAAGGCGATATGGCGGTGACCCAGTTCGATCAAGTGGCGAGTCGCCGTAGCCGCACCCAGCCGATTGTTGAGAGCGATGCAGCGTCCCTTGAGGGCTGGAATATCGCGGTTGATCAGCACCATACCGGGCACCCGCATGGCGTAGTCGTAAAGTTCCTCGTCGCTAAGCGCCTTGCTGTGCACCACCAGCGCCTCGCAGCGCTTGCCGATCAGCAGCTCGATCGCCTCACGCTCCTGACGCGCCTTGTGAAAACCGTTACCCATCAGCAGGTGGAGGTTCTGCTCGACGGCGATGCCGGAGACCCCCTTCACCAGTGCACCGAAGAAGGGATCGGCCACGTCACCGACCACTACCCCCATGGTGTCGCAGGTCTGGCTGACCAGTGCCCGCGCGTTGGCGTTGGGGGTGTAGCCCAGTTCAGCCATGGCCTTCTGCACCACTTCGCGAGACGCGGCGCTGGCCTTGGGGGAGTTGTTCATCACCCGTGAAACCGTTGCCACTGACACATTGGCCAAACGGGCGACATCCTTGATGGTGCTCATACTGTTTTCACTTCTTTCACTGTGCAATAGAGCGCCATTATACCCAGCAAACCCATTGAAAACAGGGGTGAAACGCATATCTGCCGTCAGGATGACCATAAAAACGGTGTAATCGTTTACACTGTTTTGCAAGCAAGCTCACAGTTTGGTCGCCACACCCTCGGCTAGACTGCTTCCAGACACTTTTCAGTGGAGAGCAAGATGAACGTTCTGGTCACCGGCGGTTGCGGATATATCGGCAGCCACACCTGTCTGGCCCTGCAAGCGGCAGGCATGAATCCCGTGGTAGTCGACAACCTCGGCAACAGCAAGCGCAGCGTGCTGGCGCGAATCGCCGCCATCAGCGGCCAGCAACCCGTGTTTTATCAAGGGGATATTCGCGATGCGGCCCTGCTTGACCAGATCTTTGCCGAGCAGCAGATCGACGCAGTGATCCACTTTGCCGCCCTCAAGGCGGTCGGTGAGTCGACTCGCATTCCACTGGATTACTACGAGAACAACCTCGGCGGCACCCTCACCCTGCTACAGGCGATGAAACGGGCCGGGGTGCACAATCTGGTGTTCAGCTCCTCGGCCACCGTCTACGGTGATCCGGCCAGCCTGCCAATCCGCGAAGATTTCCCCCGCAGCGCCACCAACCCCTACGGACGATCCAAGCTGATCATCGAGGAGATCGTCGAAGATCTGCAGCTGGCGGAGCCCCACTGGAGCATGACCCTGCTGCGCTACTTCAATCCGGTCGGCGCCCACGAATCGGGCACTATGGGTGAAGACCCGCAAGGGATCCCCAACAATCTGATGCCCTATATCACCCAGGTGGCCATCGGCCGTCGCGACTGCTTGTCTGTCTTTGGAAACGATTACCCCACCCCGGACGGCACCGGCGTGCGCGACTACATCCATGTAATGGATCTTGCCGAAGGACACGTCAAGGCGCTGCAACACTGCGTAGGCAAGGGTGGCGTGCACACCTACAACCTGGGCACAGGTCAGGGCCAGAGCGTGTTGCAGCTGGTCGCCGCTTTCTCTGCCGCCTGTGGCAAGCCGCTGCCATTTCGCATCGAACCGCACCGCCCGGGCGACATCGCCGCCTGCTGGGCCGATCCGGCCAAGGCGCAGCGTGAGCTGAGCTGGCAGACGACCCGCAACATCGACGCCATGTGCGCCGACAGCTGGCGCTGGCAATCCGCCAATCCGAACGGTTACGAGGAGTAGGTCTGCCTGCTCCCCGGTAATAAACGACTTTATTTTTCAATACATTATTCAGGAGAGATGATGTTCAACCCCGTCGATCATCCCCATCGCCGCTTCAACCCGCTGACCGGCCAGTATGTGCTGGTCTCCCCCCATCGGGCCAAACGCCCCTGGCAGGGACAGGTGGAGAAGGTGAGTCAGGCCCCCAAACAGGCCCACGATCCCGACTGCTTCCTCTGCGCGGGCAACACCCGGGTCACTGGCGACATCAACCCCGACTACAAGGGCACCTTTGTCTTTACCAACGACTTCGCCGCCCTGATGCAGGATACCCCGGCCGCCGATAGCGCCAGCGATCCCCTGCTGAAACTGGAAGCCGCCCGCGGCACCAGCCGGGTCATCTGCTTCTCGCCGGATCACGGCAAGACCCTGCCCGAGCTGCCGCTGCCCGCCATCGAGGGGGTGATCACCACCTGGATGGCTCAGGTCGCCGAGCTGTCGGCCCAGTGGGAGTGGGTGCAGGTCTTTGAAAATAAAGGGGCCGTCATGGGCTGCTCCAACCCGCACCCCCACGGCCAGATCTGGGGCAGCGACTTCCTGCCCAACGAGATCGCCCGCGAAGAGCAGCACCAGCGTGACTGGCTGGCCGAGCATGGCCGCCCCATGCTGCTGGAGTATGTAGAGCGGGAGCTGGCGGATCGCTCGCGTATCGTGGTAGAGACCGAGCACTGGCTCGCCGTGGTTCCCTTCTGGGCCGCCTGGCCGTTCGAAACCCAGCTGCTGCCCAAGGCGCACGTCCCCTCCATGCTCAACCTGACCAAGACCCAGCAACAGGATCTGGCGGTGGCGCTCAAGGAGCTCACCAGCCGCTACGACAACCTGTTCGAGTGCAGCTTCCCCTACTCCATGGGCTGGCACTTTGCGCCACCCAAATCGGATTGCCCCGAGGCGTGGCAGTTGCATGCCCACTTTTATCCGCCACTGCTGCGCTCCGCCACCGTGCGCAAATTCATGGTCGGCTTCGAGATGCTGGCCGAAACCCAGCGCGACCTTACCCCCGAGCAGGCTGCCGAGCGGCTGCGTACCCTGAGCCCCATTCACTACACCCAGACCAGCCACACCAATGAGGAGGCCCTATGACCCCCAGCCAACGCGTCAGCACCGTTTTTGCCGAGCAATTTGCCAAAGCGCCCGATCTGCTGGTGCGCGCCCCCGGCCGCGTCAACCTCATCGGTGAACATACCGACTACAACGACGGCTTCGTGCTGCCCTGCGCCATCGACTACGAGACCTGCGTCGCCATCGGCCTGCGCGATGACTGGCAAGTGCAGGTGATCGCCGCCGACTACGACAACCAGCGTGACCAGTTCGACCTCGACCAGCCCATTGAACACCACCCCAGCCAGCGCTGGAGCGACTACATCCGCGGCGTGGTGAAGTATCTGCAGGAGCGTGGCTATGCCCTGCGCGGCCTCGATCTGGTGGTCTCCGGCAACGTGCCGCAGGGGGCGGGGCTCTCCTCCTCCGCCTCGCTGGAAGTAGCCATCGGTCAGGCCTTCAAGGAGGCGCTGGGGCTCGACATCAGCCAGGCCGAGATCGCCCTCAACGGCCAGCAGGCGGAGAACAAGTTCGTCGGCTGCAACTGCGGCATCATGGATCAGATGATCTCCGCCAGCGGCAAAACCGATCATGCCCTGCTGCTCGACTGCCGCTCGCTGGGGACCCGTCTCATCCCCATGCCCAGCGATCTGGCGGTGCTGATCGTCAACTCCAATGTGCGTCGCGGTCTGGTGGACAGCGAATACAACACCCGCCGCCAGCAGTGCGAAGCGGCCGCCCATCACTACGGGGTCAAGGCGCTGCGCGACCTCGATCTGGCCGGACTGGAAGCGGGCAAAGCCGGGCTGGATGAGGCCTGCTATCGCCGTGCCCGCCACATCGTCGGTGAAAACGCCCGCACCCTGGCGGCCGCCGATGCACTGGCGAGCCACGACCTGACCCGCCTCGGCGAGCTGATGGCCGACTCGCACTCCGCCATGCGCGATGACTTCGAAATTACCGTGCCCGCCATCGACGGTCTGGTGGAGATCATCAAGGCCAGGATCGGCACCGAAGGCGGTGTGCGGATGACTGGCGGCGGCTTCGGCGGCTGCGTGGTCGCCCTGCTGCGCCCCGAGAAGGTGGCCGAGGTGATCGCCGCGGTCGAAGCCGAGTATCCGACCCGCTTCGGCCTCAAGGCTGACTGCTACGTCTGCTCTGCCAGCGCCGGTGCAGGCAAGCTATGAGCAGCGCCATGACGCCATTCGAACTGGAAAACGAGGAGGGGCTGCGCCTGCGCGGCCTCGACTTCGGCGCCACCCTCACCTCCCTCACCCTGCCGGTAGCGGGCAAACGGCGCGAAGTGCTGCTGGGTTGTGCCGACGACGCCTATCCCACCCAACAGGTGTGGCTGGGCGCGGTAGCGGGGCGTTTCGCCAACCGCATCGGCGGCGCCGAGCTGCTACGCGATGGCCAGCGCTGGTCGCTGGATGCCAATCAGGCACTTAACTGCCTGCATGGCGGGCAGGCGGGCTTTCATCGCCAGCGGTGGCAGATCAAGGAGCTGGAAGCGGATCGGGTCAAACTGACCTTGCTCTCCCGAGCGGGGGATCAGGGATTTCCCGGCAATCTGCGGGTAACCCTGGAGTACCGGCTGGAGCAGAGCGATCTGGTGGTGGATTTCATCGCCAGCACGGATGCCGCGACGCCGATCAGCCTCACCAGCCATGCCTACTTCAATCTCGATGACAACCCGAACGGCGGCGATGTGCGTGACCACCTCATCAGCATCAATGCCGACCACTTCCTGCCGACCGACCCGAGCGGCCTGCCGATCGCCATCACTCCGGTGGAGGGGCCGTTCGATCTGCGCCGCGAGCGCCTGATTGGCCAAGATTGGCTGAGCCATCCCCAGCAGCAACAAGCCAAGGGGTACGATCATGCTTTTGTGCTCAACGGCCCGGCGCAAGAGTGGGCAGCTCGCGTGGTATCGGGTGACAGAGAGCTGGCGATGGAGGTCTATACCAACCAACCTTCGCTGCAGTTCTACACCGGTAACTGGCTGAGCAATACCCGGAACCGCAGCGGCCAGTCGCACCGGGATCACGACGGCTTCTGTCTTGAGGCGCAGCAACTGCCCGACAGTCCGAACCGGCCCGAGCTGGGCAACCCCTGGCTACTGCCGGGCGAGCGTTATCACCATCAGACCCGCTACCGCTTTATCCGCGACTGACTTAAAGGTTTCATGATTTTTACATAGCCTCAGTAGTCACAATCGAGCAAGATAAGCCGCCCCGAGACCCTCTCGGGGCGTTTTTACATCAACGAAGTTAAGGATTGTTTGTTCGATGACTGACACTTATAGCCTGCTGGTCGCCTTTATTCTGGGCGTCGTCGAGGGGCTGACCGAGTTCCTCCCCGTCTCCTCCACCGGCCACATGATTATCGTCGGCCATCTGCTGGGCTTTGAAGGGCCCAAGGCTGCCACTTTCGAAGTGGTGATCCAGCTTGGCTCCATCCTCGCCGTGGTCGCCGTCTTCTGGCGTCGCCTGTTTGGCCTGATTGGCATCCACTTTGGCCAGAAGCCGTCCCGGGATCACGCCACCCTGTCGCTGATCCACGTCATCCTCGGCATGATGCCCGCCATCGTGGTCGGTCTGGCCATCCACAGCTGGATCAAGGCCAACCTGTTTGGTCCGCAAACCGTCATGTACGCGCTGGTCGCGGGGGGCATCCTGCTGATCATCGCCGAGAAGTTCCGCCCTGCAGTCACAGCCGAAACCCTGGATGACATCAGCTACAAGCAGGCGTTCGGCATCGGCCTGTTCCAGTGTCTGGCCCTGTGGCCCGGCTTCTCCCGCTCCGGTGCCACCATCAGTGGTGGCATGCTGATGGGGATCAGCCGTCACGCCGCCGCCGAGTTCTCTTTCATCATGGCAGTGCCCATGATGGTGGCGGCCAGCGGGCTGGATCTCTACAAGAGCCGCGATTTCCTCTCGATGGCCGACTTTCCGATGTTTGCTGTGGGCTTTATCACCGCCTTCGTGGTGGCGATGTTTGCGATCAAGACCTTCCTGACATTGATCCGCCGCATCGACTTCATCCCGTTCGCCATCTACCGCTTTATCGTGGCATTCGCCGTCTATCTGGTGTTTGTCGCCTGACCGACAGCCATGAAATGACAAAAGGGACCAATCTGGTCCCTTTTTCTATGGCGTCATGGTGCTCAGTAGAGGTGCTGGCTGATGCCGTTCAGCAGTCGCGACAGCCCCTTGGTGAACTGCACCGGCGCATCCTGCACCGTGTAGCAGAGGCAGCCATCGGGCGTATGCGGACTATGGGAGTGGCTGGCATCACGCCAGATGAAATCCCCCGCCTTGTAAAGGGTATCGCCATCCTGAATGTTGCCAGCCAGCAGCAGGGTCAGCTCATAGCCCTGATGGGTGTGCTCAGGGATGCGACCGCCCGCTTCGATATGGAGCAGACTGGCACGCGCGCCCATCTCGTCCAGCAGCAGACTCTGCTGACGAATGGCCCCGATATGGCGCCACTTGGGCGAACGATAACGGGCCAGCACCCGCGGCAAACGGTAGGCCTGACCGGCCACCTCCAGCTCGCCGGGCTGGGCTCGGGGCTGGTCATATGTTGGCTCGGAGAAGGGCTCTGCCAGCGGCTGCGCCAGAATCTCCGCCAGCATGGCGTCGAACCCGGCGTCCAGTCCCGCTTCATCGCGGGAGTCCAGCTCGGGCTCTGCTGGCGAGGCAAGATATTGCTGCGCCAACTCCTCTTCGAATGTCTTCAGTCGGGCAGCACAATCGGGGCAGAGTTCACAGTGGGCGGAGAGCCCCACCGCCAGCGGCAGAGGGAGCTCGTCGGCGGCGAAGGCACGCAGCATAGGGTCGGTCGGATGGGCTTTAATCATGGCCTTGCTCCACTTGCTCTTTCAGTTTCTGTAACGCCAACCGGAGGCGGGACTTGATGGTGCCGAGCGGCACGCCGAGTCGCTCCGCCAACTCCTGCTGGGAGAACTCCTGCAGATAGATGCCGCGCACCACCTGCTGTTGCGGCTCCGGCAGGGTGCCCAGATAATGGGCCATCTGACGGGTCAGCACCGCATCCTCCCCCCCGCTCAGATGCTCCTCTTCGGCCTGAAACTCCAGCACCGGCCACAGCTCCTCGGCACAGAGATCCTCCTTGCTGGCGCGACGACGGCGCAGCATGTCGAAGCACTGGTTGCGCATCACGGTGTAGATCCAGGTGGTTGGCGCCCCCTTCTCGGGGTGGTAGAGACGCGCCTTCTGCCACACCAGCAGCATGGTCTCCTGCACCAGCTCCATGGCGTTGGCTTCGCTGCCGAGGTGGCGCAGGCCGTAGCTGCGAATACGCGGCGCAAAGTGTTGGAACAGGCGGGCAAAAGCAGCCTTGTCGGCCTGCTCTGCCACCCTGATCAGCAGAGATTTGAGGTCGCCATCCGGGTTATCCATCACGGGCGAGGTCCTGCGTATGGTCGAGTGTGGTTGGCCAGTATATGCCATTGCGCCATCCCTTTGGTGTGCTGTCGAACATGCTGTGGTGATGACTTGTACGGCGCTGCGGCAGTGGCGGATCAGCGGGTCAGAAAAAATCAGTGGCTGGCCACCAGCACCCCCTTGAGCAGGGCGATGGCGGGCTGATTGTCGGCAGCGGCCAGCAGCAGCTGCTTCTGTTCAGGGGGGATCGGCAGCACCTCCAGCCAGCGCTGGGCCACCCAGTTGCCATCGTCCCAGCGGGGGGCGGGATAGAGGGCGGCGTAGTCGGGATAATCGGCAAACACCTCCCGCAGCGCATCAACCAGCGGTTGCTGATCGGGATGGAGCCGGCGGGGCGGCCAGGCCGTCAGCGGCGTCACCTCGCCGATACGCAGGCCATCCTGCTCCTGCCACAGATCCTCTATCTGCACCCGCTCCATCCCCAGCACCGTGATCCCCAGCATGCCGTCCGGCAGCCGGTCGAAATCGATGATGGTGACTCGGGTGGCGATGGGCAGCATGTTGCGCAGAGCGTCGGGCTGGCGAGGGTCCACCATGCAGAGGGCAAAGCCGGGCTCCCCCGCCTCGGCAATCATCCGCTGGTATCTCGGTTCGAAGATCCGCAGCGGCATGACGCCGCCGGGCAGCAGGTGGGCAGATAGGGGAAACAGCGCCAGTCGCATCGCAAACTCCTCGGTTGGGAACGTATGTTGATACGCTGGGCCAGAGGGAGGAGATCATTCCCGTCAGCGGAAAGGAAAAACCCTTAACAATCAGGGGAAAATAGCCTGGACAAGCCGCTTCGATATGCAGTAGAAATGGATAAGCACCGTAATTTCCGCCCAATATTCTGGAATATGGTGCTAAACGCAGTGAAATATCCGCCCGACAGCGAGCGACGGGTCATCCCTATAGTTTTCTCGGGCCGATGCGGGTAAAATTCACGCCCTTATATATCAGTCATTTTTCGACGCGCAACCTTGGTGGTCAGTTATGAAAGAGCATATTCATCATCTACTTGAACAAACGGTAGCCAATCTCAAGTCAGCAGGCGTCCTGCCGGCGGACCTGGAAGCCCGCGTGCAAGTAGACCGATGCAAGGAAAAAGCTCATGGCGACCTGGCTACCAACCTGGCCATGCTGCTGGCCAAACCGGCCCGCAAGAATCCCCGTGAGCTGGCGGCTGCCATCATCGAGCACCTGCCTGCCTCCGACCTGATCGCCAAGGTCGAGATCGCCGGTCCCGGCTTCATCAACTTCTTCTTCGACCAGCGCTGGCTGGCCGGTCAGGTCGAGGCCATGGTGACCTCTGCCAACGCCAACGTACGGTTGCCCGCGCCACAAACCGTGGTGGTGGACTACTCCGCCCCCAACGTGGCCAAAGAGATGGCGGTGCACCACATCCGCTCCACCGTACTCGGTGACGTGGCTGCGCGCGCGCTGGAGTTCCTCGGCCACAAAGTGATCCGCGCCAACCACATCGGCGACTGGGGCACCCAGTTCGGCATGCTGATCGCCTATCTGGAGAAGATGGCCAACGAGAACGCCTCCGACATGGAGCTGCGCGATCTGGAAGCCTTCTACACCCAGGCCAAGCGTTGCTACGACGAAGACGAAGCCTTCGCCGAGCGCGCCCGTAACTACGTGGTCAAGCTGCAGGGCGGCGACGAGTACTGCCGTACCATGTGGAAGAAGCTGGTCGACATGACCATGGAACAGAACCAGATCAACTACGACCGCCTGAATGTCTCCCTGACCAACAAGGACATCATGGGCGAGTCCATGTACAACGACATGCTGCCGGAGATCGTTGCCGACCTGAAAGCCAAGGGGCTGGCGGTCGAGAGCGAAGGCGCCACCGTTGTCTTCCTGGACGAGTTCAAGAACAAGGATGGCGAGGCCATGGGCGTCATCATCCAGAAGAGCGATGGCGGTTTCCTCTACACCACCACCGACATCGCCTGTGCCAAATACCGTTACGAGACCCTGGGCGCCGACCGTGTCATGTACTTCATCGACTCCCGTCAGCACCAGCACCTGATGCAGGCTTGGACCATCACCCGCAAGGCGGGCTATGTACCGGAATCCGTCCCCCTCGAGCACCACGCCTTCGGCATGATGCTGGGCAAGGATGGTCGTCCCTACAAGACTCGTTCCGGTGGCACCGTCAAGCTGGTTGACCTGCTCAACGAAGCGGAAGAGCGCGCCGCTGCCCTGCTGGAGAGCCGCAACAGCGACCTCTCTGCCGAAGAGAAGGCCAACGTGGTCAACGCAATCGCCATGGGCGCGGTCAAGTATGCGGATCTCTCCAAGAACCGCACTACCGACTACATCTTCGACTGGGATCTGATGCTGTCGTTTGAAGGCAACACCGCCCCTTACCTGCAGTATGCCTACACCCGTATCCAGTCCATCTTCCGCAAGGCTGGCGTCGATGCCGCTACCCTGACCGGCAATGTGACCCTGAACGAAGAGGCCGAAGAGGTGCTGGCCCAGAAGCTGATCCAGTTCTCCGACGCGGTCAATGGCGTGGCCGACAAAGGCATGCCGCACCTGCTCTGTACCTACCTGTACGAGTTGTCCGGCAACTTCATGACCTTCTATGAAGCCTGCCCGATCAACAAGGATGGCGTGGACGAGGCAACCCGTCAGAGCCGTCTGCTGCTTTGCGCCGCCACCGCCAAGGTGCTGAAACTGGGCCTCGGCGTACTGGGCATCCATACCCTGGAGCGCATGTAATAGATGGCAACCCGGGATTATGTCGGCAGCCGCCCACGACGTCGGGCGGGTGGTCGAAACAGCAAGAAAGCGGCCCCTCGCCGCTTTCCTGTTATTCCAGTGCTGCTGGTCGTGGCACTGCTGGCAGGCTTTGGTGGCTTCCTTTACATGATCAATGGCAAGGGCAGCGACGCCCCCACCATCGAAGAGCAGGTAAAGGCCAACAAGCCAAAACCACAGAACAACGGGTTGCCACAGGAGAAGTGGAGCTACATCGAACGGCTTGAGAACAAGCAGGTCGATGTTATCGAGCCACCGCCCCAGCCGGGCGTGCTGCCACCGCCCCCCGCCGATACTCTGACCCTGCAGCCGGAAAAGCTGCCGCAACCGGTACCGACCGACATTCCCCAACCGGGGACGCCCATCGGCCAGTCCAAACCCTATCAGACCAATCCGGCGACCACCCCTTCCACCTCCGGAGCGCCGGTTGCCAGCGCGCAAGAGCAGGTGATCGACCGCAAGGCCGAACGGGAACGGATGGAGCGAGAGATCCGTGCCGAGCTGGAACGGGAGCGCGCCGAAGCGGCCAAGGCCAAAGCGGCCACTCCGCCAGCCCAGACCGCAGCCGCCGACAGCGGTCGCTATATGATGCAGTGCGCCGCCCTGCGCTCGCAGGATTCTGCAGAGTCGCTCAAGGCGCGTATCGCCTTCACCGCCGGCCTCTCTTCCAGCCTGCAGGTGATCAATGGCGCCAACGGCACCGTCTACAAGGTGATGGTCGGCCCCTTCAACGGCAAGGCGGCCGCCGACGCGGCCAACAGCAAGCTGCAGAGCTCCGGCATCAGCGGCTGCATTCCCAAGAAAGGGTAATCCGCTTACCGATGACGCAGGGCCGGGTGGCAACACCCGGCCCTGTTCTTTTGGTGCCACTCGCACCCACGCTCTTTACTACCCCGTTTATCCCGACCAAAGGCAGGGTTGAAAAGCCCGTTTGCCATCCCCATCTTTCTTGCCATGCACAGTCAGGCCGTCATTCGGCTCAAGCGAGGTAAGTAAAGTGACTACCATAGTTTCAGTTCGCCGCAACGGTCAGGTCGTCATCGGTGGCGATGGCCAGGTCTCTCTTGGCAACACCGTCATGAAGGGCAACGCCCGCAAGGTTCATCGTCTCTATAACGGCAAGGTGCTGGCCGGTTTCGCTGGCGGTACCGCCGACGCCTTCACCCTGCTCGAGCGTTTCGAAGCAAAACTGCAGGCCCATCAGGGTAATCTGGAGCGCGCCGCCGTGGCGCTGGCCAAAGATTGGCGCACCGATCGCGCCCTGCGCCGCCTCGAAGCGCTGCTGGCCGTGGCCGACGAACACAAATCCTTCATCATCACCGGCAACGGTGACGTGGTGCAGCCGGAGCACGATCTCATCGCCATCGGCAGCGGCGGCAACTTCGCCCAGTCCGCCGCCATCGCGCTGCTGGAAAACACCGAGCTGGATGCCAGGACCATTGTCGAGAAGTCCCTCAAGATTGCGGGCGACATCTGCGTCTTCACCAACGGCAACCACACCATCGAAGTGCTGGACTATTCGGCGAAATAAGGCCACCAGCCAAACCCCATTTCCCAAGGGGTGGGCACTGCCCGCCCCGGATACAGGAACACCATCATGTCCGAGATGACCCCGAGAGAAATCGTCCACGAGCTGGATCGTCACATCATTGGTCAGGCCGATGCCAAGCGCGCCGTTGCCGTTGCCCTGCGCAACCGCTGGCGGCGGATGCAGCTCAACGAAGAGATGCGCCATGAAGTGACCCCGAAAAACATCCTGATGATCGGCCCGACCGGTGTCGGCAAGACCGAAATCGCCCGTCGTCTGGCCAAGCTGGCCAACGCCCCCTTCATCAAGGTGGAAGCGACCAAGTTCACCGAAGTGGGCTATGTCGGCAAGGAAGTGGACAGCATCATCCGCGATCTGACCGATGCCGCCATCAAGCTGGTGCGCGAAACCGAGATGGAGAAGATGAAATACCGCGCCGAGGAAGCCGCCGAAGAGCGCATCCTCGACGCCCTGCTGCCCAACCCGCGCAACACTTGGGGTGAGGAAGAGAAGGCCGACAACTCCAACACCCGCCAGATCTTCCGCAAGAAACTGCGGGAAGGTCAGCTGGATGACAAAGAGATCGAGCTGGAACTCTCCGCCTCCCCGATGGGCGTCGAAATCATGACCCCGCCGGGCATGGAAGAGATGGCCAACCAGCTGCAGGGGCTGTTCCAGAACCTGGGCCAGAACCAGAAGAAGAAGCGCAAGATCAAGGTCAAAGAGGCCATGAAGGCGCTGATCGAAGAGGAAGCGGCCCGTCTGGTCAATCCGGAAGAGCTGAAGCAGAAAGCGATCGCCGCGGTCGAGAACAACGGCATCGTCTTCCTCGACGAGATCGACAAGATCTGCAAGCGCGGCGAGAGCTCGGGCCCCGATGTCTCCCGTGAAGGGGTACAGCGCGACCTGCTTCCGCTGGTTGAAGGTTGCACCGTCAACACCAAGCACGGCATGGTCAAGACCGACCACATCCTGTTTGTCGCCTCCGGCGCCTTCCAGATCGCCAAGCCGTCTGACCTCATCCCCGAGCTGCAGGGCCGTCTGCCGATCCGGGTCGAGCTGACCGCGCTGACCACCGATGACTTCGAGCGCATCCTGACCGAACCGAATGCCTCCCTGACCGATCAGTACAAGGCGCTGATGGCCACCGAAGGGGTCAACATCGAGTTCACCAAGGATGGCATCCGCCGTCTGGCCGAAGCGGCCTGGCAGGTCAACGAGCGTACCGAGAACATCGGTGCCCGTCGTCTGCACACCGTGATGGAACGCCTGATGGAAGACATCTCCTACGACGCCTCCGAGAAGTCCGGCGAGACCTTTGTCATCGACACCGACTACGTCAACGCCCACCTCGGTGCGCTTGTCGAGGATGAAGATCTGAGCCGCTTTATTCTGTAACAGACTGATCATAATCTGCGGGGTTGAAGATCCTGTAAGCGAACCGCTCAACTCCATAGCAAGACGCCTCCTCCACGAGGCGTTTTTTCTGCCCGCTGCACTGGCCGTCCTTCCCCATAACAAGAGGGGGTAGGTCTGTTATCCTATGGCTATTCGGCCTTATGGCCACCAGCTCAGGAACCTCTTCATGTCTCTTCCCATCAAAAACAGCGCCAGGCAGCGTGCGGAAGACAGATCCCGCATTCTCACCCTGCTGCTGCGCGATGACGCCCTCACCGACAGCCTGCTCGACCCGCAGGCGGTGCAGGATGCCGAACAGCGCGACCAGACCAGCGAGCTGACCCGGCTGGTCAACAGCTTGCCCGCCGCCGACGTCGCCGATGCGCTGGAGTCGCTGCCGCCGGATGAGCGCCACGTGTTGTGGGCGCTGGTGAGTGAAGAGAAGCGCGGCCAGACTCTGGTCGAAGCGTCGGAGACGGTGTGGGACAGCCTTATCAGCGGCATGAGCGACAAAGAGCTGCTCGATGCCCTGCGCACCCTGGATATCGACGATCAGATCTATCTGGGCCAATACCTGCCGCGCAACCTGATGGGACGGCTGCTCACCTACATGGCTCCCGCCGACCGGGATCGGGTGCGCGAGGTGATCCGTTACGGCAAGCACACCGTCGGCGCCATGATGGATTTCGAGATCATCACCATCCGCCCCGAGGTGACACTCGCCACCGTCCAGCGCTATCTGCGGCTGCGCGGCAAGATCCCCGCCAACACCGACAAGCTGTTCGTCATCGACCGGCGCAACCACCTGCTGGGGGAGCTGGCCCTCACCACAGTACTGCTGCACAAGCCCGCCACCCTGGTGAGCGACGTGATGGAGCGTGATCCGGTCACCTTCGATCCGGAGGATAACGACGAAGCAGCGGCTCGCACCTTCGAGCGGGATGACCTGCTCTCCGCCGCCGTGGTGGATGGCAAGGGCAAGCTGATGGGCCGCCTCACCGTCGAAGAGGTGGTGGATCTGGTCTATGAGGAGAGTGACACCGACCTGCGCCGGATGGGGGGTATCAGTGAAGAGGAGGATGTGTTCGCGCCCGTCTCCAAGGCGGTCAAGACCCGCTGGGCCTGGCTTGCCATCAATCTCTGCACCGCCTTTGTCGCCTCGCGGGTGATCGGCCTGTTCGAGCACACCATCTCGCAACTGGTGGCGCTGGCGGCCCTGATGCCCATCGTCGCCGGGATCGGCGGCAACACCGGCAACCAGACCATCACCATGATAGTGCGGGCGCTGGCGCTGCAGCACATTCAGGCGGGCAACCTTTCCTTCCTGCTGCTGCGCGAACTCGGGGTGGCGCTGATCAACGGGCTGGTGTGGGGCGGCACCATGGGGGTAGCCACCTTCCTGCTCTATCAGGATGCGGCGCTGGGCGCCGTGATGACGCTGGCCATGGTGCTCAACCTGCTGGTGGCGGCGCTGATGGGGGTCATTATCCCCATGACCATGAACCGGCTCGGCCGCGATCCGGCCGTGGGCGCCAGCGTGATGATCACCGCCATCACCGACACCGGCGGCTTCTTTATCTTCCTCGGTCTGGCGACCCTGTTCCTGCTGTAAACCGTGCGTTGCAAACAACAAGGGAGCCACTGGCTCCCTTGTTGTTTCAGGCGCGTTTGCCCGCCCCTGCCGTTGGGCTGCTTATCGCTTGTCAGCGGTGATCAGCAGGCCATTGGTGTCGGGGAAGCCGATGACCAGCGCCTCTTTTTTGGCATCCGTGGTAAAGGTGGTGACATAGGCGACGCGGTTATCCATCGCCCGGGCCAGAGCGGCATTCCAGAGGTTTTCGATCGGCGTGGCGGCAGCGGATTGCTTGAAGTTGCACTTGCCAAACCCGGTCATGGTCAGCTTGCTCAACCCGGCAGTGGCACTCCCCTCACCCACCAGCGTACAACCTGCCGCCGGGAACTCGATCGCCACCGTCAGCTTGCCGCCGTTGTTGGTGGTATCCACCTTGCCCACCATGTCGCTGCTGAAGCCATCGCTGTCCGTGGCACTCCAGCTGGCCGTGGTCACCGCTTTGGTGGTCAGGGCCGTCACCGCCACATGACCGCTGAAACCGGAATAGATGGGGGAGTTGTCGGAGAACTTGGTGCCGGTGCGGGTGAAATCAAAAACCCAGCGCTTGATCTCCTTGCCCTGCAGATCGATGACCGGCTGATCCTGGAAGGTGATGAGGTTGTGGTCGTTGGTCACCGAGCTGAGCGCCGTGCTGGTGCCGAGCCGTTCGCTGTTGCGGATCAACTGCACCGGGTAGATCCCGTCTTTGTCGGCTTTCTGGTCAGCCTGACCCAGCCACTGGCTGTTGGTCTCGACCTTGCCCACCTGATGATCCACCCAGACACCCCAGTGCTGCACGGTTTCACCCTTCGGGTAGACCAGCGCCAGACCATCCAGATCCTTGATCATGCGCGGCGTCGCCTTGTCGCCGTCGCGGCTCATCAGATTCGCCTGGTAAAGACCCGCCTCCGGCAGAGCCAGCGGCACCCGTTTGGCGATGCTGTTGGCAGCTTTTTCGCTGTCACAGGCAGACAGGGCCGCAGCGCAGGCGATGGCCAGCAGCGCTTTGTTGTGCATTTTCATGAGGTTTTATTCCTTGCTGTCGCTTTGTAATTTTTTAGATGCAATCAATCGCCGCTGAATTTAAGGGAAAGGTCATCTATCAGTCGAATGGAGATCTGTAACCAACCATTACAGCCTCGCAGAAGCGCTTGGCCACGCAGCTTGCCCCGACCGTATAGCGGTGACGACAGGGTGACTCACGGCGGAAAAGCAGCGAGGGTAGCGAACCCAAAAAACAGATGAAAATCAGAGTCATAACTCTATTAACAGGAGGGTAATTAGCCCGAATTGCCAGCCTGCTCACAATCGGATTCTTTTGCTGTCGATAGAATGCACCACGCTGGCATACCCATAACAAGAGAATCCAACAATGAAAACCACCCTCAAACTGAGCGCGGTGGCAGTTATCTTTTTGCTGTCCGGCTGTGACGACAACAACTCTCAGGCCCCCGGTGATCTCACCCTGCGGCTGATCGAAACCTCTGATATCCACTCCAACCTGCTGAGTTACGACTACTACCAGAACAAGCCGGATGCCTCGCTGGGCTTTGCCCGCACCGCAGTGCTGATCCGCAAGGCCCGCGAAGAGAACGCCAACAACTTGCTGATCGACAACGGCGACCTGATCCAGGGCACCCCGCTGGCCGACTATATCCACGACCAGCAGGTCAAACAGCAGTGGCTGAGCAAGCAGACCCACCCCGCCATCAAGGCGCTCAACACCATGAGCTATGATGTCGGCAACCTGGGCAACCACGAATTCAACTTCGGTCTCGACTTCCTCTCAGAGACCCTGAAAGGGGCCAACTACCCCTACATCAACGCCAACGTCTTCCAGGCCGATGCCTTCAGCCGTGATGGCAAGGGCACCATCGACTGGAGCAAACAGAAGTTCAAACCCTATGTGGTGCTGGATCGTCAGGTGAAGGATGCCAACGGCAATACCCAGACCATCAAGGTCGGGGTGCTGGGGCTGACTCCGCCCCAGATCACCCAGTGGGACAAACGCAATCTGGAAGGCAAGGTGGTGGTGGCCGATATGGTCGAGACCGCCGAGCACTATGTACCCGAAATCCGCGCCAAGGGCGCAGACATCGTCGTGGTCGTGGCCCATACCGGCATCATAGGTGACCCGCGCGAACCCATGATGGAGAACGCCGCACTGCCGCTGGCCAAGGTGAAGGGGGTCGATGCCCTGCTGCTGGGCCACGCCCACCGCACCTTCCCGGGCGACTACCCCAACATGACCGACGTGGACAACGAGAAAGGCACCCTGGCGGGCGTACCGACCGTGATGCCGGGCGTCTGGGGCAATCACCTCGGCATCATCGACCTGCACATGACCTGGAAAGAGGGTCTCTGGGAAGTGGCCTCCAGCCAGTCCCAGCTGCGCAAGATCGACAGTAGCGCCACCAGCACCGAAGATCAGGCGGTAGTCGATCAGGTCATTGCCGAGCACGAGCAGGCCAACCAGTGGCTGGACGAGCCCCTCAGCAAGATCACCAAGCCAATCCACAGCTTCTTCGCACTGGTGCAGGATGACCCCTCCATCCAGATCGTCAGCGACGCCCAGCTATGGCATGCCAAGAAGCTGCAACAGGATGGTCAGCTCAAGGAGAAATGGCCCATCCTCTCCGCCGCCGCGCCATTCCGGGGCGGTCGCAACGGTCCGACCGACTTCACCTATGTACCGGCTGGCGATATCTCCCTGCGCAACGTGGCCGACCTCTATGTCTACCCCAACACCCTGCAGGTAGTCGCCATCAATGGCGCGACCGTACAGGAGTGGCTGGAGAAGAGCGCCGTCCAGTTCAACAAGATCGATGCCGCCAGCACCGCCACCCAGTGGCTGGTGAACGAGAAGTACCGCACCTACAACTTCGACGTGATCGACGGGGTGAACTATCAGGTCGATGTGACCAAACCTGCCCGTTACGATGTGGATGGCAACAAGGTGAGCGACAGCTATCGCATCACCAACCTCACCTATCAGGGCAAGGCAATCGACCCGGCCCAGATGTTCTACGTGGTGACCAACAACTACCGCGCCAGCGGTGGTGGCAACTTCCCGGGCATCAACGCCAAGGTGATCGTCCATGAAGATCAGTTCGAAACCCGCGAAGTGCTCTCCGAATACCTCAAGGATCTGGCAGAGAAGAATCCGGCCGGTTTCGAGCCCCCGGCAGACAACAACTGGCAGCTGGCCCCCCTGCCCGCCAATCTGGATCTGCGCATCTACAGCTCGCCACGCAGCGAGGCGCAAGCCCTGACCGGTGGCAAGCTGAACTATGTAGAGACCCTGCCGCCCACCGATGCCAAACACCCCGGCTTTGGCGTCTACAAGCTGGTGCTGGCTCCCTGAGCCTCAGGGTTAATCCGGCAATAACCTCTGCAACCCCCTCCTGATACGAGGGGGTTTTTGATGGTGTTGGCAAGGGGGTCAACTCTTGTACGCCAGCCGCTCCCCGCAGCAACTCACGTAGCCCCTTTATCCCTTCACGCCACCATCCCCCTCTATCACACCATCCAGATCCCGGCTGGTCTGCCCCATCCCGCCCATAAAAAACAGGCCCACCGAAGTGGGCCTGCAGTTATTTGCGTGGGCGGGAGTATCGCGATAGAGGGCGCTACTCCCGCTCCTTCACATAAGGTGTACCAAGTGCCTTGGGGGCCACCGCGCGGCCGATAAAACCGGCCAGCAGGAACACGGTCAGAATGTAGGGCAGTGCCTCGATGGCCTGCACCGGAATGGCGAAGCCACCGATGCTGACCCCTTGCAGCCGGATGGCGACCGCATCGAGGAAGCCGAACAGCAGACAGGCGGCCATGGCATTCCAGGGGCGCCACTTGCCGAACACCAGCGCCGCCAGTGCCATAAAGCCCTTGCCCGCACTCATGTTGGGGATGAACTGGGCCGTCTGGGCCACCGCCAGATAGGTGCCACCGATACCGGCCAGCAGGCCGCCGATGAGGAGCGCGGTGTAGCGCATCCGCACCACAGAGATACCAGCGGTATCGACCGCTGCCGGCGCCTCACCCACCGCCCGCAGACGCAGACCGAAGCGGGTACGGAACATCACCCACCAGGCCAGCGGCACACAGGCAAATGCCACATACTCCAGCAGGGAGTGGCCGCTCAGCAGCTCGCTGTAGAGCTGGCCGATCACCGGCACATCCCACAGCTCCTTGGCATAGGGCAGATCGATGGGGGCGAAACGGGCATCACCGGAGAGTGCCGGAGTCTGGCCACCCTGATCGAACCAGTAACGGCCCAGGGTGACGGTCAGACCGGCCGCCAGAATGTTGATGGCCATGCCGCTCACCACCTGATCACCGCGGTGGGTGATGGTGGCAAAGCCGTGCATCAGAGCAAACAGGATAGAGACACCCACCCCGGCACCCAGACCTATCCAGGCAGAACCGGAGACCGCCGCCGCCGCACCACTGGCGAACGCTGCCGCCAGCAGTTTGCCTTCCAGCGCGATATTGACCACCCCGGAGCGCTCGCAAAACATGCCCGCCATGGCGGCGAGAATGAGGGGCGGCGCGGTACGGATGGTCGCATCCAGCATCAGGATCAGAATTTCAAACATGATCAGACTCCTTTAGCTTGTGCGGCTGAGCGGTTGGCAAACGCCAGATAGAGCTGCTCGATACGCGGACGCATCATGTGCTCAAGGGCGCCACAGAACAGGATCACCAGGCCCTGCAGCACCACCACGATGTTGCGGTCGACACCGAACTCGAAGCTGAGCTCGGCGCCCCCCTGATAGAGGAAACCGAACAGCAGGCTGGCGATGATGACCCCAACCGGGTGGTTGCGCCCCATCAGCGCCACCGCGATACCGGTGAAGCCGAACCCTTCCACAAAGTTGAGCTTGATCTGGTGCAGCTCACCCTGCAGCACGTTGAGGGCGAAAAAGCCCGACAGCATGCCGGAGATGACCATGGCCAGGATCACCACCTTGGGATAGGAGATACCGGCGTAGGCGGAGGCGCTTTGGCTGGCGCCGACCGAGCGGATCTCGTAACCCCAGCGGGTGTGCCAGATAAAGACCCACACCAGCGCCGCACAGATCAGCGCCCAGAAGAAGCTGATATTGAGCGGGCTGTTGGGGATCTCCATCCCGAACAGGCTCGCCAGCCCGCTCATCTTGGGCAGCCAGCTTGCCTCGGCAAACACCTTGCTCTCGGTCGCCATCGAGCCCGCCGGCTTGAACACCTCCACCAGCAGATAGGCCATCAGGGAGGCGGCGATGAAGTTGAACATGATGGTGGTGATCACGATATGGCTGCCGCGCTTGGCTTGCAGCCAGGCCGGAATAAAGGCCCAGGCCGCACCGAACAGACCACCGGCAATGATGGAGAGCGGCAACAGCAGGGCAAACGGCAGCACATCGCCGAGCATCAGACAGACCAGACCGACACCGAGCCCGCCGATATAGGCCTGACCTTCACCACCGATATTGAACAGACCGGCGTGGAAGGCGACCGCCACCGACAGACCGGTAAAGATAAAGCCGGTTGCGTAGTAGAGGGTGAAACCAACCCCTTCACCTGTGCCGAACGCGCCGTACCACATGATCTTGGCGGCATCGACCGGGTTGATGTCGAGGTAGTAGAACAGAATGGCCGACACCAGGAAGGCCAGCAGGATGTTGACCGCAGACAAGACGCCTACGGAGACCCAGGCAGGAATACGTACTTGGCTCATCAGTGGGCCTCCTTGGCAACTTCGTCCGGCACTATGTTCGCCATCATCAGACCAATGGTGCGCTCATCCGCCTTGGCACCATCCAGCTCGCCGACGATGCGACCATCGGCAATCACCAGAATCCGGTCTGCGAGGCTCATGATCTCGTCCAGCTCCACCGAGACCAGCAGCACCGCCTTGCCCTTGTCACGCATGGCGATGATCTGCTGGTGGATATACTCGATGGCGCCGATATCGACCCCGCGGGTCGGCTGGCCGATCAACAGCACATCCGGGTCCTGCTCCACTTCACGGGCGATCACCAGCTTCTGCTGGTTGCCACCGGAGAAGTTGGCGGTCTTGTGATCGGGATGGGGCGGGCGCACGTCCCACTTCTCCATCTTGGCCTGACAATCCTGCTGGATCGCCTCCTTGTTCTGCAGCCACCCCTTGTTGTATTGCGGACGGCGGTGATAACCGAGAATAAAGGCCTCTTTCGCCTCGAAGCGGTTGATAAGCCCCATCTTGTGGCGATCTTCGGGCACATGGCCGAGGCCGTAGTTGCGCACCAGCTCGGGATCGGCCGGGTGCTCCGCGCTCACCTTGTGCACACCGCTGCGGCTGCTGATGGTGAAGCTGCCCTTGCTCGGCTTGAGAATGCCGCCAAGCAGGCTGAGCAGTTCGGACTGACCGTTGCCGGAGACCCCGGCGATGCCAACCACTTCACCGGCCCGCACCTCGAAGCTGACCGATTTGACCCGCTCCACCTTGCTGGCGTCGACGTAGCTGAGCCCTTCGATCTTCAGCTTGGCGTCACCGGGCTGGGTTGGCCCCTTGTCGACCTTGAGGCGCACCTTGCGGCCCACCATCAGTTCGGCCAGCTGCTCCTTGTCGGTATCCTTGGTGGCGACGTGTGCCACCATCTCGCCACGGCGCATGATGGAGACCTGATCGGTAATGGCCAGGATCTCCCGCAGCTTGTGGGTGATAAGGATGATGGTTGCCCCCTGATCCCGCAGCTTTTTCAGCACCTCGAACAGGTGATCCGCCTCTTGCGGGGTCAGTACCCCGGTCGGCTCGTCGAGGATCAGGATGCGGGCGCCGCGATAGAGCGCCTTGAGAATTTCGACCCGCTGTTGCAAGCCAACCGGCAGATCTTCGACCTTCTCGTGCAACGGCACGTCGAGGCCATAATCCCGCGCCAGTTCGCCAAGCAGCTTCTCTGCCGACGCCACGCTCTGCTGAAGGTGCCAGCCATTTTCAGCGCCGAGGATGACGTTTTCCAATACGGTGAAGTTATTGACCAGCATGAAGTGCTGGTGAACCATGCCCACCCCTGCGGCAATCGCATCTTGTGAGCCATGGGGTTTGAAAGGATTCCCATCGATCAGCATCTCGCCTTTGTCGGCATGGTAGAAACCATAAATGATGCTCATCAGGGTGGACTTACCGGCGCCATTTTCGCCGACAATGCCGTGGATACTGCCTTTGCGAACCTTAAGGTCGATCAGCTTGTTGGCGTACACGTCGCCGAACCGCTTATCGATACCTCTTAATTCGATGGCATAGCGATCTGTCTGGTCCATGATGCAGCCCTGCGTTTCATGAAATAAGACTAAAAACCGGCCCGTGCGGGCCGGTGGTGCGTTGAGAGTCGTAGCAGCTATCTAATTAGTATTTGCAGGTGTTATCGCTCATGTAGTCATGAACTTTGACCTTGCCAGCGATGATTTCAGCCTTGATGGCATCTACCTTGGCTTTCATTTCCGGGGTGATCAGCTTCTCGTTGTCCTTGTCGAGTGCCCAATCCACACCACCTTCGGCCAGACCCAGGTTCTTGATACCCGGCTTCCACTCGCCTTTGGCAGCGTCATCCCAGGTCTGGTAAGCGGCCAGACCCACAGACTTGACCATGGAGGTCAGCATGGTGCCCGGTTGCAGGTGGTTCTGGTTGGAGTCCACACCGATGGCGAACTTGCCGCTGTCCTTGGCTGCCTGATAGACACCGATACCGGTACCGCCAGCTGCGGCGTAAACCACGTCAGCACCTTTGGCGAACTGGGACTTGGCCAGCTCGGCACCTTTCGCCGGGTCAGCAAACGCGGCCGGGGTAGAGCCCGCCATGTTCTGGAACACTTCGATCTTCGGATTGACGAACTTGGCACCCTGCTCGTAACCGCACTGGAATTTGCGGATCAGCGGGATATCCATGCCGCCCACGAAGCCGACCTTGCCGCTCTTGGAAGCGATGGCAGCCAGCGCGCCCACCAGGAAGGAACCTTCATGCTCTTTGAAGATGACGGACTGGACGTTCGGCTTGTCGACCACCATGTCGATGATGGTGAACTGGGTTTTCGGGAATTCGGTCGCAACCTTCTCTACCGCAGAACCCATGTTGAAACCGACCGCCACGATCGGGCCGTTGCCACGGCTGGCCAGACGACGCAGACCCTGCTCGCGCTGGGCTTCGTTCTGGGGTTCAAACTCTTTGACCTTGACGCCCTTGTCCTTGTTGTAGAGCTCGACGCCGTTACGGAACACGGCTTCGTTGAATGATTTGTCATACTTGCCCGCGGTGTCATAAATGACGGCTGGCTCGGAAGCAGCCTGAGCAGAGAGAGCAGCGAGAGTGAGGGAGGCCACGGTGGCCAGCTTGAGCACTTTAGTCACGATCGTATCCTTGATTGTTATTAAGTGAGGGAACTTGCTTGCCTGTCAGAGCAGGCTATCTAGCACGCAGGCTTACTCTAAGTCAGCCCCGATGCGGGTCAAGCAAATGATAAGGGAAAAACGTTTGCGTTAACGGTTTGAATTCTAAGCAAATAACCTTATAAGCAGTTGTTTTTTAGCTACTTTTCAGTTTTTTATGCTAACAACCAAAAGACCCAAACGACATTTCTCTTATTGTTCAGCAAGTTACTGTAAACCGTTTTCCCCTGTTATTCATCCAGCCCCCCGGCAAGCCCGTGATCCGGCTCGCAAAATCCCCACAAACCGCGCGAGCAAGGATTGGCTACAGCTGGGAACGACCAACACTCACAGACCCTCTCTCTAATACTCTCCAGTCAACATTCCCTAACCAACAATGAGCCCCCACCTCCACTTTGTTGAGCAAGCTCACAATTCATATGAACTCGAGATCCAGATCAAGTTGAAAACCATATGAGCCCCTGTATGATGCCCGCCGCACGGATCTCAAATGAAACTAATAAAAACATCAATTGGGCTTCTTTTGCATCAATTCATGCCACCCATTCTGACTTCCTCAGCCAGGTGCCGGTGACATATGCATCGTTGTTTCAGGGAAATAAAAATGAAAAAAAATGTTCTGGCTTTATCGGTTGTGGCAGCGTTATCCAGCTTGGCACTGGCAGGTTGTGGCGGTGGTGGCGATGGTGCCAGCACAGATAATGGCAATAACAGTGGCAATGGTGGAAACGCCACCAAACCTGCGTTGACTGCCACCTTTATTGATAGTGCGGTAGCAGGTTTGAACTACAAATGCGGCAATTACAGCGCGTTAACCAATGAGCAAGGCCAGTTCCTCTTTAATGACGGTGACACCTGTACATTCAAACTGGGCTCAATCCCGCTTGGGGAAACTCAGGTTAAAAAGGGCCAGACCCTGGTAACCCCATATACCATCGCAGAAAAGGGTGACAAAGATCGCGCCATTCGTATCGCTGCACTGCTGCAAACTATGGATGCGGACGGTGATGCAAGTAACGGGATTACTCTGAAAACAGAGGATGTGGTCAAGCTAGGCAACACTCTTCGTTTTGGCAGCGATAACGAGTTTAACACTAGCCTGAATGAAGCCCTGAAACAGGCGCAGATCGACAAAAAAGTGGTTGATACCAAAGCAGCCGAAGCACATATGAATGACTCGCTGGCCAAAGCTAATGGCAAATCTGCCGCCGTAGATTATGTGCTGCGCGACCTGGTGGAACAGAGCAAGCATTGGGAACAGACTGACTTCGAAAATACGCTGCGCGGCTATAAAGATCGCTTAAGCACCGAAGCAGATGAGCAAGGCAAAGCCGATCGCCAGATCATGCTGGCGATTATCGCCATGATGGAAGTGACCAACGACCCAATCGTCAGCAAGCGCTTCGATGTTACACCGTCACAGGCTGGCCAGAGTTATACCACCATGCTGGCGAAAGTGCTGGATGCAGTGGTTAACCATGCTCGCCTGACCGCTAAAGAGGCCACTGGCAATACCAAGGACGTAGCAGACCTGCTGGCAAAATATGCCGTCAAGATGCAGGACACCGCCAATAGTCTGGGCAATATTGTTAACCCGGAGTACAAGGCAGCCTACGGCGATAGCGATAAGCTGACGCTCTCCTACGATCAGGTTCGCGCCCTGCGTGCCAGCGCCATCGCTATGGCTTCTGGTCTGAATATCATGGCCGCATACCACTATGGTGATGATCGCCACCTGCAGCCCAAAACGGAAGATCTGTCTGTACCCATTCTTAATTTTGAAGAGACTGGCATTGCGCACATCTACGGCAATCCAGCCTATCCATGGTTTCAGGGGAATCAAAGTAGCTGGAAATTTTCTCTCCTGAATACACAGATCACCGCAGAGTACACTGATGCAGATGTGAATCCAGCTCTGCTCTGGCAAGACCCCCAATTTTTTGTAATCAATCAGGCCGACCATCTAAAGCTGGCTCGTACCCAACTGGCTGAAGCCGCCAAGCTGACTGCCAATCTGGGGAATGCCCTGACATCTCTACATCTCGATGCAGAAGAGGCCAAGAACACCCTCAAGCTGGCTGAAGCACTGGATAAACACCTGAACGGTCAGCAAGCGAGCGTCATCGTCGATTCCACCAATGGTAACGGCATCTCCGTCAAACTGGATTTGAACCCCTTCTTCAGCGAAGGGCTGGATCGTAATGACGTCGATGTACTCGTTGGCGCAGGCACCTGCGAAGGTAACATGGGTTCCTACTCCGAAGAGTACTCCAAGATGATGGGCAACCCGGTTTGTGGGTTGAGTCCAGCAGAAGTTGCTGCCATTCAGGAGAATCGCTTCTGGATCATGCCGCAACTGAGTTTCAAAGTTGAATACACCTCAGACTTCGTCCAAAACGAGTTCGACCAAACGGCAAGCTACATCATGCACGTCACTCGGGCACCGGTCGTTCCCTACCATACCGAGGTCACTCTGAAACCCCGCGAAGGCTCTACCTTCGGCAAGGTCTTCCTGGAGTGCCGCCGTACCGAAAACGGCCAGTCTGATGTCGTAGATTGTGCTGCGCTTCAGTAACCTCAACAGCCCGAGCATTGTGGCACTGCTTGCCACAATGCTTATCAGCTTCACTCCGGGCGCCTTGGCGCTCGGAGTCACAGAACACTACCGTGACTATTCGAACGCTGTATACGATGATCAAGGGATACTTGTTTATCGTATTTACGCCCGCGAATTTCATCGTGAACTCCTTCCCAAGAAGCTCTCGCTGCTCAGCCTATTCTCCATGCGTGCCGTCAATAACCAGCGATCACACTACGAGCAAGGTGTATTACTGCTGGGCGACTGCCCGCTCTATTTTGAAAAAGCTTATCTGAACGAAATGAAACTGCGACTCTATCGAGTTCACGGCACGCTGCCCGAAGGTAACGTGGTCGCAGCCGAGATGAGTTATCAGATAGCCACCCATGAACTGGCAGGAGAAGACCTCACGCTCACCCCAACAGGTGAACAACGGCTGCTCCGAAAACGCCACTATCAAAAACAGCAACCTGTGCCACCTCGGGAATCATGCATTTCAGGATCGACGGAACTTCCGTATAATCCCCGCCTGTATAAATAAACAGGAGTGGTGATGGACGTTTCAACCCTGCTCGACGGGCTCAACGACAAGCAAAGAGATGCCGTTGCGGCGCCCCGCAGCAACCTGCTGGTGCTGGCCGGTGCCGGTTCGGGCAAGACCCGGGTGCTGGTGCACCGTATCGCCTGGCTGATGCAGGTGGAACGCTGTTCACCCTTCTCCATCATCGCGGTCACCTTTACCAACAAGGCGGCGGCCGAGATGCGCGGCCGGGTCGAAAAAGTGATTGGCGACGGCGTACGCGGCATGTGGATCGGCACCTTCCACGGCATCGCTCACCGCTTGCTGCGGGCCCACCATCTGGATGCGGGCTTGCCGCAGGATTTCCAGATCCTCGACTCCGACGACCAGTACCGCCTCATTCGCCGGGTGCTCAAGGCGCTCAACCTCGACGAGAAGCACTGGGCCCCGCGCGCCGTGATGGGCTACATCAACGGCAAGAAGGACGAAGGGCTGCGCCCCGGCGACATCGACCTCTACGGCGATCCCGTCACCCGCACCTATCAGCAGATCTACAAGACCTATCAGGAGACCTGCGATCGCTCCGGTCTGGTGGACTTTGCCGAGCTGCTGCTGCGCGCCCACGAGCTGTGGCTCAACAAGCCGCACATCCTCGAGCACTACCGCGACCGCTTCCAGAACATCCTGGTGGACGAGTTTCAGGATACCAACGGCATCCAGTACGCCTGGCTGCGGATGCTGGCGGGCAACAGCGGCAAGGTGATGATCGTCGGCGACGATGACCAGTCCATCTACGGCTGGCGCGGCGCCAAGATCGAGAACATCCAGCGCTTCCTGACCGACTATCAAGGCGCCGAAACCATCCGCCTCGAGCAGAACTACCGCTCCACCGCCAATATCCTCAAGGCTGCCAACAGCGTCATCGCCAACAACGCCGAGCGCCTTGGCAAGGAGCTGTGGACCGAAGGGGCCGAGGGCGAGCCGATCTCCCTCTACGCCGCCTTCAACGAGGTGGACGAAGCGCGCTTCGTGGTCGGCCGTCTCAAGGATTGGAAAGAAAAGGGCGGTCTCTTGGCCGACTGCGCCATCCTCTATCGCTCCAACGCCCAATCGCGGGTGCTGGAAGAGGCGCTGATGCAGGACGCCATGCCGTACCGCATCTACGGCGGCTTGCGCTTCTTCGAGCGGCAGGAAATTAAAGACGCCATGGCCTACCTGCGGCTTATCAACAACCGTGGCGATGACGCCAGCTTCGAGCGAGTGGTCAACACCCCGACCCGCGGCATCGGCGATCGCACCCTCGAGATCCTGCGCGGCAACGCCCGCGATCAGGGGCTCAACCTGTGGCAATCGGCCAAGGCCCTGCTCAACGACAAGGTGCTGACCGGTCGCGCCGGAAACGCGGTGCGCGGCTTTGTCGAGCTGATCGACGCGCTGGAGGAGCAGGTCGCCATGCTGCCGCTGCACCAGCAGGCGGATATCGCCATCCAGAACTCCGGCCTCAAGGCGATGTATCTGGCGGAAAAGGGCGAGAAATCCCAGGCGCGGGTAGAGAACCTGGACGAACTGGTCACCGCCTGCCGCCAGTACCAGCGCCCGGACGAGCTGGAGGATATGAGCGATCTCTCCGCCTTCCTCGCCCACGCGGCGCTGGAGTCCGGCGAGAATCAGGCGGACGAATATGCCGACGCGGTGCAGCTGATGACCCTGCATAGCGCCAAGGGCTTGGAGTTCCCGCTGGTGCTGCTGGTCGGCGTCGAAGAAGGCATGTTCCCCAGCCAGCAATCCACCGAGGAGTCGGGCCGGCTGGAAGAAGAAAGGCGCCTGTGTTACGTCGGCATGACCCGCGCCATGGAGAAGCTCTACATCTGTTATGCCGAGAGCCGCCGCATCTATGGCCGCGAGATGTTCCACAAGCCGAGCCGCTTTATCCGCGAAATGCCCGCCGAATGTCTGGAAGAGATCCGGCTGCGCACTCAGGTCAGCCGCCCCACCCAGTACGGCCGCTTTAGCCAGAACGAGGTGCAGCAGAGCTTCGACGCCAGCGGCATCAAGCTCGGCCAGCGGGTGCTCCATCCGAAATTCGGCGAAGGGGTGGTACTCAACTTCGAAGGGGTCGGCCAGCAGAGCCGGGTGCAGATCCAGTTCGACGACGTCGGCGCCAAGTGGCTGGTAACGGCGTATGCGAGATTGGAAGCGCTTTGATTTTTCCTACCTTTTGATACAACCAACCCGGCTTAGGCCGGGTTGGTGTATGGTGTCGTCTTGATGAACTCAGCTAGCTAATATCCATTCGCCAACTTAATTAAAACCATATATATTTTGCCATCAAAAATATATATCTCCTCAAAACTTAGTTAAGTTGCAAGTCAGTTTCTAAATGGTCAGATATTGATTCAATAATAGTATTAGCAGTATCATCATCTGCACAATCTTCTATCCAAACTCGACACATAGCCCTCCATAACTCCTCGCTTCCCAATATAACTCTATCACTTACAGATTTTATCCAGTCATGATGATCTGAAAGTGTCATTGCATTCTCAGCAGCATTTACGAAGTCTGAGTGGGAACGATTAATTAAAGATGACACACCATTCCAACCTATACTTTGAAGATCTTCAAAAATACAACGCTCTGGCGCATCATCTCCAGGTAGGATAAGGCAGCCTGGTGCAGGGTCTTGGTCTCCATCAAGTATGACTATTGTCGGCCTTGAAAATCTTTGGCCTTCAACCATCAGCCCCAATGCCTTTCCTACAGATGCAGACCCAAAGGCTGATATAGAGCATCTTCCAAGATACTCAAGTGCTTTTCGAGCTAAAATTTCTTCCATAAGAATTCTTGCTGAATCATCTTCAACATAAACATCTATTTCTGGGTGAGTTTCTTCATCCATCTTAGATAGCGCAAATTCAGGGCTCACGCCAGGGACCACTGCTTTATCTGTACCCTGTTTAAAAACATACACCCTCGCTGATGGAGGCAGTTCTTCTAATATATAAGGGGAGTGAGTTGTAACAATAAATTGAATCATTTTCAATCTGGATATTTCAGCTAGATCTCTTATTAATCGTCTTTGAGCTCTAGGGTGCAGTGATGTTTCAATTTCATCAATTAAAACAATGCTATATTGTGGTATGTCTATTGCTATCAAATCTGCAATTGTTGCTTCCCCAGCACCTTGGTGAAAACCTGAGTATTCACTTCCTCCTTGTGAAACAACAGGGACATTTCTCGTTGCATCAAGATTTGTTGTCGCTTGCCTTGCTGCTGAATATTGTTTTCCAATTATACTTGATAATCTTGATAGCGCCTCACCAGCGAAACTTTGTGAACCAGCCTCACTTAATGCAGGCTTAGCTAAACGTGCGTAGCCTGTTTTCGCGGAAATAGGTTGTATACGTCTAAGGTCCAAATATTTTACTGGTCGTTTTCTTCTATTTTCATTACCGCGCCATCTTGTTGTTGGCTTACGAATAGATACTTCCGTGGAATTAGGCCCCTCCTTGATAGATGCTTTTATTAGAACACCAGAAAGAGAGTCCCATGCAGTATCAGGGAAAAATGTTGAGGCAAAATGGGTCTCATCTGAAGTTGAGTCATAGATGCTTGCAGCAGCTTGGATTATTGTGCTTTTACCGGCGCCGTTTTCTCCACAGATCGCAACTATTGGAAAATTTAGATCAACTCTTTGTCCTGTCCACCCTCTTAGACCATCCAATTCTATCCACTCTAAATGTTTTGGAAAGTCACCACGTTGCCACTTTGCTGCTAATCTTCGTACTTCTCTACTTAACGATGACATAAATAACTCCTTAATAATCTGTTTAATGTAATGTCATGAGATAACTTATAAATTATTTCTGTAAGTGCTTATAATAATTGACACATAGGATACCAACCGTTATTGAAGCGCGATAAGTAGACGATTTATCGGCACCTAATCGATGTGTATCCCAACGTAGACACTTTTTCCACCAGCCACCCGTAGTGGCTGGGACTTAACTCAATTCACTTAACCAACTTGCTCTCCATCACCCCTTGCTTGCCCTCCTCTTCACTGACCTGACTCAGCTTGGAGCGGGCCATCAGCAGGCCCATCTTGACCTCCTGCCAGACGTAGTAATTTTTACCCGCCTCGGTGCTGAGGGTCAGGGTGGCATCGTTCTCCGACTTGGAGGTGATGGTGTGGCTGCCCGGCGTCACCTGCTTGAGGATATAGCTGTGGGCCACGGTATCGCCGACCGCCACGCCATCCACCAGCACCGGCATTTTCACGGCCGTGCCGAAGGTCTCGTTGCGATAGATATAGAGATTGGCCGCATCCTTGGGCGCCACAAACTGCTTGGCCTGAGCGTCTGCGGTGGCATCAGCCATGGGTACGGAAGCACAACCGGGAAGCAGCGTTGCCGACAGCAGGGCGGCACTCATCATTATTTGCCTGAACATAGTCGTTATTTTTTAGTGGGTTAACGGGATTAAAAGGTTCGCATGAGCCTGCACTGGCTGACAATCGCTCAAATCGAGCGGGGTGTGACCCGGTTCAATTTTCCAGCATTTGGTGGGATGAAGGGGGGAACTCAGAAACCCGGCCGCCAGATGGTCTCGGCGGTCGGGTGAATTGTAAAGAGTAGGGTGACAGGGAAAGGGATCAGCCTAGTCTAATCAACTCGATGGGGGCGTAGCGCTCCCCGGAGTTTGCCAGCAGCACGCACTTCTCGTGCTCCGCCTGATAGGGAGTCATGTTGTCGGTATGAGCCTCTTTCAGGAAGGGCCGTAGGTTCGATTAGCGAAGCGTAATCGGACAATCGCGTGAGACGTTCGCGTTATCGGACGCTTTCAACGGAACAACCCTTTTAGGGGTTTACTCCAATCCCCCCAACACCCCATCCACCGACCCGCACCAATCCGGCGGATAGACGCCGCTCGCCACATAACGATGGAAGGTGGAATACGGCCAATCGGCCACCCGCGTGACATGACCATGCTTGCGCGGGTTGATATGGACGTAATCCATATGGCGGCGGTAATCCTGCTCATCCCGGATCAGATGTTCCCAATAATGGCGCTGCCAGATGCCCCGCTCCCCGTGGCGTAACCGGGTCTGGCTGCGCCGCTCGTTCAGCGGCAAGGCACGGGAAAAGTGGCTTTTGATCAGCCGCCACCGCAGGGGGAAATCGGTGTCCCCTTCCGGCAAAGAGAGAATGCAGTGGAGATGGTCTGGCAACACCACCCATGCGTGAATGGCAAAGGGATGAGCCTGTTGCACCTTGGTAACGCTTTGACGCAGCAGGTCAATCTGCTCCACCAGCAGCCGGTTGTTGCGCCGCTCCAGCAGGTTGACAGTAAAGAACCAGGTTCCGCCGGGCCACCATGCCCGCCGCCAGTTGGCCATCCCTTTCCCCTCATCGAGACCGAAAAGCCAAGCATAGCCTTGCCTCACTTCGATCTGCTTGCAGGCGTGATGGTGCGGATGTTCCATTACGCGGATGTTCGCTTACGCGATCGTCCGATTACGCTTCGCTAATCGAACCTACATGATGACTCAAAGCGGCTTGCAGCGATGCGTTAGAAGAGTAGGCAAAACAGGTAGGGGGAACTCAGAAACCCGGCCGCCAGATGGGGCGCGGCGGCCGGGTGAATTGTAAAGAGTAGGGTGACAGGGAAAGGGATCAGCCTAGTCTAATCAACTCGATGGGGGCGTAGCGCTCACCGGAGTTTGCCAGCAGCACGCACTTCTCATGCTCCGCCTGATAGGGGGTCATATTATCGGTGTGGGCCTCTTTCAGAAAATCGACTGCGCCGGTGGCGGCAATCATGACGCGCTGACCCTGGTTCAGCACATTGCGGTTACGGTCATAGATCTTCATCTCATTCTCCTTTTCTTGTGTCCTGGCGAATGCGCAGGCGCGTGTCCAGGACAACCGCATTCAGCCTACGCCCCTGAAAAAAGGTGATTTATGTCACAGATCAAAAAAGGGGCGATAAGGGACTCACAGGTTCAGAAAGCGAGCATGGCCCCTTGGCCAGCGGTTGTCGCGCGAAGTAGCGCTGCCCTGCCCTTTTCATCGTAGCGGGCTCGAACCCGGCAGCGGTTGGGGTATATTGGTGGCCGATTAGCCAGTCTCATTCACCGTGGCCGCGCAAGCGGGCCGCTGTTTCAACAAGATGGAGAGTGCTCATGAATCGCGACATTACCGCCCAGTTCATCAAGATGCTGACCAATCTGGATCACTGTCTGGCCAAGGCCGAGGCCCACGCCGCGGCGAAGCAGTTCAACGTGGAGAACTTCTTCGGCGATCGGCTGATCGTCGATATGCTGCCGCTGTCCAAGCAGGTGCTGATCTGCTGCGATTCGGCCCGCGCCGTGGTGGCCACCGCCAGCCACAGCGAGCTGCCGGCCATGGGCGATGACCCCAAGACCATCGCCGATCTGCGCGCCCATATCGGCAAGACCATCAGCTATCTGCAAGGCAAGCTGGACGCGGACTACAGCCAGTATGCCAGCGGCCGTTACCTGCCCCACTGGGCGGGCGGCAAGGGGATGGATGGCCATACCTGCGTCCATGAGTACGGCATTCCCAACTTCTACTTCCACCTCACCATGGCCTACGCCCTGCTGCGCCGCGCCGGGGTCGATCTCGGCAAGCGCGACTATCTGGGCGGGCTCAACCTGCAATAAGCGCCGCTCGCTACAGGCGGCAAACAGATAGCAAAAGCCTGCCACGCGGCAGGCTTTTTTATATCGGGTGGTGCAGATCTGGTGCGCAGAAGGGCTGCGCTCTAGAAGGGGCCGTTGCTCTCGCGCAGCTTGTCGGGCAGGCCGTCGTGATCCCCCAGCTCACGCTCAGGCACGTCATCCCAGTGCAGCTTGCCGAGGGTGATATTGCGCTCGGGGTGCACGGCGTAGTGGATGCGGTTGTCCTCCCGATCGGTATCGCCGATGCAGAGCAGCCGGACAGTCTCTTCGGTGTTGTTGATAAAGGCGTGGGACAGCCCGTCACCGGCCTTGAAACCGACCGAGTCACCCGGTTGCAGCCGATAGAGCACGCCGTCGAGCCAGACATCCGGAGTCCCTTCCAGCACGTGGACAAACTCGTCTTCGGTCTTCTCGGCATGGGGCCAGCTGGTGCGATGGCCGGGTTCGACAATCTCGTGGTGAATGCCGATGCGGCTAAAGCCGAAGTGCTTGCCGAGGGCGCAGCCGCGAGAAAGGGGCTCCTGACTGCCGGAGTAGTAGCGCGGCGTCTGCTCTTGCAGCTCGCTCCAGTGTTTGATGCAGGGGTGGCGATTCATAGCGGTTCCTTTTCTATGAGGATGCAGTCACGGGAGGGGTCATCCTGACTGTCAGAATGCGGGGAGAAAAGCAGAAATTTTCTGGTCAGATGAGCCCCTCTGATGAGGGGCTCAACAAGCAGGAATTACTTGGCCTTGACGCAAGGCAAGGGAGGAAGCTCGCCCTGTGCAGCCGGGCGGGTCATCTGGTAGTTGCCGGCAAGATCCCGATAGACACGGGTGTTCCACACCTCTCCGTTGTCGAGCTGGAACTCGATGTCGTAGTTGACCCCGGAGACCACCTGGCTGCGCACCTCGCGGATGCTCTGCAGTTTGGCGGCCGTGTTCATGCGAGCCAGCACGCTGGCCAGCGCAGCCTCCCCTTCCGCATTGGGCAACGGCTGACTCTGCCAGCCACCCGCCATCGGTGCACACTCCGGCGTGGGTGACGAGGTGCTGCAGGCACTCAACAGGCCAGCAACAAGGATGGGTAACAACACGCGTTTCATATCATTTTCTCCTGCCTGCAAAATGACCACCTTATCAACATCTTGCCATTATTGCAGCCCAAAAGGCTCCCGCTGCGCCCCGCTTGGACGCACCAATCGATCAGCGCCCCAGATTGTCCGCCAGCTGTTTGGCACGGCTGGCCGCCCACTGGTCGATCATCTTCTCCATCTCCTCGGCGGTGATGGGCTCATCCTTGTGGGTGGTATCCGTGCTCTCACGGGCATCCATCACCCGTACCAGCAGCTTGCCACTCTGGGAGTCGAGCAGCTGGGCCATGCTGCCCACCTTGAGCAGATAAGGCTCCTTGCCGATCACTTCGCGGGTGACGTTGATGGCGATCTTGGCCGGCAGCAGGTCACGCAGCTTGGGGTCGGGGCGGGTCAGGTCGAAGTTGGTGACAGCGGCCTGGATCCGCATGACCTTCGGGCCGGGGGCGGTGGCGATCTTGACGCCCTGCTTGATCAGCTCGCTTTGGAACTTGTCGTGGTAGTAGCGGCCAATCTGGTTCTGTTCGTTGGCGGTCAGCAGATACCACTGGCCGTTCTCCTGCCGGATAAACTGCAGCGGATCGAGCAGCACCTCATTGTATTGGCGCAGGTCAACGCCCGGCTCCTTGTAGACGCGCTGATTGGGGTTGCTCTCGCTCTGCTGGAAGGCAGTCAGCGGGATCGCCTGCAAGCTGTGGGATACCTGATTCTTGACGGCGCAGCCACCCAGCAGGGCCGCAGCCACGGCAACCATCACGACCTTTTTCATATTTGCTCCTGCATTTTACTGTTTGTTTTTGCTGTGGATTTCGCACCACATGGCTGGAGAACCCGTACCGGATGCCACCAATGTCACAGAGAAATAACCTATTCATCACCTTCCCACAAGCAACAGATCAGGATTGTTCAGCTCACATCCAAGTTGTCACAATTGCGGTGCTTTTATACAGGGTCAGCCAGGGTACGAACGGCGATCTGGCGAGGGTTCGGTTGTTTAATCCGGCTAAATGGGGCTGCGGAAAGCGCTCAGTTTTTTCAAACGATGGGGGCCCGCGGGCGGCATGAGTTGAAGGGGGAAATGCCCTGGAACGGGCGATGACCGATCATCAGCCATCTTGCGCAAACTTGCCTGCCGCCGGAGAAGCGGCAGGCTCATTCATCAGTTATCGAGATCCCAGGGGCACTGCTTGACCAGCCCCTCTTTGCCGCTGGCGACAATCGCCTGCTGCACCATCCGTTTGTAGCGATTCTTGATATGGGCGGGCAACGCGGGCACCAACAGCCGCTCGTCAAACTCCGGCAGCGGGCGATCCGGCAGCACCGCCTGCTCCTGCGGGCTGAGGGGCGGCCGGGAGGCAATATTGCTGGCCGAGATGGTGGGCGTGCCCACCAGCATCTGGCGTTGCAGCGGCGCACTCAGCAGAAAATCCACCAGCAGGTAGGCGGCCTTGAGCCGCGCAGGATCATCGCCGACATGGCGGGCGATGGAGATCGCATCGAGGGCATAGATGGCCCCCTCCTGCACCATGGCGATCCGCCACTGCTGCTCGTTCTGCTTGTTGCACTCCACCAGTTCCAGCCCCCAGGTGGTGGCAAAGGTCTGCTGGCGCAGATCCTCGCAGCGGTTGGCCTGATTGAACCAGAAGCCGCGACTGGCTCGCAGCCGCTGCGAGAGCTGCTGCTCCACCTCTTGCTGCAAGGTCTTGTCGGCCAGCATCTCGCCACTGGCAAACAGGGCGGGCGACTTGCCCAGCGAGAGCAGCACCGAAAAGAGCAGCGGCTCGAACTGGTCGCAGAACTCGGCAAACTGGCCCGACGGCGAGCTGTTGGCGAGCACCTGCCAACTGGTGGGCGCTTGCGGCACCTGCTTGCTGTCATAGGCGAGGCTGAACATGGCGTAGGAGAAGGGTACCGAGTAATTGCGCTCCCCCTGCTTGTCATACTCGGTGTTCTTGAGGGCGGGCTTCACCTCGGCGTAGTGCTGCAGGCGACTGAAATCGATGGGGAGCAGCAGTTTGAACAGCGGCTGGTGATGGGCCTTGTAGAAGTAGCTGGTCGGCAGCACCACATCGGCGCTGCGGGTGCGCAGGGCGCGGTAGACGCTGTCGAAATCGGTCAGCAGCGGCTCGATCCGGCTGACCGTCGCCTCCACCCCATGGGCTTTGGCGTAGTCGGCAAACTGTTGTTCATAACCCGCAGGCAGATAGCCCCACTCCAGCAATTTGAGCTGAACCGGGGCCGCCAGCGCCGGGGTCATCCCCAACAACCAGCAAAGAGGCAGTAGACGCATGGCCGGGTACTCCTGACAGGTAAACCTTGTTGGAGTATAGGCCCATGCGCCGACTCGTCAGGCCACCAGCTCGGCCCCCATGCTCACCAGAATGGAGAGGCTGACCACCGCAAACAGCACGCCTGTCACCAGATTGAGTGGCCGCTGCACCCGCAGCAGCAGGCGCTGGGCACGCTCGGTGGAGAGGCTCCACGCCAGCAGCCCGAACCAGCAGAGGGAAATGATGAAGAGCTCGCCCACCAGCAGGCTGCGGGTCATTCCATCCACCTCTGGCGTCACCATGGCGGCCAGCAGACCGATAAAGAACACCAGCGCCTTGGGGTTAAGCAGATTGGTCGCAAGGCCAGTGCGCACGCCCCTGCCCCAGCCGCGCAGCTCGTTGGCGGCGCTGGCCATCAGGGTGCTGCTCTGCTGGCGAGCCGCCATCAGGGCGCCCCACCCCAACCAGCCCAGATAGAGGGCGCCGCAGCACTTGATCACCATAAACAGCAGCGGGTGACTGGCGATCAGCATGCTGATCCCGGTCAGGCTCAGGGTGGCGTGCACCATGATCGCCAGCGAGATGCCCAGCGCCGCGCCAAGGGCGGTCGGCCGGTGCAGGCTGGTGCGCAGGATCAGGGCGAAATCGGGGCCGGGGCTGGCCAGTGCAATCAGGTGCATCAGGCCGAGGGTAACGAACAAACTGGTCAGCATAACAACTCTCGCTTTAACGACGGAGAGCCAGCATGGCGGATCAGCGGGGGGCGCGGCTTGTAAAAGATTGCATCTGGGCACGAAATTCGGCGGGTGTCAGACCGAATGCCTGGCGAAAGCCGTGATGGAAGTGACTCTGATCGAAGAAACCGACCGCCAGCGCCACCTCGCTCACCGCCATGCCGCTCGCCAGCAGCCGCTTGCCCTGCTCCAGCCGCAGCCGTTTCAGCCAGGCATAAGGGGTCATGCCGCTGCGCTTCTTGAACTGGCGTAGGAAGGCGAAACGGTCAAGCCCGAGCAGCCCCGCCAGCTCTTCCAGCGAGTGGGGCTCGTCGAGGGCCGCCATCAGGTAGTCGCGCAGAAATCGCAACTGGGGATCCGCCAGCTGGTGTACCTCGGGGGCCAGATGCAGCAGCTCCCCCAGCAGGGCGAGCAGCTGGCTCTCGATCAGCAGGCCATCGGCCTTGGGGTTGTCGAGATAGCCGTGCAGTTGGGCAAAGCCCTGATAGAGGTCGGGGCGGCTCTGCAATCCCTTGTCGAAAAAGGGTTCCGGCTGCTCCGGCAGCCAGAGCGCCAGCTGCTGCGGATCGATGGCGAAGACCCGTACCTCATACCCTTCCGGCAGCAGGCTGAGGCCGTCGTGCACCTCGTCCGGGTTGACGGTAGAGAGCACCCCGCGCACCAGATGGTGGCTATTTCCCTTATGGATAAACTTCTGGCCACCCCGCTGCACCAGCCCGATATGGTAGTCGAGATGGACATGGCGGCCGTAGCTGAACGCCCTGTGGTGAGAGTGCGACAGCTCGACCCCCGGCAGGTGCGGGGATTGCCAGTAGCGGATAAGGGAATCGGTGGTATTCATGGGTTATAGATACACCAGAAGCGGGCCTTGGACTTGTAGATTATTGCACGCAACCCCCTCTCAACGCCCCCACAGCCGCGGGGTTGACTCCACCAGCGAGGCGAGCGGCACCCGCTCCACCATCTGACGCATACGCTGCACCAGTTCGGGATTGCCATCCCCCAACGACTTGTTCAGCACGATATGCACCTGCAGCGGGGTGACCGGCAGGTAGATGAGGCGGGTCGCCGCAGGAAGCTTGGCACGAAAATGGTTGGCAGAAATATCGTTGGAGAAGAGCGCGGCATCAATCCGCCCGCGCAGCAACTTCTGCATGTTGCCATGCTCCCAGCTGAGCTGGGAGAGGGTGTCGATGTGGATCTGCGGATGCTGCAACAGCGGCGGCACGATCGCCTGGCTCGACCAGCCGATGGTGGTGCCGTAGAGATCCTCCTGCCGCTCAACCGCATGAAGTCGCGATGGTACCAGTACCACCAGCACCGGCCGCAGCAGCAACAGGTGGGGGTCGATATAGCGGAAATGACGAGCACGCTCGGGACTGTAACTCAGCAACGGGGTCAGATCGCACTCGCCGCTCTCGAGGTTGCTGAGCAGCCGCGCTACATTGAGCCCCTGCCACTCGATGGTGCGTCCGATTACGGGTTCGATATGACGGCGAAAGTAGTCGATCACCGGCCCGGAGACCTTGCCCTGCTGATCAATGGTGACCAGCGGCGCCAACTGGAAGACACATCCCCGCAGTGGCGCGTTGATCGCCACGGCTTGGCTGATGGGTATAAGAGGGAGAAGAAGTGTCGATAGCAGTAATACCAAACGCGTGCCCGAACGAGAGATGCCCATAAGTGCCGACCCGATGCCCTGATAGCCATCAGCATGGCACAAGGCAGTAGGGCGGGCTATCCGCTCCCGCCGCGCTTCGGCCTCTTGCCCCCCCTACTCCCATGACCAATGGGCCCCCGTTTTATTGAAGTGAAAATCAATAATTCCGCGGCTTTGATGGATTTTGGTCTCTTTGAGATATAGTGCGGCCCCATTCATCAAACCGGCGGGTGAGCGCCAAGCCGGACAGGTAAAATCATGAGACTGTTTTTGCTGTTGTTGTCGTTGTTTGCCACGACCGTAAATTCTGATGAAAAGCCGCGCCTGCCCTATTACGACTGGGGTCGCTGCCCGTTTGAGGGTTGTACCTATCAGTCGTGGACCACCAAGCAAGAGGTGATCGTCAGAGCCGAACCATCCCTGACGGCCAAAGCGCTGTTCCGGCTACCTCGCGGCCAGCAGGTGGAAGGGCTGACCGGGGTCGTCATTACCGAACAACCAGGGATCGTCGAGATACTCAGGTCGGTCAAGCTGGGCTATAGCAAGGAGGGAAAAGGGCCGCTGCTGAATATGAAGGCAGGGGAAACGCTTTATATCCTCGGCGGACTGGGCGAAGGCAATAGCCTGTTCTGGTACAAGGGCAAAACCTACATTCTCGATTATGACTATGCGCGCAAAGAGATCAGATACGGCCGGTCACCGCAGAACCAGTGGTGGGTAAAAATTCGGGACAAGCAGGGGCGTGAGGGTTGGGTTGCCGAAGCCAAAAACTTCGCCCATATGGACCGTTTCGAATAGTGACAGCCAGCCCACCGAGATCGGGGAGCTGGCCGTGGATGACTCACTGCTTGGGTTGCAGCTTCATCTCTTGCAGATACTCCAGCACCTGGGTTTTGTAGTCCGCCTGATAGGAGAACTTGGTGCTGTCGCACGCCGCGATCAGGTTCACAGCGGTGCAGAACAGGGTGGCTGCCAGCAGCCCCTTGCCAACCCACTGAGGATGGTTGCGGCTCCAGCTAACCAGCAACAGCAGGATCGGGAACAGGGCATAGGGGAATATCAGCATCAGGTGCCAATAGTTGAAGATGATGGGCGAGAGCGCCGCACTCACCAGCACAGCCAATACGGCCGCCAGCGCATAGAGGCCGAGCCAGCTTTCACCATCCACTGGAGCACGGTCGCTGCGCAGCAGACGCGGCTTGAGTTCACGCCACAGCTGCCAGTTGGCCTTGGCCGCCAGCAATACGGTCGCCGAGCCTACCCCGTAAATCACCACCCGCCACAGCCAGACTGCCGCCATCTGCAGGTATTCGTGCCCAGCCAGCCAGATGAACTGGGTGTCGTTGACCAGCTTGCTGGCAAACAGCCAGGAGCCGTAACGCAGCCAGTAGAGCACTGATTTCAGCACCGGATAGACATGCACCAGCCCCCAGCCGATATAGCGCTGGCGCGCCTCGGGATCGACGTTCTGGGTAATATGGCTGTTGCTCATCACTTCCATGGCGTAAGGGATCAGGGAGGCACCGATCAGCAGGGTAGCCACCACCACCCCGCTCCAGCTCACCTTGAGAATGCGGCGCCAAAACAGATAGGTGGACATCACCGCCAGCAGCGGCCAGGAGTAGTGCAGTTGCATCGCCATACCGATGGCCAGCAGGTGAACGATCATGTGCCAAAAGGAGGCCCGCTCGCGCATATGCCAGGCAGACCAGCAGTGCATGGCCGAGAAGAGGAACAGATAGGAGGGGTTGTAGAGCAGACTCTCGTACTGGAACCAGGGGTTGAGCCAGCAGAGCACCAGAAACAGCAGACGCACCCTGTCATCAAACACCTGACGGATCACCGCATCAAACAGCAGGAATCCGACCAACCGCATCGCCAGCAGCAACACCATGGGAGCATAGGGAGAATCCCACAGCAGCAGCGGCCCGCCAATCAGCCAGGCCGACAAGCTCCCCGGCACATTGCCCACCGCACTCGCCGCATTGCCATAGCTGAGCCAGACCCCCTCATAAGCCCCAAGGTAACCCTTGTAGAGCATTTGGGTCTGGTCGCCGGTGAGGAGTTGGTGATCGGAAAACAACCAGGAAAGCAGCAGCCCGGCAAATATACAGGCCGCGAATAATGCGTTATGGTAGCGCCCACTAAGACCAATCATTGATCCACACCTATTGAAAAAATTGCTAACGACTTTAACAGTTGCCACCTGATTTTGCTCGTTTACGATTCACATTTTTAGTAGATTTACCAGTCAGTTATGAGACCCGCGGAGCAGTTATGACCCCACCAGTTAAAAAGTTTTTATTCATTGTTGAAGACTTGTATGGTGGTGGTGCGGAAAAGGTTCTGCTCAATACCGCATCCTTGCTAAAAGATGCCGGTGCAGATGTAACTTTGTTTACCTTGCGGGAAAAAATAGACCATACGCTACCTGACAACATTCACCCGATTAATCTTGGCATTGTCACAAAGCTGACTAAAGCCATATCCAATGTTGCGGTTGAAAAAATACAAGCATCTCTGATCTTTAAAAAAGTCAAAGAGATCTCGCCTGACGTAATTATCTCATGCTCATGTGACAAAATTACCAGACACCTGCCTGATACACTGAATATTTATTACTGGATCCACGGGAATGTCACCGGCTTTGCCAAAGACAATGCCAAAGGATATGAAAAATTCAAGCGCTTCTATAATGGCAAGAAACTGATCTGCGTATCTCGTGGCATCGCGGACGACATTTTGCAAAATGTAAAAGCTACACCCAAATCGTGTCAGGTTATCTATAATCCGTTTGATATCGAGAAAATTCAGGCGTTGGCCAATGAGCCTTTCAGCAAGCCATTCGACAAGTATTTTATCCATGTTGGCACCTTCGAAGAACGAAAACGCCACGATCGTCTCTTGCAGGCATATCAGCTAAGTGGCGTTGATACGCCACTCGTCCTGATGGGCAAAGGGGATCGACGCCCTCACATTGAGGCCATGATCGCGGAGATGAATCTTGCCAACCAGGTGAAGATAATCGACTTTCAGAAGAATCCATATCCCTTTATCAAAGCTGCGCAGGCACTTATCCTGACATCCGATGCTGAAGGACTGCCAACAGTGCTTATTGAAGCACTTATCTGCCACACCCCGGTTATCAGTGTGGATTGTCCGTCTGGGCCGGCAGAGATATTGACGAAACCACTCGATAAATTTCTAATCCCGATGGAAGATATCAGTGAACTTGCCATGGCAATTACAAGTGTTGATCAAATAAGAATTTCCATTAATTCGAACTGTTATCAACCATTTTCTAGTGAAAGTGTGACAGAACAGTTTATATCTTTATGAGAAAGAGTTGGGGAAAACCCCAACTCTCTATAGATAATCAGCCACCCATTTGTTGAATACTGTTTTAAATTCAGCAACGTTTATAAAATTTACGTCTTGTTGTGCAGACCTGGTTTCTGCGTAGATAACACTTGAGCGAGGATTATTTGGATGCCACTCCACATTTTCTGGCATCCCGAAATTATCATTGTAAATACCAAGAACAGGTTTATTCAAACCTGTTGCAATATGCACTGTTGCAGTATCCACCGATACCATACCGGCACAATGCCTTATCTGTGCAAAGAGCGCAGCCAAAGATGGTTTCTCATGATCACTAACAACCCTGGTTGGGTCACAAACATGAGATAAAATTCGTTCAACGTCCCTCTCACGCCCAGGTGGATACAAGAGACAAATGTTGTAATTTGATGAATCAAGCATCGTGTTAATTAACGCTATGGTTTTCTCAACACTGAAACAACGGGATGTCCCACTGCCATATGGATTGAAGCACAACGTTTTATTACTTGGCCACCAAGAGCCAACCCTGTCCTCGGCCCCCTGACACGAAGGTACTATATAACTGGTATCAGGGTTAGCAATCCCCATATGCTCCAGCAGCACCTTAAATTTCTTAGCGAAGTGCATCTCTGCTGTTTTTTGGCCCAACTTGATATTAATACAGTCAAGCTCATCATCGAGTCCTGCTACATTTTTGCTCCCAACTTTGGAGATGAAATAAAGGTCTTTCATCTTCATCTTTTGGCTAAAATGCACAAGATAATCTACATTCCCAATTTCATTGGCTAATTTTTTGAGCTCCATATAGCCAGCCCTCTTGGGTATTTCAAAGACGCAATCAAAGTTAAAAAAATCTCTAAACAATGGCGCCATTTCAGAGCTGGTAATGACATAGACTTTCCGCTCCGGAAATTTATTTTTAATCTCCCTTGCCACCCAGGAAGAGACGATTGCATCACCAAGCTTAGCATCCCACCTAACAAAAACAGTGGCACCATGTGATGACGATCTCACTGATGAATGACGATCAAAAAGTAAAATACCCAGCTTGCGGCGAAGGACGTCCCTCCATAATTGAAAGGTTTTAATCATAGCAATCACCTCCATCACTCTATATGCTGACCATAATTTCTGTCATCAATCGTCGATTGGAATAGTCCAACATCCAGACAGCACGGCTCCACACCAGCGGCACTCAATTTATTCCACTGCAGCCGTCCAGTGAGGTAATCAGCAGGCATTCTGATTGGATAAGCTATTTTCAGCAGCTTGTGAGCGCCAGCCAATGTAAGAATATATCCACCTGTAGATATAATTCCTCTTGGTGAGTTTCTACTAGGTGTTAAATATTTTGCTAAACGATACCCCTCTGGCAAAGATGAGTATATTGGGAAGTGTTTCGCCTTGCCATGATGCAAGAATACAATGTCAGAGCTATTTTTATTAATAACCTCGTTAACGATAGCTTTGAAATGCATGTGGACGTATATATCATCTTCTAAAATTACACAGCGTGGGATATTTCTCTCCACCATCACTTCATATATATTGATATGACTCATGGCACAACCGACCTCACCCAAGCTAAGATCATGACCGCAAGTCTCTCTTGCCAGATTGAAATCCACTTTCGCCAAGCGATCTGATGGTAATGATTTACCATCTACAGCATCGAAAAACTCAAAGTCAATCCCCAAATGAGACATCTGGCGCTCTACCATGGCCCGTCTGTCAGCACTACGGGTCAAACTAATAATAAATACGGGTATCATAGCTATGATAAATCCTGCTTGAGTTCATGACAAAATAAAATAAAAATCAGACTTAATGAGTATAAATACATCATACTTTGGTGTTCAAAAGGCACATCAAACACTGCTCCGACAGCGAATGATATAGGGATAAAGACGCCTGCAGACACAAACCCCATTTCTTTCGCAAAAAATATTGCCGGCAATATAAGTATACCCAGTAAGAAAATGAATCCTATACCACCCCGAACAACTAAAGTCTGTAAATACTGATTGTGTGCATGCGCAAGTTCGGGGTTTAGCAACGCTTGTGGCACAAGACCCTGCTTCACTTGCTCTTGCTTTAACGCATCAAAACCTTCAGTGCCCACACCTATTAATGGCGAGTCGATAAAACCCAACCAAGCGCTTTCCCATGCTACCGCTCTTAGCCCAAGAGATGTGCTGTAATTTCCATTCTCCATGTTTACAACATCAGAAAGTCCAGCATCTATTCTATTTTTCACGATACTGCTGTTTAAACATAGCATTCCGAATGCCAAGAACAGCCCTAGCGTGATTGAAGTATATTTCAAGGGTTTTCTTTTCATTTTGAATAATAACACACATGTAATCACAACTATGAATGCTAGCCAAACACCGCGACTTTGTGAAAGATATAGTGCACACAGCGAAAATAGTGCCGAAATGATATAAAGTCCTTTTTCAAGGCGATTTTCTGAGAAATAAGTTGAAAACCAAAAATTGAGAATTGCCAATGTCATAGCTGCTTGAGAAAAAATTATCGCGTTTGTGAAACCCTCTACTCTAGCTACTCCATGACTATACTGCCATATACTAATGGCCCCCAAGCCAAACCCACCAAAAATAACACCATAACAACCAGACTTTAATAAAAAGACATGTCGTGGTATCAAAAATGTAAAAAATATGACATAAATTATGGCACGCATAATGCCATATTGATCACCATGAACTTGTCTATTTATCAATAGATAAATGGCATAGGATAATAAAATCCATATTATATAACGATTTTTAAACCCCACCGGATAACGATGTATGTAAAAAGAAATCATGCCAATTATGGATGCCACGACAATGAGGTTAGATAGATATGTTTTTCCATCAGTAAAGAAAAACATTCCGCTGAATGCAAAAATCAGGGTAAATGAAAAGATCAGAAGAGCAAATCGCTCCATGCTTATGACACTTTTTGATATCAATTTGATTTCCTGAACACATAATTCCCGCGGATCTTGCGCCACAATCCAAACACATCTGTGCGGGGAAAAATGGCAATCCGGCGGATCTGGAAAGGGTCCTGGTGCATTGCTTTGGGGCCACTATTGGTAGCAACGGCAAAACGATACCCGGCGGTGATAGCCTGCTCCTTGGCACTCTCGTTCATATCTCCGTAAGGGTAGGCAAACGAGAGCAACGGATGGCCAAGCAGGGCCTCCAGTTGGCGTTTATTCTCCTGAATTTCATGGGCTTGTTGTTCGGGTGTGAGCTTGCTCAAGCGGGGGTGAGTCAGGGTATGACCACCAATTTCCACATGACCGCTGGCGGCCAGCGCCTTGACCTGCTCACCACTCATCAATGAGACCTTGGTGTCCGGATTGGTCGGATGCTCCACATCCCAACGGTTATAGCCTTCACCGGTGACCACGTACACCACGGCTTTATAACCATATCTTTCCAGCAGCGGCAGCATGCGGGTCAGGTTGTCCTGATAGCCGTCATCGGCAGTGATCATCAGGTACTTCTTGCCGTATTGCAGACGGTGGATAAAGCCTTTGTCCGCCAAATCACGGAACGTCAGGGTTTCGTAGCCGAGCCACTTCATCAGGCGCAGATGCTTCTCGAACATGGCGATCGGCATCCAGGTGCCATGCACCCCTTTCTCGCTATCCTGCTCGATAAAGCGGTGGTACATGATGACCGGCATCTCGCGGCGCAGTGTTTCGACTACGGCATCCTGATAGATGGTTTCGAGGCCAGATACTACCCCCTGCAAGCCATACTCATCCTGAATGCGTTGCCGAATGGCTTCCGGCACCGTCTTGCTGGTCAAAGCGGTCTCGATTTCTCCCTTAAGGGCAGCAAAATCGATAGCCAGATCCTTGGGGCCGATATCGCCAAAATTGCTGGCCAGCGCCTCATCCAGATTTCGTTCCGTCACCAGACCAATGGCCCTGGCTTCACCAATGGCAAAGGCGGGCCGACCGCAGAGCAGTGCTTCCATCGCTACCCGACCGGCACCAATTACCAGATCGCAACCCGCCAGCAGAGCGGGCACATCGTCGACATAGCCAACAAACTCGGCACGGCCTTCGAAACGGGCAAAGCGCTCCGGTACCTTGGTACCGCTGACAATCCGCACCCGACAGGCATCCAGATCGAGCACTTCATCGAGCAGACGGTAACAGAGCGCCCCTTTGGGGCCGCTCAAACGGCCAATGATGGCAATCACCGGCTTTGGATTATCCGGCGCAGGCACAGGCTGGAATTTGTCGGTTTCGATACCGTTGCGCAGCACCTGCACAATCGCGGGATCGACCCCCAGATTGTCGACTATCTGATGGGCAATATCTTCACAAACGGCAACCGCCCGATAGCCGAGAGCATGGAAGGCTTTGCGCGAAGCGTGCACCGGCTGGCGACCATGAACCGTAGTGATCATCGGGGTGCCAGTCAACTTGCAGGCCACATAACTGCTCCAGCCGGAGGCGCGGGAGTGAGCATGCACCAACTGAATATGATGCTTCTTGATGAGGTAGATGAGGTAGAAGACGTGCCAGAAGCGGCGCAGAATGCTGCGCTTATTGAATCTCAGCTTGAAGACGGGGCCAAGCGTCGGCTTGGTCAGGGTATCTGACACATAAAAGACATTGTGACCACGCCGGGTCAGTTCGTTACCGACCGTGGTGGCATAGACCTCAGCTCCCGTTACCTCGAGCTGGGAGAGTGCCATCAATATATTCACCCTACGCCTCCGTTAGCAAGTTTTGAATGATCAACACAACTGGAAGAAAGTTTGCTCTCCCCATCTAATAATTGCTCGATCTGCATCATACTCTCTCGGAGATTGAAAATCTTGGCTCGTTCTTTCGATAAGGAACTATATGTTGATAGCATTTTTTTATTTTCAATCATTTTTCGTATTGCCAATGCAAGCGCATTTGCATCCCCGACAGGAACGAGAACACCATATTTCCCGCCATCGAGAGCTTCCTTAGGTCCAGTACAATTTGTTGATACAATGGCCTTCCCCAACGCCATTGCTTCTACGAGTACAACCGGGTACCCCTCATAATGTGAGGACATAACGAATAGATCGCCATCAGCAAGATATGGATATGGATTTTCCTTGAATCCAAGTAATTTCGCACTATCACCAATATTATTAATATTGATAAATGACTCTAAACCAGCTCTATCATCACCTTCTCCCAAAATAGTAAGGTGATATCTAACTCCTGCATCAATATTTATTTTATGAGCAGCCAGCAAGATGTCGAATCCTTTTTGGGCATTGCATAGTCGTCCAATAGCAATAACTTTTATTTGCCCCTCACTCGTAATAGGCTCATGACTTTTCCGCATTATGCCTTCTATATCAACAGGGTTATAAACCACTTGAGTATATGGTTTCACTTCAGGATACAATTTCAATAATGCATTCTGTGCACCTTTAGAGACACAGACAATGTTATCCATTCTTTTATAAACGGTACGCTCAACTTTTCTGGAGAGAATTTGATGGCACAACAAGTCTATATGGACCCATGCTATCTTTCGAACAACAGAATTCAGATGCGATAACAACAGAGAGCTATTCCCTTCCAAAAATGCGATACCAACATCATATCGTTCATTAAATATGACATTTGCTAACCACTTTCTATTTAAAACGAAATTCCACCAGCGTTTTTTAATAGAGAAAAAAATTCTACGCTGAAACAACCCCGATGGTTCGGTCGGCAACAGAAATTCTACTTTTACATTTTTCGGAACTTGAGATAAATATACACCCTCACGCCTTAATAACAGCAGCGTAATAGCGTATTTACTAAAATCCAAACGCTTAAGCGTTTCAATAAGGACCTTTTCGGCGCCTCCTCCGCCCAATGTTTCCATTATAAATAAAACTTTTTTCTTCATGCTAACCACATAGGAAATAATGAAAAAGCCGCCTCATTGGCGGCCATTCCGCAATAGCGAACAGTCAGACCCGGTTGAGCCAGGCCATGTAATCCGCTACCCCTTCGGCAACGGTTTTGAACTCGGCGTCATAACCCACGCTGCGCAGCTTGGTCATATCAGCCTGGGTGAAGCTCTGGTAGCGGCCCTTGAGGTGATCCGGGAAGGGAATGTACTCAATGGCTCCCTTCTGATGATGCTTGATCACTGCTTCGGCCACGTTCTGGAACGGCTCGGCACGGCCGGTACCACAGTTGAAGATGCCGGAGTGCTGCGGGTTCTGCCAGAACCAGAGGTTTACCTTGCAGACGTCGTCAATATAGATGAAGTCACGCATCTGACCACCGTTCGGGAAGCCATCGCAACCTTCGAACAGCTTGGGATTCTCGCCCTTCTTCACCTGGGTGTTGAGATGGAAGGCAACGGAGGCCATGGAGCCTTTATGCTGCTCGCGCGGGCCGTAGACATTGAAGTACTTCAGGCCAACGACCTGAGAGTTGATCTCCGGCATCCAGCGGCGCACGTACTGGTCAAACAACTGCTTGGAGTAGCCGTAGACATTGAGCGGCTGTTCAAACTTGGGATCTTCGATGAAGTTGTCGTTGCGGCCACCGTAGGTCGCGGCAGAAGAGGCGTAAATGAACGGGATTTCACGCTCGATGCAGTAGTGGAACAGATCCTTGGAGTACTCGTAGTTGACCTCCATGATGAACTTGCCGTTCCACTCGGTGGTGGCAGAGCAGGCGCCTTCGTGGAAGATCACCTCGATACCGTTGTCCCACTCTTCAAACTCGTCGCCGGAGACGATGCGCGCCTGAAACTCGTCCTTGTCCATGTAGTCAGCGATGGTCAGATCGACCAAGTTGACGAACTTGGTGCCGTCGGTCAGGTCATCAATGACCACGATATCGGTCCGTCCTTGAGCGTTCAGCTGCTTGACCAGATTGCTGCCGATAAAGCCAGCACCGCCAGTTACTACGATCATGGAGTTTGCCTCTCGTACGTTGATGGCTACATGTGACTGCTTGTTAAAGCTGTGTATAGTGAGCCAATTTGAAATTGCCGAAAAGTTTATCACGGGCCGTCCGGGGATTCGACCTTGTTCAAAGCTGCCCCGAGCGGAACCTGTTGGAGGAATGAGTGATGAAAACCAGAGACAGGATCATTCACAGCGCGACCGAGCTGTTCAACGATCAGGGTGAACGCAACATCACCACCAACCACATTGCGGCGCACATGGGTATCAGCCCGGGCAACCTCTACTACCACTTCCGCAATAAAGAAGACATCATCCACTCCATCTTCGACCAGTATGCCCGTCACCTTAGCGAGAGCTTCGTGCCGACCCGCAACCGTGAAATCACCCTGCAGGATCTGATGGGCTATCTCGATGCCATCTTCTATCTGATGTGGCAGTTCCGCTTCTTCTACGCCAACCTGCCGGACATCCTGAGCCGTGACGAACCGCTGCAACAGAAGTACCTCAAGGCCCAGGAGCAGATGCGCTCCTCCGTGGTCGCGCTGCTCAGAAGCCTGCGCGAAGGGGGCATCATAGATGTCAGCGATGAAGACCTGCCGGATCTGGGCCAGACCATCAAGATGGTGGTGACCTGCTGGATCCCGTTCCAGATCGCTCAGGCTCCCAACACCCGCATCACCAAACCGCTGCTCTATCAAGGCGTGTTGAAGGTGCTGTTCCTGCTGCGCCCCTATGTGCAACCCCAGGTGGCCGGACAGATCCAGCAGCTGGAACTTCACTACCGTCAGCTGGCCCAACCAGCTGGGTGAGATCTGTTTCACATTTGTTGAATATCAGCACAATCATTTGAATTTACCGCAACAGATTGCAGTAAAATGTCGCCCTCTGTTGATACGCAGCTGAAATAGCCAATAAGGATCGAGGATGTCTAACGGATTCTATCGTCACCTGACCGAGCAACTGAACCAGGTGCAAGCTGAAGGGTTGTACAAGCAGGAGCGCATCATCACCTCCGCCCAGCAGGCCAGCATCGCCGTCGGCGGTGAGCAGGTACTGAACTTCTGTGCCAACAACTATCTTGGGCTGGCCAACCACCCGGATCTGATCGCCGCCGCCCATCAGGGACTCGACAGCCACGGCTTCGGCATGGCCTCGGTGCGCTTCATCTGTGGCACCCAGGACCAGCATAAAGCGCTGGAGCAGAAGATGTCTGCCTTCCTCGGCACCGAAGACACCATCCTCTACTCCTCCTGTTTCGATGCCAATGGCGGTCTTTTTGAGACCCTGTTCGGCGCCGAAGATGCCATCATCTCCGATGCCCTCAACCACGCCTCCATCATCGACGGCGTGCGGCTGTGCAAGGCCAAGCGCTATCGCTACGCCAACAACGACATGGCCGAGCTGGAAGCCCAGCTCAAGCAGGCTGACGCCGATGGCGCCCGCTTCAAACTGATCGCCACCGACGGTGTCTTCTCCATGGATGGGGTCATCGCCGACCTCAAATCCATCTGCGATCTGGCAGACAAATACGATGCGCTGGTGATGGTGGATGACTCCCACGCCGTCGGCTTTATCGGCGAGAATGGTCGTGGCACCCACGAATATTGCGGCGTGATGGATCGGGTCGACATCATCACCGGCACCCTGGGCAAGGCGCTCGGCGGCGCATCCGGCGGCTATACCTCCGGCAAGAAAGAGGTGATCGACTGGCTGCGTCAGCGATCCCGCCCGTACCTCTTCTCCAACTCGCTGGCCCCCTCCATCGTTGCCGCCACTATCAAGGTGATCGACATGCTGGCGGAAGGTCACGACCTGCGCGCACGTCTGAAAGAGAACAGCCGTTACTTCCGCGAGCGAATGAGCGCCGCCGGCTTTACCCTGGCCGGTGCCGACCACGCCATCATTCCGGTGATGCTGGGGGATGCCAAACTGGCCTCCGAAATGGCAAGCCGCATGCTGGCAGCCGGCATCTATGTGGTGGGCTTCTCCTTCCCGGTCGTGCCCAAGGGTCAGGCCCGCATTCGCAACCAGATGTCTGCCGCCCACACCCGCGAGCAGCTGGACAAGGCGATCGACGCCTTTATCCGCATCGGCCGTGAACTCGGCGTTATCTGATTTGAATCAAGGGGCTGCAGCCCCTTTTTTCTGCATTCATATTGAAGGAACAGCCATGAAAGCACTCTCCAAACTGCACAAAGAGGTCGGCATCTGGATGACGGATGTCGCGGCCCCCGAGCTCGGCCACAACGACCTGCTGATCAAGATCCGCAAAACCGCCATATGCGGCACCGATATCCACATCTACAACTGGGACGAGTGGTCCCAGAAGACCATTCCGGTACCCATGGTGGTCGGCCACGAATATGTCGGCGAAGTGGTCGCCATCGGTCAGGAGGTGCGCGGCTTCGCCATCGGCGATCGGGTCTCCGGTGAAGGACATATCACCTGTGGTCACTGCCGCAACTGCCGCGCAGGGCGCACTCATCTGTGCCGCAACACCATTGGCGTTGGCGTCAACCGTCCGGGTGCCTTCGCCGAGTATCTGGTGATCCCCGCGTTCAACGCCTTCAAGCTGCCGGACAACATCCCGGACGAGCTGGCTGCCATCTTCGACCCGTTCGGCAATGCGGTGCACACCGCCCTCTCCTTCGATCTGGTGGGTGAGGATGTGCTCATCACAGGTGCAGGCCCCATCGGTATCATGGCTGCCGCCGTCTGCCGTCACGTGGGTGCGCGCCACGTGGTGATCACCGACGTCAACGAATACCGGCTGGAGCTGGCCCGCAAGATGGGCGCCACCCGCGCGGTCAACGTCAGCAAAGAGAAGCTGGCCGACGTGATGAGCGAGCTGGGCATGACCGAAGGGTTCGATGTGGGGCTGGAGATGTCCGGCGTCCCGAGCGCCTTCCAGGAGATGCTCGACAAGATGAACCACGGCGGCAAGATCGCCATGCTCGGCATCCCCCCCTCCACCATGGCCATCGACTGGAACAAGGTGATCTTCAAGGGGCTGTTTATCAAAGGGATCTATGGCCGCGAGATGTTCGAGACCTGGTACAAAATGGCCAGCCTGATCCAGTCCGGGCTGGATCTCTCCCCCATCATTACCCACAGATTCCACATCGACGACTTCCAGCAGGGGTTCGATGCGATGCGCTCCGGCCACTCCGGCAAGGTGATCCTGAGCTGGGACAAATAACCCATTTCACCCCTTGGTTACCTGAAACCCGGCGAATGCCGGGTTTCTTTTTATCTCCACCGCCTGAATTGCCGTGATATCGCCCAAAACTTTGTACGCAGAGTGTTTAACACTTCACACACAAGCGTTTAAATGGCTGTAACTATTCGGTTATAATCCCGTCGTTTACATGGATAATAAAAGACTGCTGGGAGTATATGAGCGTGTTGAAAAAACTGAGCTATTTGCTGGCTGTCGGGATGACGGCCGCCAGCTTGTCTGGGGCAGTGCTTGCTGCCGATGATATGTCACCGGAAGCCATTGCCGAGCGGATCAAACCAATCGGTCAGGTCTATACCGCCAAGGATCTGGAAGGTATTGCCGGCGCGAGTGCTGCACCGACGGCGGCCGCCTCTTCCGGTCCCCGCGATGGCGAAACGGTATACAAGGGCGCCTGCTTTGCCTGTCACGACACCGGCGCCGCTGGTGCCCCCAAACGGGGTGACAAGGCAGCCTGGGATCCTCGCATCGCCCAGGGCATTGATACTCTCAAGAAACATGCCATTGAAGGCTTTACCGGCAAGTCCGGCATGATGCCTCCGCGCGGCACCTGTGCGAACTGTAGTGATGAAGAGATTGAAAACGCCATCCACTACATGATCGACAAGCTGTAAGTATTTGAAAGGGCCGCAATTGCGGCCCTTTCAATCTATCGGCTTCCGACTACTCTTGTAAGGTAGACATATCGGGAGTTGCACATGTCGTCCCAATCCATCGAACCCCACTACTCAACTCCTCTGTTGGCGTTGGTCTCTGCCATTATGGACTTCCCGGCGCCACAAACCGCCACGTCTGACGATTACGATTCCCTGATCCAGCAGATTGACCAACTCTGCCCGCTGCAACATTTCGGCATGCTGGGCCTCTCCGATACCGGTCTGAACTGGCTTTACGCCTACAAGGTCAGCGACATCTTCAAGCAACAGCTGGGCCGGGAGCAGTCCCGCATCACCGATCAACTCACCCAGCTGGATGAGGCCGAAGGGTGGTGCGTCTTCCCCATCGAGCATGGCCAGATACAGTGGTTGCTGGCGCGTGGCACCCCCGCCGACCTGCCAACCCTGCGTCTGCTGCTGGAGTGCCTAGCCAAACGGCTGACCGAAACCCAGGCGGGATCCCATCTCACCGAGCTGCCTTCGCCGCTGATTCGCAAAGACCCGAACTGGAAAAAGAAAATCGAGAGCATCAGCCGCATCATGCGGCTCGCCAATACCCTGCCGGCTCAGGCGCTCTTCTCCCAACTGGAAGCGGTACTGCGCCAGATGCTCACCATCGAGGACATGCTGCTGGTCAGGTTAACCAGTCAGAAGCTGGAAAAGATCTACCCTGCCCATCCCCATCAGGGAGACGAGTTCATCAGCGGCTTGTGCCACAGCACCAGCAATATCGAGGTGAGCAGGGAGTCCCGCTACTGGCACAGCATGCCGCTGCGGCTGCAACAACAGTACTTCGCCCACTTCATCATCAGCACGGCTCAACCGCTGGAGACCGATGACAAGCTGTTTCTCGACTTCCTGCGTGGTCAGCTCACCCTGCTGCTGGAGCTGAGACGGATCCGCCAGCAGCTCAACGATATCAATACCGAAGACTCCATCAACCAGCGGCTGCAACAGCTGCGTCAGACCAACCTCAGGCTGCAAAAGCAGCTCAAGCAGCATCAGGAGCTGGAACGGCGGCTGCAATTCGATGCGCTTCACGACCCGCTGACCCAGCTGCCCAACCGCGCGCTGTTGATGAACCACCTCAACCATGCCATGACCCACTACAACCGCTACAAGTCGCCGGGATTTGCGGTGATTTTTATCGATGTGGATCACTTCAAGCAGATCAATGACACCCTGGGCCACAGTGCTGGCGATCAGCTGCTCAAGGAGGTGAGCCGCCGCCTGCAAACCTGCATCCGGCAAAACGATCTGGTGGCCAGACTGGGGGGCGATGAGTTCGTCATCTATCTGGACAGCAGCAAGAGCGACGATGACATCAGCCCGGTGCTCAACCGCATTATCAGCCGTCTCTCCTACCCGTTCCGGCTACTCGGCAACGAGCTGAGCATTACCGTCAGCCTTGGGGTATCGAGCGTCTCCGAGCAAACCTCAGATATCAGCCAGCTGCTCCATCAGGCCGATCTGGCCATGTATCAGGCCAAACGCAATGGTCGCAGTCGCATCGTCAGCTACTCGGATGATTGCATCAACCAGAACTGGAATTCGCCGGAAGAGATGCTGGCCAGAGCCCTGCGGGAGGGGCGTATCGTCCCCTACTTCCAACCGGTGATCCGGCTGCAGGATAGCCGCCTGACCGGACTGGAGGTGATGGCGCGCTGGCTGACCGAGGAGGGGATTCTGAAGGATGCGTTCGACTTTATTCCGCTGGCGGAGCAGTGCGGCCTGATTCTGGAGCTGGATTACCAGATCCTGCGCCACACCTGCCAACAGCTGAAGAACTGGCTGCCAATCTCCGGGCAGGGCAAGTTCAAGATCGCCATCAATCTGTCGGGCAAGCATCTGGTCAACCATGACCACATCATGCGGCTGATGGGAATTATCGAAGAGGAGGGGGTCGCCCCCGGCTATCTGATTTTTGAATTCAACGAGCGGGAGCTGTCGCGGCAAGATTCCGATGCGCTGGCATCCCTGCACGAGCTGCGCGCCAAGGGCATCCAGATCAGCCTCGACGATTTTGGGACCGGCTTCTCCTCTCTCAACGCCCTGTTCCACTTCCCGGTGGACTACATCAAGGTGGATGACAGCTTTACCCAGCGCATGTTGCAGTCCCCCAAAGACCTCGCGCTAATCCGCGCCATGCGCGACATCTGTCAGGATCTGGATTACACCTTGGTGGTGGAAGGCATAGAAAACCAGCAGCAATTGCAGAAACTGATCGATATTGGCTGCCGGATGGGACAGGGCCGTTATATCTCACCGCCCATGCCGGGCACAGACATAGTACCGCTGCTCACCCCGGCCAGCACTTAGGGTTAATCCTTCTTGAACATGGCGCGCAGATTGGCCACCGCCATCTGCCCCTTCTGCTGGCGCTCCTCGGCAGTCACCTTCTTCTGGTTTTCCCATTCAAGGTCATCCTGCGGCAGCTCCAGCAGGAAGCGGCTCGGCTCGGGCCGTACCGACTCGCCAAACTGACGCCGCTCCTTGCAGAGGGTGAAGGTCAGTTCGGTCTGAGCCCGGGTGATCCCCACGTAGGCGAGACGCCGCTCCTCCTCCACATTGTCCTCGTCGATGCTGGTCTGGTGGGGCAGCAAGCCCTCCTCCATCCCCACCATATAGACATAGGGGAACTCCAACCCCTTGGAGGCATGCAACGTCATCAACTGCACCTGATCGGCGTCGTCCTCCCCCTCGTTGCGCTCCATCATGTCGCGCAGGGTGAGGCGAGTGACCACCTGAGCCAGCGTCATCGACTCCTCCAGCTCATCCCCCTCCAGCATCTCGGTGATCCAGCGATAGAGGGTGGAGACGTTCTGCATCCGCATTTCGGCCGCTTTAGGGCTGGGGGAGGTCTCGTAGAGCCACTCTTCGTAGTGGATCTCCTTGATCATATCCCGCACCGCCTCCACCGGGTTGCCGCGCAGCGCCTGATCGCCAAGGCGTACCAGCCAGTTGCTGAAGGCCTGCAGGGCCACGAGGCCGCGGCCGGAGAGGTGCTGCTCGAGCCCCAGCTCGAAGCTGGCGGCAAACAGACTCTTGCCACGTTGGTTGGCGTATTGGCCAAGCTTTTCGAGGGTGGTGGGGCCAATCTCGCGGCGCGGCAGGTTGACCACCCGCAGAAAGGCGGTGTCCTCATCCGGATTCACCAGCAGCTTGAGGTAGGCCATGATGTCCTTGATCTCGGTGCGGGAGAAAAACGAGGTACCGCCCGAGATACGGTAAGGAATCCGGTTGGTCATCAACGCCTTCTCGAAGATGCGCGACTGATGGTTGCCCCGATAGAGGATGGCGTAATCCTTGAACCGGGTGCGGTTCATAAACTTGTGGCCCATCATCTCGGCAGCGATCCGCTCCGCTTCGTGCTCCTCGTTCTTGGCGAACAGCACCTTGACCGGCACCCCGTAATCGAGCTCGGAGAAGAGCGCCTTGTCGAACACATGGGGGTTGTTGGCGATCAGGATGTTGGCGCACTTGAGGATGCGCCCCTTGGAGCGGTAGTTCTGCTCCAGCTTGATGAGCCGCAAGTTCGGAAAGTCTTCATTCAGCAGCACCAGATTCTGCGGCTTGGCACCTCGCCAGGAGTAGATGGACTGGTCATCGTCCCCAACCACGGTGAAGCGGGCACGCTCACCGACGATCTGCTTCACCAGCTCGTACTGGCTGGTGTTGGTGTCCTGATACTCGTCGACCAGCAGGTAGCGGATCTTGTTCTGCCAGCGGGTGCGCACCTCCTCGTTGCTCTTGAGCAGCAGGGTCGGCATCACGATGAGATCGTCAAAATCCAGCGCGTTATAGGCCACCATCTGGCGGTGATAACGCTCGTAGAGCTGGGCCATCAACACCTCTTCCGGCCCGCGAGCGATGCGCATGGCGCGGGCTGGCAGGATAAGGTCGTTCTTCCAGTTGGAGATTTGGCTGATAAGGGCCGAGAGCTTGTCCTTGTCGTTGTCGAGCTCGTCTTCAGTCAATTCTTTCAGCAGCGCCAGCTGGTCGGTGTCATCGAATAGGGAGAAGTTCGCCTTGAGATTCAGGCTCTTGTGCTCACGACGAATGATATCGAGACCCAGGGTATGGAAGGTGGAGACCATCAGCCCCCGCGCCTCCTTGCGACCCAGGGTCTGGCCGACCCGCTCCTTCATCTCCCGCGCCGCCTTGTTGGTAAAGGTGACCGCAGCGATGTTGCGGGCGCTGTAGCCGCACTGCTGCACCAGATAGGCAATCTTGTTGGTGATGACGCGGGTCTTGCCCGATCCGGCACCCGCCAGCACCAGGCAAGGGCCGGAAACATACTTGACCGCTTCATTCTGATTGGGGTTGAGCTTCATGGGCCGGATCTCTTGGCTTATGATGAGGGGCGGCATTGTACCAGAAATCACCCGATGAGCCGTACCTGCTGCACGGCAGGCAACCGCCAATCGGGCTTATCGCGCCTTGTGTTCGGGCGCTATTTTCAGGATCATGGCCGACCTTTCGAGATGATGACTTTTTCCAGATGATGAGGGGAGCATGAATCAGCAACAGCACAACCAACTGCGCAGCCAGTTTCCGGCCTTGGCGCAGGAGGTAAACGGCCACCCTCTGGTCTATCTGGACAACGCCGCCACCACCCAGAAACCACAAGCGGTACTGGATGCCATCGCTCACTACTATGGGGTCGACAACGCCAACGTGCACCGCGCCGCCCATGCGCTGAGTGGTCGCGCAACCCGCGCCTTCGAGGCCGCCCGCGAAACGGTCGCCCGCTTTATCAATGCGCCTCGCTGCCAAGAGGTGATCTGGACCCGTGGCACCACAGAAGCGATCAATCTGGTGGCCCAGAGCTGGGGGATGAGCGAGCTCAAGGCGGGGGACGAAATTATCCTCAGTACCCTGGAGCACCACGCCAATATCGTCCCGTGGCAACTGGTCGCCCAGCGCACCGGCGCGGTGATCCGGGTCATCCCGCTCGATAAGCGGGGCGATCTCGATCTGGCCGCCTATCATGCCATGCTGGGGCCACGCACCCGGCTGGTGAGCGTAGCCCACGTCTCCAATGCCCTCGGTACCGTCAATCCGGTCGATCGGATAATAGTAGCAGCCGCCAAAGCTGTGGGTGCCGTTACGCTGATCGACGGCGCCCAGGCGGTGGCTCATCTCGAGGTGGATGTGCAAGCCATCAGTTGCGACTTCTACGCCTTCTCCGGTCACAAGCTCTATGGCCCGACCGGCATCGGTGTGTTGTGGGGCCGCACCGAACTACTGGAGCGGATGTCGCCCTGGCAAGCCGGTGGCGAGATGATCGATCGGGTCAGTTTCAGCGGCACAACCTTCAATACCCTGCCCTTCAAGTTCGAGGCGGGCACCCCCCATATTGCTGGCGCTATCGGCCTCGCCGCCGCCATCGACTTTGTGATGGCGCAAGATAGGGAATGGCTCGCCCAACATGAGCAGGCACTGACCGACTATCTGGTAGCTGGCCTGCAACAGGTGCCGGGGTTGCGTCTGGTCGGCGAACCCAATCAGCGCGCCGGTGCTGTCTCTTTCTTGCTCGACGACATCCACCCGCAAGATGCCGCTACCCTGCTCGATATGCAGGGGATCGCCCTGCGAGTCGGCCATCACTGCGCCATGCCACTGATGGAATCGCTCGGGATCGGCGGTACCATGCGCGCCTCGCTGGCCTGCTACAACAATCGGGATGATGTCGACGTCCTGCTGGCCGCCCTGCACAAACTCAGTGACTTCTTCTAAGGCAGACAACCGAATGAGTGACCTCGCAAGCTATACCCAGATTGGCCTTGAGCCCAACGCCGACACCATCCGCCAGCAGTTTGCCGCCGCCCACGGCTGGGAGAACCAGTACCGGCTCATCATCCAGCTCGGCAAGCTGTTACCCGTGCTACCCAGCGAATGGCAGCAGGAGGAGTTCCGCCTCAAGGGGTGTGAAAGCCTGGCCTGGCTGAAGGGGGAACAAAGCGAAGATGGTTGCTGGCACTTTGCCTGTGATTCCGATGCCCGCATCGTTCGGGGCCTTATCGTCATCGTGCTGGCGGCGCTCAACCACCAATCGTCTGCGGCGATCCAGGTTTTTGATATGGAAGGCTATTTCACCGAACTGGGGCTTGAGAAACACTTGAGCCCGTCACGAGGTAACGGGCTCAGAGCGATCGTACTGGCGATCCGGGAGCTGGCAGTCTAAGCCGCCTTGTTCAGCGGTCGATTAGGCTTCGCCAATCGACCCTGTTTCTTCATTCCCGGCCTCTTTCTCGGCACGGGCGCCCCGCTCGGCAATCTTCTTCAATACCCGGGAAGCGGCAACCAGCCCAAAGGTGGCCGTCACCGGCGTCACGGCGCCGAAGCCAGAGGCGCAATCCATCTTCATATTGCCGTCGCTGGCCGCCTTGGCCTGACAGGTGCCACCATTACCATCCGGATAACTCAGCTGCTCGGTTGAGAAGACACACTCAACCCCGAACTTGCGCGCCGGATTCTTGCTGAAGTTGTGCTGCCGACGCAAATCGGAGCGCACCTTGGCCGCCAACGGATCCTGAATAGTCTTGGCCAGATCGGCCACAGTGATCTGGGTCGGATCCATCTGTCCGCCGGCACCACCCGCCACAATCACCGGGATTTTATTGCGCTTGCAGAAGGCAATCAGCGCCACCTTGGCCTTGACCGAGTCGATGGCGTCCACCACATAGTCAAACTCCCGCTTGATATACTCGGCCAGATTATCGGCGGTGACGAAATCGTCTATCTCGATCACTTCGCAATCCGGATTGATGGCGCGAATGCGCTCGGCCATCACCTCGATCTTGAGGCGACCAACCGTCCCCTGCATGGCGTGGATCTGACGATTGGTGTTGGTGATGCAGATATCGTCCATGTCGATCAGGGTGATCTGGTTGATACCGGCGCGGGCCAGCGCCTCCGCCGCCCAGGAGCCAACGCCACCGATCCCCACCACACAGACCTTGGCCTGGCTAAAGGAACGCAGGGCATTCTGACCATAAAGACGGGCAATGCCCCCGAATCGCTGTAGATATTCTGCTTTCATACCACCACCTTGCTTGAGGGCGGCCATTATAACGGCAACCACCGCCAGCCGCGATGGCATAACCGGAGAAAATCGGGGAGGAAAAACAGGGAAAACGACAGAGAAGAGGGAATAAAAGGTCAATTATCAGACGATTTTCTGAATTGCAGGCAATAAAAAACCCCGCTCGATGAGCGGGGTTCTTAAATTGGGTGCCTGGCAGTGTCCTACTCTCGCATGGCGAATGCCACACTACCATCGGCGCTACCGCGTTTCACTTCTGAGTTCGGCATGGG
>NZ_JBSTYQ010000011.1:0-155479 GCF_054052385.1 Aeromonas sp. 25-AL00135 | reverse complement strand
TTGAAATACAGAACCCCCGATGCGGTACATAGGGGGTTCTGAGTAGAGAAATGCTAGTTGAAAATGTGTAAACCTATTTCAGGACTAGACATAACCAATCAACATGTGGCGGATACGCGCTTTGAGCATGTCGATGGCGATGCGGTTCTTGCCACCACGGGGCACGATCACATCGGCGTACTGTTTGGACGGCTCGATAAACTGCAGGAACATCGGACGTACCGTCTTCTGGTACTGCTTGAGCACGGAGTCCATGGTACGGCCACGCTCCTGCACATCACGCACCAGACGACGCAGCAGGCAGATGTCGAGCGGGGTATCCATAAAGATGGAAGCATCCATCAGATCCCGCAGACGGCTGTCGGTCAGCAGCAGGATCCCTTCCAGAATGATCACCCGGCGCGGGGCAAACGGGGTCACTTCGCTCATCCGGGTGTGTTCGGTGTAGGAGTACTGGGGAATGGCAACCGCGTCACCTTTGACCAGCTGACTAAGGTGCTGTACCAGCAGGTCGTGATCCAGCGCGTTGGGGTGGTCATAGTTGGTCTTGACCCGCTCTTCCATGGTCAGGTGGGTCTGATCACGGTAGTAGCAATCTTCGGTGATCACACCAATCTGACCTGCGCCCAGTTCGGCCACCAGCTCTTCATAAATGGTCTGGGCTATAAGACTTTTGCCAGACGCAGATGCGCCCGCAATACCGATGATCACACACGAATGTTGAGTATCAGACATGACAAATACCTAAAAGAGAAGAGCAGTGGGGATGGTTTAAACCGATCCATTATATAAAAAAGGGTGGGTCATGCCCACCCTCAATTCCCTTTCAAGTGACCGACCGCCGATTATTCATCCAGCGCCATGGCATAGAGGGGGGTCGCAATCGGTTTTGCGCTGAAAAAGAGTTCAGCGCCTACCCTGCGCGCCAGCTTCAAATAGGCCTGAGCCAGGCTCCCTTCCGGTGCGCCGAACACCGTCGGACAGCCATCATCCATGTGTTGGCGGATATCGATGTGCAGCGGCAGTTGGCCAAGCAGCGCCACTTGATACTGCTCTGCCATCTTCTGGCCGCCACCGGTACCGAACAGCGGCTCATGATGACCGCAGGCGCTGCAGACGTGGTAGCTCATGTTCTCGATAATACCGAGCACCGGCACATTGACCTTGTTGAACATAGCGATCCCCTTGCGGGCATCGGCCAGCGCCACATCTTGCGGGGTGGTGACGATCACCGCCGCCGAAGTCGGCACCTGCTGGGCCATGGTGAGCTGGATATCGCCAGTGCCCGGTGGCATGTCTACCACCAGATAATCCACCTCGCCCCAGCGGGTCTCATGGAGGATCTGCGCCAGCGCCTTGCTCGCCATCGGGCCGCGCCAGATGGTGGCATCCTGCTCGGAGACCAGATAGCCGATGCTGTTGCTCTTGAGGCCGCAGGCCATCACCGGCTCCATCAGCTTGCCGTCATGGCTGACCGGGCGCTCTTTGAGGGTGCCCATCATGGTGGGAATGGAAGGGCCATAGATATCGGCATCGAGAATAGCGACCCGCGCCCCCTCTTTTTGCAGGGCCAGCGCCAGATTGACCGCGGTGGTGGACTTGCCTACCCCCCCCTTGCCGGAAGCAACCACGATGATGTTGCGAATGCCCTGCACGGCATTGAGGCCCTGCGCCCGCGGCATGCTGGCGACGTCAATCTCCAGTGCCCAGTCGATACGGGCGGCGCCGGTGGCACTGCGCAGCCTGGCATCGTAGTTCTCTTTGAGCTGATCGAGCAGCGAGAGACCGGCAAACGGCAATACCAGCCGGATAGTGAGCCCCTGACCCTGATTGATGATCTCGCGAACGAATCCGGCATCCACCAGATCCTTGTGCCAGCCAGCTGGCTTAAATTCGGCGAGGATCTGTTTTACTGAATCAATCACCATTAACTCCTCATTATCTTGTCATTATCTTGAGGTGAACGGTTACCGCACACAAATCAGTGGCTTGCCTGCCATCGTAACGGCAGGTGCTGCCAAGGTTGGCATAGCCACAACCCTAGGCAGGCTACCCCCAATTCGGGTAACATGCACGGCACTCTATCATCCCAACAAGCACATCAAGAACGTAATATGGCAACTGATCCTCGTAAAATGCTGGTAACCTGCGCCCTCCCCTATGCCAATGGCTCCATCCATCTTGGCCACATGCTGGAACATATCCAGGCCGATATCTGGGTTCGTTATCAGCGAATGCGCGGTCATCAGGTGCACTTCATCTGTGCCGATGATGCCCACGGCACCCCGATCATGCTCAAGGCACAGCAGATGGGGATCACCCCGGAAGAGATGATTGCCGCTGTCTCCAAGGAGCACCAGGCCGATTTCGCCGGGTTCAACATCAGCTTTGACAACTATCACTCTACCCACAGCGACGAAAACCGCGAGCTGGCGGAGTTGATCTACGGCCGCCTGAAAAATGGTGGCTTTATCAAGAGCCGCACCATCTCCCAGCTGTTCGATCCGGAAAAATCCATGTTCCTGCCGGACCGTTTCGTCAAGGGTACCTGCCCCAAGTGCAAGTCTCCGGAGCAGTATGGCGACAACTGTGACAGCTGTGGCGCCACCTACAGCCCGACTGAGCTGATCGATCCGAAATCTGCCGTCTCCGGCGCGACTCCGGTAATGAAGGACTCCGAGCACTTCTTCTTCGACCTGCCGCAGTTTGAAAAATGGCTCTCTGAGTGGGTACGCGGCTCCGGCGCCATTCAGGAAGAGATGGCCAACAAGATGCAGGAGTGGTTCGAAAGCGGCCTGCAGCAGTGGGACATCACCCGTGACGCCCCCTACTTCGGTTTCGAAATTCCCGGCGCCCCGGGCAAGTACTTCTACGTCTGGCTGGATGCCCCCATCGGTTACATGGCCTCTTTCAAGAACCTGTGCAACAAGCGTGGCGACATCGACTTTGACAGCTACTGGAAAGCGGACTCCGACGCCGAGCTCTACCACTTCATCGGTAAAGATATTGCCTACTTCCACTGCCTGTTCTGGCCGTCCATGCTGGAAGGTGCCAACTTCCGCAAGCCGACCAAGGTAAACGTGCACGGTTATGTGACCGTCAACGGCGCCAAGATGTCCAAGTCCAAGGGCACCTTTATCAAGGCATCCACCTACCTGAACCACCTGGATCCGGAGTGCCTGCGTTACTACTACGCCGCCAAGCTCAACAGCCGCATCGACGATCTGGACCTGAACCTCGAAGATTTCGTGCAGCGGGTCAACGCTGACGTGGTCAACAAGCTGGTCAACCTCGCCTCCCGCAACGCCGGTTTTATCGCCAAGCGTTTTGGCGGCAAGCTGGCGGCAACCTGCGCCGAACCCGAGCTCTACGCCGAATTCGCCAATGCTCGTACCGCCATTGCCGAGGCTTATGAGAGCCGCGAATTCAGCCGCGCCATCCGCGAAATCATGGCGCTGGCCGACAAGGCCAACCGCTACGTGGACGACAAGGCGCCCTGGGTTATCGCCAAGCAGGAAGGGGCTGACGCCGAGCTGCAGGCGGTCTGCTCGGTCGGCATCAACCTGTTCCGCGTGCTAATGGCCTACCTCAAGCCCGTCATGCCGCTGCTGGCCGAGCGTGTCGAAGCCTTCCTGGCCGAGACCCTCAGCTGGGATGGCATCGAGATGCCGCTGGTCGATCACACCGTTGCACCGTTCAAAGCCCTCTTCTCCCGCATCGAGCCGGCGAAGATTGAAGCCATGATCGAGGCATCCAAGGAAGACCTGGCCAAGGAGCAGGCACCGAAAGTGAGCGGCCCGCTGGCTGATGACCCCATCAGCGAAACCATCACCTATGACGACTTTGCCAAGATTGACCTGCGCGTAGCGCTGATCAAGAAGGCCGAAGCGGTACCGGAAGCCGAGAAGCTGCTCAAGCTGCAACTGGATATCGGCGGCGAAACCCGTCAGGTGTTTGCCGGTATCAAGTCCGCCTACAACCCGGAAGATCTGGAAGGCAAACTGACCGTGATGGTGGCCAACCTGGCGCCACGCAAAATGCGTTTCGGCATGTCCGAAGGCATGGTGCTGGCCGCAGGCCCGGGCGGCAAGGATCTCTGGATCCTGGAGCCGCAGGAAGGCGCCCAGCCGGGCATGCGCGTCAAGTAAGCACATCGCTGACTGCGATCACAATCAGATAGAGAAGAGAGGCCAAACGGCCTCTCTTTTTTTGTCTCGCATTTGTGGCTTGGAGAGTTTTTGTAGATGCTGGTCGCGGATGACTTTCGCAGATTGCGGCCTTGTGGCTATCCACCGCTTGACTTGGTGGGCGATACATTTTGTTCTGAATACCTGACCAGCCGACTTGGCATGTCATTCATGTTGTGGCCTGCCAGCATCGTCAGTTTGAGCGCCACCAGCTCCGCCTGCTGGCAGTCCAGTTGACGCAAACGGGCGGTGATCTTCCCCTTCAACTGCTGCCGCAGTTTCGCCTGCTTGTGGGTGTTCCCCTGCTCTGCTCGCAACCTCCGCCGCCATTGACGCCAATCCTGCAACTGGCCGAGTCGCTCCTGCCAGTGAGCCAGGGTGCTCAACCAGCCGGGCTCCCCACTCCCCAGATCCAGCAATAGTTCCACGCCATAACGGGCCTGCTTGATCTCGAGGCGCAGCCGATGCCAGCGGCGCAACTGTTGCTGACGGGAGCTGGCAGACTTCCCAACGCAGGGAATAGGTTCATCGAGAGCGCTCTGTGCCTCATCAAGGCGCAGGGCCAGATGCTGCTGATAGAGGAACGCCAATGCCCGCGCATCCTGCACCTGCGCCACCGCCGCAAGCCAGCGGGTCAGTCGCCGCGACAACAGGGGCACGCGACAGGCCGATTTGTGGGTATTACCCGTGCTGGCAGGCGGCTTGCCAAAACGCTCGGCGTAGACCTGAGCATCCCGCAGCGCCGAGAGCCGCCCGACCGAGCGCAGCAGACGCCGCTCCAGCTCGGGATGATAGGTGAGTGGCCGCCACAGGGCGAGCAGCGCCAGCAAGCGGCGCGCTGCGATACGGTAGCCATGCACGGCCGGTTCGCTGGCCTCTTCGCGCACCGCCCGCGCCGCCTCCTGATAACGGGCGACCCAGCTTGTTGCCTGAGTCAGCAACAGACCTTCCTTGTCAGCGTCCATCTCGTCTCCGCCCCTTCAGTTGGTGTGAAAGCCCTGACCGGTGGGCGGCAGCGCCTCTTCATACTCCATCCGGGTCACCCTGGCGGTGCGCGGGCCATGCTCCAGCCAACCCAGCATCATCTGCACCCCCTGCGCGGGGCCGCTAATGAGGATCTCCACCGAGCCATCCTCCAGGTTGTAGGCATGGCCCCGCAAACCCAGTTGCAGCGCCCGCTCACGGGTGAAATAGCGAAATCCCACCCCCTGCACCTGCCCCCACACCCGAATGACAAACGATTGCTCTCCCATTTCTCACACCTTCCGCTTAAGAAAAAAATTCCCGAGACGATAATGTGCCCGACACTCTATCTCTGCAGGATGCAGCTCCATTATGAAAGAAGTTAAATTCCGGTGGGTTGACCGCTATCTCATTCACCTCACCATCAGTGAGAAATTCCACATCGCCTTCTGGCTTCCCCTGCTGATCATCGCCTTTCTCAGCTGGTATCTGCTGGCAAACAGCCATGAGCAGGAGATAAAACTCAAGGTTGAGCTGTTGCAGCAGCGGGTCGAGACCACCGCACAACTGGTTAGTCAGCAGCCAACGCTCACTCTGCCAGCCGATCTGCGCATCCAGCCACAAGGGGTGAGCGGACTCGAACAACAGGGCGATCGCTACCGCTTCACCGCTCCAGCGGGTCAGGCTGGCTATGTGACCGGCGAGCTCGACACCAGTACGTCCTCAATGTGGGATGATCAGGGCACCACGCTCACCATGATTGGGGCGCTGGCGGCCCTGATGGCACTGGTGATCCACTACATGATGACCTTTGTCTCCGGCGCCCTTTACTCCACCAACAAGGCGCTGCAAACCGTGGCCGACGGCGATCTCACCTTCCGCCTCAACTTCTTCCCGGTACGCGACGAGTTCTCTACCCTGGCGGGCAGCATCGACCGCTTTACCGACCGCCAGCATCAGATCGTCAAGCTGGTCGAAGAGTCTGCCGAGGCGCTGACCATGGCCGCCGACGAGTTTCGTGACCACGCCAGTGAAGGCGAAAACATGGCGCGCGCCCAGCGCCAGCACATGGATTCGCTGGCCACCGCCATGGAACAGATGTCAGCCGCCATTCGCGAAGTGGCGCGCAATGCCAACGACACCCTGCAGCAGACCCGTCAATCGAGCGAAGAGGCGGCCAATGGCGCCAACCGGGTGGCTCGTACCATAGAGGCGATCCGCACTCTGGCCGACGAGATTGGCAATGCCTCCGGTGCAGTCGAGCGCCTGACTCACAATGCCAACCGGATCAACGAGGTGGTCAACGTCATCAACGCCATCTCCCAGCAGACCAACCTCTTGGCCCTCAACGCCGCCATCGAAGCGGCCCGCGCCGGTGAACAGGGCCGCGGCTTTGCGGTGGTGGCGGACGAAGTGCGTACCCTCGCCAGCCGCACCCAGCAGGCAACGGTCGAAATCCAGAAGATGATCGAAGAGCTGCAAGCCGGCACCGGGGCGCTGAACGACATCATGGAGAAAACCGTGGGGCGCGCCGCCAGCAGCCAGCAACTCATCAGCGAGGTGGGGCTCGATATCGAGAAGCTGAGCAATCACAGCGATGCGGTGCTGGAGATGAGTACCCAGATCGCCACCTCGAGCGAAGAGCAGAGCTCGGTGGCCGCCGAGATCACCCACAATCTGGATCAGGTACGCCATGAAGCAGCGCAGGTGGAGGAGTCTGCCAGCGCCTCGGTAGCTGGCACGCAGGGGCTGAAAGCCACCGCCAGCGAGCTGACCCGGGCACTCAAGGGGATCCGGATCTGATCTGTCAGCCACATCCGGTTCGGGCACGCTGATGCACCGGGCCGTTTGAGTTTTACCTGCGGGCCACATAGAATGTGGCCCCTTTTCTTTTGACCATCTGGCAAACATCCATGAGCGCTTCCATCTATCTCGTCAAAGGCCGCGAAAAATCCCTGCTGCGTCGCCACCCCTGGATCTTCTCCAAGGGGATTGAGCGGGTTCAGGGCAACCCCATTGACGGCGATACCGTCGAGATCTATGCCAACGATGGCAAGTGGCTCGCCCGTGGCGCCTGGTCAGGCAGCTCCCAGATCCGTGCCCGGGTCTGGACCTTCGACAAGGATGAGACCGTCGATCTCGACTTCTTTATCCGTCGTCTCAAATATGCGCAGGAGTCTCGCGATCCGCTGATCAAGCGTCAGGGCCTCACCGGCTATCGCCTCTGCGCCGCCGAATCCGACGGCCTGCCGGGTCTGACCATCGACCGTTATGCCGATTTTCTGGTGTGCCAGATCCTCTCAGCCGGTGCCGAGTTCCAGCGTGAGCTGATAACGCAAGCACTGCGTACCCTCTACCCAGAGTGCAGCATCTATGAGCGCTCCGACGTGGCAGTGCGCAAGAAGGAAGGGCTGAAAGAGCGCACCGGCGTCATCTATGGCGAGACCCCGAACGAGCCGGTGGTCATCGAGGAGAATGGTGGCGTCAAGATCCTGGTGGATATTCGCAACGGCCACAAAACCGGTTTCTATCTGGATCAGCGGGATAACCGTCAGGCTGCCGCCAAGTACACCGAAGGCAAGCGGGTGCTCAACTGCTTCTGCTACACCGGCGGTTTTGGCGTCTATGCCCTCAAGGGCGGCGCCAAGGAAGTGGTCAACGTCGATCTCTCCCAGAATGCGCTGGATATCGCCCGCCAGAACGCCGAGCTGAACGGGCTGGATACCAGCAACACCCAGTTTGTCCGTCACGACGTGTTCAAGCTGCTGCGGGAATATCGCGAGAAGGGCGAGAAGTTCGATGTCATCGTGCTGGATCCGCCCAAGTTTGCCGAGAGCAAGGCCCAACTGCTGGGCGCCTGCCGCGGCTACAAGGACATCAACATGCTGGCGTTCCAGCTGTTGGCACCGGGTGGCGTGCTCTTGACCTACTCCTGCTCCGGCCTGATGGAACAGAGCCTGTTCCAGAAGATCGTTGCCGATGCGGCGCTCGATGCCGGTCGCGATGCCCAGATCCTGGAGCTGCTCTCCCAGGCGTCTGATCACCCCATCGGTACCGCCTATCCGGAAGGCTTCTACCTCAAGGGTCTGGTGGTACGCGCCCGCTGATCGGCAACCACCCTCCCCTTGTGATCAATCAGGCCCCTTGCGGGCCTGATTGTTTTGCATCGCGCCGTATAAACCTGAGCCTGACGCTCGCCCCGATGACCACCCTCTCTGCTTTATTCGCGTTCCTTCTCCTCCTCTTTTGCTGCCAGCGCCCCACTTCTTCTCTGTTTAAATTACTTTGCACAATAACTGCACATTTATGATTTAAATCACATCCGTATGACTCTCTTTTCCGTAGTGTGATCCCGCCTGCGGCAGCCAAGCCGGGGCAACCGTCCTATCAGGATTGATGGACGGTACAACAACAAAATCGATGTCAGGCCAAGCTGAACATCACAAGGGATCCCGATATGAATCAATCATTGCCGCTGTTAACGCCGCTGCGGGGCATCGCTGCCCTGATGGTGGTGCTGTTCCATGCCCGCTTGCTGCTCTTTCCCCAGTGGATGGAGTCGATCGCAGGCCACACCCAACTCATCGAGAATGGCTACCTCTGGGTCGACCTGTTCTTTATTTTGAGCGGCGTGGTGCTGGCCCATGTCTATGGCGAGGCCTTCACCCGCACGCCACGTACCGTGAGCTATGGCCGTTTTCTCTGGCTGCGGCTGACCCGCGTCTATCCCCTCTATCTGGTGACCCTGCTGCTGCTGGTTGGCTGGGAGCTTTACAAAGCACAACACGGAGTAGGCTTCTATGCTGGCCCCTTGTTCAAAATGTGGGAGTGGGAAGGGATGCCGCCTTTCGACTCCCCCTTCACCCCGGCCGAGGCGTTGCCGAGCGCCTTCCTGCTGCTACAGGTGGTAACCGATCACGGGCTGACCTGGAACTTCGCCGCCTGGTCCCTGAGCGTAGAGTGGATCAGCTACCTGCTGTTCCCGCTGCTGATCCCGCTGGCGGTGACCCGCAGTCGCTGGAGCCATCTCGCCCCCCTGCTGGCGCTGACGGTGCTGGCCTTTATCGTGCACAGTCGCGGCACCCTGGATGTCACCAGCGGGGCGCTGGCGGTGGGACGCGGGGTGAGTGAATTTGTGCTCGGCCTCTGGCTGCTGCCGAGGGTCAAGGCCGCGCAAGGCTTGCCCATGATGAAGCATGATCTGCCGCTGCTGGTCGCCTTTCTGCTGCCCTTCGCGCTGATGCAGTTCACCATGACGCCGCAGCTGACACTGCTGCTGATCGCCTCCTACGTGCTGCTGATCTGGATTGCCGCCGCCCAGGGGGAGCGCTGGAGTCCGCTGCTGCGCCTTTTGGATAACCGCTTCACCAACTGGCTGGGAGATCTCTCCTACTCCATCTACCTGCTCCATGCGCTGGTGCTGCTCACCGGTTGCGAACTTATCCACTATCTGGCACCGGGGCTCACCGAGTGGTGGTATGGCCAGACCAACCCGCTGCTGGGGGTAGTGGCCACCTTGCTGATGCTGGCGGTGCTGATCGGGCTCTCGGCGTTGAGCTATAACCTGCTGGAGCGGCCACTGCAACGGCGCCTGCGCCGCTGGGGCAAGTCACGGCAACCGGCGCTGGAACAAGCCGGATAAGCTAGTCTCGCCCTGTCTGGATGAGTTGACGGTCTTATGCCAACTCATCCAGTACCAGTTCATCCAGGCTGCTCATCACCCAGGCGCTCGGGTGCTGGCTAAATCCGAGCTTGGGGTAGTACGCCACCGCCTGCGGCGCGGCAAGCAGGATCAGCTTGCAGCCCGGCTGCAATTGCAAAAACGTCTCGCGAATAAGGGCTTTGCCAATCCCCTGCCCCTGTACCGACTCGGCCACCGCCAGATCCGAGAGGTAACAACAAAAATGAAAATCGGTCACCGAGCGGGCCACACCGACCAAGGTCTCGCCCTGCCAGGCGGTGATCAACAAATTGGCGTGATCCAGCATGCCCTGCAGGGTAGCTGGATGCTCCAGCGGCCGTCTCGCCCCGAGCGAGGTCTTCGCCAACAACGCCGCAAACTGCGTCGTGGTGATGGGGTGGTTAACCAAAAATGTGGTGGTCACTAAGCTCTCCTGTTGTAGATCGGCGGTTGCATGCTTTTGGTCTCTTTGGCGTTCTTTTTGCTGCATCTGTACTGCAATCAATCAGCCAGCGCCGGATCCAGACCGATGACAGGCAAGTGCGGGCAATTCCCTGCTGTTTATGTGAATTCCTGTTCGAACCCCAAGGGGCAAATGTGGCATAATGCCCCATCCTGTGGCCCTTGGCGGGGCTGCGCTGGCGCACCTTGTCGCCCTTTTCTTCCCCGTCCGGCCTGGCGGTCCTTCATAACTGCCAGTCATCGCTGCCCCTGTTGGCACCGAGGCCACCCATATTTGCGGCTTCTTGTCCTTCTCTCTACAAGGCCGCCCATTGACCAAGACGGCTCCACAGAGCCTCTGCTCTGTTTGCAAATAAAAGGGGTAAGTATGTCTTCCATTCGTCTGACCCAATACAGCCACGGCGCTGGCTGCGGCTGCAAAATCTCTCCCAAGGTACTCGACACCATCCTCAAGAGCCAGATCCCGGGCTTCAACGACCCGACCCTGATCGTTGGCAACAGCAGCAAAGATGACGCGGCCGTGGTCGATATCGGCAACGGTCAGGGCATTGTCTCCACCACCGACTTCTTCATGCCCATCGTCGATGACCCCTTCACCTTTGGCCGCATCGCCGCCACCAACGCCATCAGCGATATCTACGCCATGGGCGGCAAGCCCATCGTTGCCATCGCCATCCTCGGCTGGCCCATCAATACCCTGCCCGCCGAAGTGGCCCAGCAGGTGATCGACGGCGGCCGTCAGGTGTGCCACGAAGCGGGTATTTCACTGGCCGGTGGCCACAGCATCGATGCCCCCGAGCCCATCTTCGGCCTCGCGGTCACCGGTATTGTGCCCCTTGATGCCATCAAGCAGAACGACACCGCCAAGGTGGGTGACACCCTCTATCTGACCAAGCCCCTTGGTATCGGTATCCTCACCACCGCCCAGAAGAAGGGCAAGCTCAAGCCCGAACACGAGCAGCTGGCCCCCAACGCCATGTGCACCCTCAACAAGATTGGCCAGCGTTTTGCCGAGCTGCCGGGTGTCCACGCAATGACCGACGTGACCGGTTTTGGTCTGGCGGGCCATCTGCTGGAGATGTGTGAAGGATCCAATGTCAGCGCCCGCCTCGACTTCAAGGCGCTGCCGCTGCTGGACGAGGTGGATTACTACCTCACCGAGGGCTGCGTCCCGGGCGGGACCCTGCGCAACCACGACTCCTACGGCCACAAGCTCGATGCCATGGACGATCGCACCCGCAACATCATGTGTGATCCGCAAACCAGCGGCGGCCTGCTGGTCGCCGTGGGTAAAGAGAGCGAAGCCGAGCTGCTCGCCATCGCGCAAGAGGCTGGCATTGCGCTCTCGCCCATCGGCCAGATCAAGCCCCTTGAGGGCTCCCGCTTTATCGAGATTGTCCAATGAGTGAATTGCCACTGGCCACGGACTACGCCCAGATTTTTTTAGGCGATGTGCCGTTGATTGATGTGCGCGCCCCCATCGAGTTCAAGGAGGGGGCCTTCCCCTGCTCGACCAGCCTGCCCTTGATGACAGACGATGAGCGCGCCCAGGTGGGGACCTGCTTCAAGAAGCAGGGTCAGGCCGCCGCCATTGAGCTTGGACACAAGCTGGTGGGGGGAGCAGTACGTGCCGAACGACTCGAAGGCTGGCTGGCGCAGTTGCGCAAGCAGCCCGATGCCGTGCTCTACTGCTTTCGCGGCGGCCTGCGCTCGCAAACCGTACAACAGTGGCTGGCTGATGCGGGGGTGACTCGCCCCCGCGTCGCCGGAGGCTACAAGGAGCTGCGCCGTTTCCTGATCGACACCCAGGACAAGGCCTCTGCCGAGTGTCGCTGGACTGTGCTGACCGGCATGACCGGCTCCGGCAAGACCCATATGTTGGACCACGTAGCTCAGGCGCTCGATCTGGAAGGACACGCCCATCACAGGGGCTCCTCCTTCGGTCAACTGCCCGGCGGCCAGCCCAGCAACATCAACTTTGAAAACAACATGGCCATCGAACTGCTCAAGCGCCGCCATCAGGGCGAGCATGCCTTCGTGGTCGAGGATGAGAGCCGCCTGATCGGCCGCTGCTGCCTGCCCCTCTCCCTCCATGAGGCCATGAGTCAGGCACCGCTGGTGGTGGTGGATGTACCGCAAATCGATCGAGCCGAGCAGATCCGCGAAGATTACGTGCACGATCTCTGGCTGCGCTATCAAGCCATGTATGGCCAAGAAGAGGGATGGCCGCTGTTTGCCGCCTATCTCACCGATGCGTTGGCCCGCCTCAAGCGCCGTCTTGGCGATCAGGCCCACCGCGAGCTGGATGCCCTGATGCAGACCGCCCTCACCGAGCAGGAAAAGAGCGGTGATACCGGGCTGCATCTAGCCTGGATCACCTTGCTGCTGACCCGCTACTACGACCCCATGTATCTCTATCAGCTTGGCAACAAGCAGGAGCGCATCGTATTCCGCGGTGACAAACAGGCCTGTCTCGACTATTTCGCCGAGCAGCATGCCAGCGCGCTGCGCGGCTGACCCATCCCAAGAGAGGAACTCTATGTTGAAATTCGAGGTGATTCCGGTCACCCAGTTCGCCCAGAACTGCTCCCTCATCTGGTGTGACGAGACCCATCAGGCGGCCCTGATCGATCCGGGCGGCGAAGCGGCCAAACTGCTGGCCGCCATCGCCAAGCGCGGCCTGACCCTGACCCACATACTGCTGACCCACGGTCATCTGGATCACGTCGGTGCCGCCGCCGAGCTGCGGGAAAAGACCGGCGTCGCCATTACCGGCCCCCATAAGGAGGACGCCTTCTGGCTCGACATGCTGCCCCAGCAGAGCCAGATGTTCGGCTTCGCCCATACCCCCGCCTTCACGCCGGATCGCTGGCTGGAGCAGGGTGACAAGGTGCAGGTTGGCCAGTGCGAGCTGGATGTCTACTTCTGCCCAGGCCACACCCCGGGCCATATCGTGCTGCTCTCCCAAGCCGAAAAACTCGCCTGGGTTGGTGACGTGCTGTTTGCCGGCAGCATCGGCCGCACCGACTTCCCCCGTGGCGATCACGCGACCCTGATTAAGTCGATCACCGAGACCCTGCTGCCGCTGGGGGACGAGATCGTCTTTATCCCGGGCCACGGCCCCAGCTCCACCTTCGGCCGCGAGAAGGTGAGCAACCCCTACCTGACCCAGCCTATCTGGTGATCAAAAAAGGCAGCGGTGTTAGTCGCTGCCTTTCCTTCTCTGCTCTCTTTTTCATTCTCGATTCCTGCCATCCGACCAGCCACGTTCCACCTGCGTTCCCCATTTCAGCATGTCCATTTGTCTCTTTCGCCCAATAAAAATCCCCACCCGGGGGTGAGGATTGATTTATGGGTGCAACCGTCTGGTGGCTTATTGTGCCAGCAGGTGACCGACCAGCTCATGACGCCACCCTTGCAGCAGCATCGGCTTGTCGCTGCGAGCCCGCTCTTCGTCGTTCATCCGCCAGCTCCAGGTGAAGTACTGGTGAATGATCTTCTTGCTGGCAATCAGCTCGGGCGGAATATTGCTCGCCTTGGCCTTCTCTTCCACCATGGCTTTGATGCGCTTGAGCTCGGCCTTGTACTGGGGGAAGTCCACCAGCCGACGAATGGGCTCGGGCCAGCTGTCAGGCTCGCTCTGCTGCGCCTTGGCGACAATATCGAGCATCCGCTTGCCGTGGATCTTGATCTCGATAGGCGAGAGGCCGAGCTCGTTGAGATCCCGCAGGGAGGCAGGACGACGCTCTGCCACCTTGAACAGGTGCAGCTCTTTGACCACGAAGTTGAGGGCCAGATCCCGGCGCACCGCCTCTTGCTGGCGCCAGGCGGCCAGCTCACGCAGGATGGCGAGCTCGCGGCGACCCAGTTGCCAGGCGTTGACGATGTCAAGATATGCCTGACGGGGATCGCTACCCTGGGTCTTGCGGGCGGAGTGGTTCTGGCACTCCTGCTCGAACCAGGCAAACTTGCCGCTTTCCCGCAGTTTGGCCATCACCTTCTCGTAGAGCGGCATCAGGTAGAAGACATCCGCCGCCGCGTATTCGAGCTGACGCGGTGTAAGCGGGCGTGCCAGCCAGTCGGTGCGCGCCTGATCTTTTTCCAGCTCGACCCCGAGGAATTCATTCACCAGCGCACCAAAACCGACCGAGACGCCGTAACCGAGAAAGGCGGTAGCCAGCTGGGTGTCGTGCATTTGGTTGGGCAGGTGGCCAGCCTGATGCTGGATAAGCTCCAGATCTTCGCCAGAGGCGTGCAGGATGGCGATCTGCCCTTCCCTGCCCAGTCGCTGCCAGAGGGCGGAGAGATCCAGGGTCAGCGGATCCAGCAGCGCCAGATGCTCGCCGTCATAGATCTGGAACAGGCCAAGCTGGGGGTAGTAGGTACGGGTGCGAACGAATTCAGTATCGATAGCCAGGGGAACGTCGGCCAGAGAAGCGAGATACTGCTCAAGTTCGTCTTGCTGAGTGATAAGTTGATAGTGCATCTGTGCCTGCGCGGTTGATCAGGGCCAAAAAGAAAAAACCGTGGGATGACCCACGGTTTTGCATAACGACGGTGCTGGTTCGCAGAAGATTCTGCAGCCGCAGTCCGGTTATTGCTTGGCAATCTCCTCGTCGCGCAGTACGCGGCGCAGGATCTTGCCCACATTGGTCTTGGGAAGTTCGTCACGAAATTCTACCAGTTTCGGCACCTTATAGGCAGTCAGATGTTTGCGGCAGTGGGCAATAATCTCGTCCTCCTGCAATTTTGCATCTTTCTTGACCACAAAGATCTTCACCAGCTCGCCGGAGACCTTGTGTGGCACACCGACCGCGGCCACTTCCAGCACTTTCGGGTGCAGGGCAACGACATCTTCGATCTCGTTCGGATAGACGTTGAAACCGGAGACCAGGATCATGTCCTTCTTGCGGTCAACGATCTTGAAGAAGCCCTGTTCGTCGCACACGGCGATATCACCGGTACAGAGCCAGCCATCCTGCATCACTTCGGCGGTCGCCTCGGGACGCTGCCAGTAGCCCACCATCACCTGCGGGCCACGAACCTGCATTTCGCCGGGGGTGCCGAGGGCGTGGATCACCTGACCGTTGTCATCTACCAGACGGATCTCGGTAGAGCAGACCGGCAGACCGATAGAGCCGTTGTAATCAGTGAGGTCGTAGGGACAGACGCTCACCAGTGGCGAACACTCGGTCAGGCCATAGCCTTCCAGCAGCGGGGTATCGGTCAGCGTCTTCCACTTCTCCGCGACCGCGCGCTGCACCGCCATGCCGCCACCGATGGTCAGCTTGAGCTTGTCAAAGGCGATCCCCTGAAACTCTTCATTGTTGACCAGCGCATTGAACAGGGTGTTGACCCCGGTAATGCAGGTGAAGGGGTACTTCTTGATCTCTTTGACAAAACCCGGGATGTCGCGCGGGTTGCTGATCAGCAGGTTGTAACCGCCGATACGCATAAAGAGCAGGCAGTTCACGGTCAGGGCAAAGACGTGGTAGAGCGGCAGCGCGGTGACCACGAACTCCTTGCCACGCTCCAGCATGGGGCCGTAGACGCCGAGGCACTGCTCGACGTTGGCAATCATGTTGCGATGAGTCAGCATGGCCCCTTTGGAGAGGCCGGTGGTGCCACCGGTGTACTGCAGGAAGGCGAGATCGTCGTTGGTGATCTCCGGCTTGATGTACTGCAGGAAACGCCCCTTGGAGAGGGCCTGGCGCATGGTGGTGGCGTGAGGCAGATTGTATTTCGGCACCAGCTTCTTGACGTACTTGACCACGAAGTTGACCAGGGTACCCTTGGCCAGCCCCAGGTTATCCCCCATCCGGGTCAGGATAACGTGCTTGATCGGGGTGTCGTAGACCACCTTTTCCAGGGTATGGGCGAAGTTGGAGACGATGACGATGGCTTTGGCACCGGAATCTTTGAGCTGATGCTCCAGCTCGCGCGGGGTATAGAGCGGGTTGACGTTGACCACGATCATGCCGGCGCGCAGGATGCCGAACACGGCGATGGGGTATTGCAGCAGGTTAGGCATCATCACCGCAACCCGATCCCCTTTCTCCAGCTTCAGCTCGTTTTGCAGGTAGGCAGCAAAGGCGCGGGACTGCTCTTCCAGACGGCGGTAGGTGATGGTTTGGCCCATGTTGACGAAGGCGGGCTGATCGGCAAACTGGGTCACCGAGGATTCGAACATCTCGACCAGGGAGCTGTATTGGTCTGGATTGATCTCGGCGGGGACCCCTTCCGGATAACGTTTCAGCCAGACTTTTTCCACAAACTTCTCCTGCATAACTAGCACCTGTGCGCTCACTGTGTTGCCTCCGTCCCGGTTCACATCCATTTTAATCGGTTGTTTTAAGCTGATGCTCTAATGCCGCACATATTTACACAGCGCAACATCAATTAACAGCAAATTAACAACAGAAAAATGTGAGGGAGAAAACAAACCTGGAATTATTGAAAGCTGGCGATTCTACCGAACTTGACAAAACTTTACGATACAAACGGCCGTATCAACCGAATTTTCCATATGAAAATGGTGGTTTCCACCCAATATGACCCGTTCGATCTGCTGGAAGGCATCCTGACGGGCCTGCCATTGGGCTTCAAGCGCAGCAAAGCCCTGCTCCCCCTGAATCAACAGCACAGGACAGCGGATAGCCGCCATCAGCGCCCGGGCTTGCCCTTCGCTCATTCTCAGGGGTGAAAGATCCCGCAAACGGGGATCGCTGCGCCAATGCCAGCGTCCTGCCCTCATCTCAAGCTGCCGCTCACAGATAAGACGCGCCGACTGCGGCGTGATATCCGCCACTTTGCAACGAGCGGCGACAGCCTCATCGATGGAGGCAAAGCCGTTGGCACTGCGTTCCCGAGTGCGACTGCGGTTTAAAATTGCACGTCGCAGCTGGGTAGGAGCCTCCTCATCGGGCTGGCTCAGCGGCCCCAGCCCCTCCAGCATGATCAACCGCTCCACCTGTTCGGGGAACACCCCGGCATAGGCGGAGGCGATCAGCGCCCCGAGGGAGTGACCGAGCAGAGTGAAACTCGACCACCCTGCCGCCTGCACGATCTGGTAGAGATCGTCCAGCCAGTCGACAAAGACATAAGGGGTGGTTTTGTGATCGGAGTGACCATGTCCCGGCAGATCGACACAGATGAGGTGAAAATCCCCCAGATGGGGCGCGAGTGGCAAGAAGCTGGCACTGTTGTCGAGCCAGCCGTGCAGGGCAATCAGCAGGGGTTTGCCCTGCTGATCATGCTCCGCAGACTGGTTATCCAGCAGGGCTACCCGCCGCCCATCCGCCAGGGTCAGCAGCCGCTCGTGTGTGGTGCTCATCATAGCGTTAATCATGGCAAGCCTTAGCGACGCAGCGGCCGTCTCGGCCAGAAAGGATCATAGAAGGGGTCGTAGAAGTAGGGGTCCATATAGCGCACCTCCACCTCCTTGACTGGCGGCCACAGCTTGCTGCCCGTCACATTGAGCACAGAGAAGCGGTACTTGTGCTCGCCAATCTGGCTATCAACCGGTTTGCCTATGGTGCCAAGCACCGTCAGGCTACGCCCCTTGGCGTAGAGGGTCGGGTCGACAAATCCCTTCATGATGGCCAGAAAACGGCCCGGGCTCTGCTCGGTCTGCTCCGGCACACCGTTGGATTTAAGCGGCAGATAAACCACTTCAATAACGCTCTTATCCGCCTTGTTGTGCACCGCCGAGATAACGCCGCTCCAGCGGGCCGGTTTGCCCTCCATTCCGCCAAGGGCGGGCTGATAGGCCACCAGCTGGTTTTCTGGCTCATAGGCTAGCTCCTTGGGGACCGAACTGCAGGCCCCGAGCAACAGAGCCAGCACCCCGACCACCATCCCGCGTTTCATCATGTCGCTTCTGCTATTACGCATCATGTCACTCTCCTGTTGCCGGCGTGGCCCGTCGGGCCACCCGCTTGTGTTGCAGCTGATGAGCGGCAAGAGCGACATGCTGTCAGTGCTCCTGCCCTTATTCGCGACCCGGCAGTTTTTTCCAGGTCACCTTGTCACGTAAATAGACCGGCGTTGCTTGTTCAACCGGTACCGCCTCCCCCGCCAGCCAAGCAGCGCGGGCCAGCGGCAGCATGTCCTCTGCCGCCGGGAAACGCACCTGGCTCACCGCCAGCTCATCGGCCAGACCACTCAGGGTCTCGCCATAGGTTTCAAAACCGGTGCCGACGCAGGTCACCCTACCCGCCAGCTTGCCACGGGAGTCAACCAGCGCCGCGGGATCGCTCACCACCTCGTCACCCACCAGCTGCATGCGGCCATCAATTAGCTCATAGCGGCCGAAATAGACCTCGTTCATCCGCGCATCTATGGCGGTCAGCACCTGCTGGGCGCCATCCAGTCGATAGGCGCCTTGCGCCATGGCGGCCAGCGTCGAGATACCGATCAGCGGGACACCCGCACCAAACGCCAGACCTTGCGCCACACTGATGCCGATCCGCACGCCGGTAAAGGAGCCCGGGCCGCGACCGAACGCGATGGCATCGAGGTCACTCAAACTTATCCCGGCATCCTCTAACACAGCCTGAACCATGGGCAGGATTTTTCGGGTGTGATCCCGTGGCGCCTCCTCCCAGCGGGAGAACAGCTTGTCACCCACCAGCAAGGCGGCGGAGCAGGCTTCGGTGGCGGTATCAACGGCCAGGATCTTCAACTCGTTCATGCTTTCCAATCTCTATAAAATCAGTCAATTACATAACCGGCAAGCGAGATATGCTCACCCGTTGTTCAAATCTGTTAGCTGGCGACACATTTATTCACCGCGTTCAGTTCGATCGAAAAAACTCCCCAGCGTTCCCAACTCCCGAGTGCGAGGGATGGCGGGCAGACTCTTGATAAAGGTGGCACCGTAAGGCTTGTTGACCATGCGTGGATCACAGATCACCAGTACCCCGTGATCACTGCGATCACGAATAAGCCGCCCCACCCCCTGCTTAAGGGCAATCACCGCCTTGGGCAACTGCAGCTCGGCGAAGGGATCCCCCCCCTTGAGCTTGCAATCATCCACCCTCGCCTTGAGCAGCGGATCATCGGGGCTGGCAAACGGCAGTTTGTCGATGATAACACACGACAACGCCGCCCCTCGCACGTCGATCCCCTCCCAGAAACTGCTGGTCGCCACCAGCACGGCGCGGCCATTCTCGACAAACTCCTTGAGCAACCGTTGCTTGTTGTCCTCCCCCTGCAACAAGACGGTGCGGCCAATCTCCCGGCGCAGCACCTCGGCCACCTGACGCATCACCTGATGGCTGGTGCAGAGGAAGAAACAGCCCCCCGGCGTCTTGTTGATGAGGGGGATCATCAGATTGGCCAGTTGCTCGCCACGACCAAAGGCGTTGGGCTCCGGCAGATAGCGGGGCACACAGAGCCGCGCCTGCTCGCCATAGTCGAACGGGCTGTCGAGGATCAGCTCGGCGCTGCCTGCAAGCCCCAGCTCGGCCTTGAAGTGATCAAACCGCATATCCACCGTCAGGGTGGCCGAAGTAAAGACCCATGCCACTTCCGGTCTTTGCACCTCGGCACTGAATCGCTCGGCCACCGAGAGCGGCGTCAGATTGAGGGTGAAATGAAGCCGTGAGCAGTCATACCAGTATGAGAAACCGGTCTGGTTGACCGCCAGCACCTCGCCAAGACGGGTGCGCAGCTCACTGATGCGCTCGAAGGCGTGATCCAGCTGCTCGCCACGGCCGAGAGCCAGTTTCAGCACCTCGTAGCAAAGCCCGATGGCATCGTTGAGACGAGCCAAGGCCTGACCCCAGAGCGGCTGGCGCAACATGTCGCGGGTATTGCCGCGACCGCCATCCACCCCGAAGGCCAGACGCAGATCCTGACTGGCGATAGCGAGCCGGTCCGCCGCCTTGCCGAGCTGGGCCATGTCGTGCGCCTCTGCCCGATAGGCCAGCTGGATATCCTGCGCCAGATCCTGAATCGTTCGGCTGCCTACCGACTTGCCGAAGTAGTTGGTGGCGATCTCCGGCAGCTGGTGCGCCTCGTCAAAGACATAGACTTGCGCTTCGGGCACCAACTCACCAAATCCGGTGTCTTTCACCGCCATATCGGCGAAGAAGAGGTGGTGGTTGATCACCACCACCTGGGCATCCATGGCGCGGCGTCGGGCCACCACCAGATGGCAGTCGTCGTAATAGGGGCAGTCTCGACCAAGGCAGTTGTCGTTGGTGCTGGTGACGTGGGCGAGGATCTCGGCGTTCTCCTGCAATCCCGGAATATCCCCCACATCGCCGTTATCGGTGGCGGTGGACCAGGATTTGACCTTCACCAGATCGTTCAGGATTTCAGGCTTTTGCAGATGGGATTCGCTCAAGAGCCGGTTCATCCGCTCTATGCAGAGATAGTTGCTGCGCCCCTTGAGCAGGGCCACCGGCGGGGTGTAGGAGAGCGCGCCAGTGATGGTCGGGAGATCCCGGTAGAAGAGCTGCTCCTGCAGGTTTTTGGAGCCGGTACTGATCACCACCCGCTTGCCGGACTCCAGCGCAGGGACCAGATAGGCATATGTCTTGCCGGTACCGGTCCCCGCCTCCACCAGCAGACGGCCACCACTCTTGATGGCGCGCGCCACCGCTTCGGCCATCTCCAATTGGGGAGCGCGGGCTTTGAAACCGTCGATATGGCTGGCCAGAGGGCCATCTGGCTTGAACAGGGTCTGGATGGTCAAAAGGGCGTCCCGCAGCAAAAGCGGTCATTATGCCAAAAGCGCGGCAAAAGCGGGACAGATAATCTGCCTAGACGAACAGATCGATCTGATGCTCGGGGTCCGGCTTGTGATCGCCCTCCTCCGCCTTGGACTGATCACGCTTGGCGGGCGTGCTATACGCCTGCTGGCGCTGCTGGGAGTCACTGTTGTCAGTGCTGGTCTTGCGCAGCTGGTGCTTTTTGCTGATCTGGTTCACTTCCCGCTTGATCTCTTCGCTGCCGGGCGCAGCGGGCGCCCGGGGCAAAATGGGGAACAACAGGTCCTGGCTGGGCATGATGGCGACTCCTGCAGGGGTTATTGTCTAGTTATCGACCAGAAAACCGTTTTCGCCACTTTAATCGATCAAATCACAATTTCGGGTTGCATTTTCTGTCAAGGCAGGTAGTTTAAATCAGGCGTCAATTACGACATCTTATTTTGTAAAGGATTGATTACATGAAGTTCACCACCCTGAAGACTCATCACCACCATCATCATCCCGACTAGTCTTTCAGGAGGTTGACTGCTGGAAGACACTTAACTGGTGACTTCCAAAAGGACCGCAAGATTCATAAACCCTCGGAAGCACCCACTTCCGAGGGTTTTTTCGTTTTTGACTAGAAGGAAATCGAGTAATGGAAACACAACGTCTACGTATCGCCATGCAAAAGTCCGGTCGTCTGAGCCAGGACTCCCAAGCCCTGTTCAAGAGCTGTGGCCTGAAAATCAACCTGCGCGAGCAGCGCCTTATCGCCCATGTCGAGAACATGCCCATCGATATCCTGCGGGTGCGTGATGACGACATCCCGGGGCTGGTAATGGAAGGGGTGGTCGATCTTGGCATCATCGGCGAAAACGTGCTGGAAGAGGTGCAGCTTATTCGCGCCTCACAGGGACTGCCTTTCGAGGTCAAAACCCTCAAGCAGCTGGACTTTGGTGGCTGCCGCCTCTCGCTGGCGGTGCCGGAAGATGTGAACTATACAGGGCCAGCTAGCCTTGCCGGCAAACGCATCGCGACCTCCTATCCCGGGCTGCTCAAGCGCTTCTTTGACGAAAAGGGTCTCGGCTTCAAGAGCGTGATGCTGGGCGGCTCGGTGGAAGTGGCACCCCGAGCGGGCTTGGCTGATGCCATCTGCGATCTGGTCTCCACCGGCGCGACCCTGGAAGCCAATGGCCTCAAAGAGGTGGAGGTGATCTACCGCTCCAAGGCGGTACTGGTCCAGGCCCCCAGCCCCTTGTCTGATGCCAAGCAGAAGCTCATCGACAAACTGCTGCCCCGCATTCAGGGGATGCAGCAGGCCCGCGAGAGCAAATACATCATGCTGCACGCCCCCAAAGACAAGCTCGATGCCATCACAGATCTGCTGCCGGGTGCCGAGCGCCCCACCATCATGCAGCTGGCCGGTGACACCAATCAGGTGGCCCTGCACGTTGTCTCCAGCGAGACCCTGTTCTGGGAGACCATGGAGCAGCTCAAGGCTCTGGGTGCCAGCTCCATTCTGGTGCTGCCCATCGAAAAAATGATGGAATAAGGAAGGGACATCATGCAGACCCTGATCTGGAAGACCCTCTCCCCAGCCCAGCAGACCGACGTGCTGACCCGGCCCGCTCTCAATGACGAGGCGGATATCGGTGCCGTGGTCAAGGAGATCATTGGCGCGGTGCGCAGCCGTGGCGACGAGGCCTTGCGCGAGCTGAGCCTGCGCTTCGAGCGCGCCCCCCGTGAACAGTTGCGCGTCAGCGAGGCCGAAATTGAAGCTGCCTGCGCGCGGCTGGATAACGACATCAAAAGCGCCATCGAAGCGGCCATTGCCAACATTCGAACCTTCCATGCCGCACAAGTACAGCCGGTGGTAAGAGTGGAAACCCAACCCGGGGTGGTGTGCGAGCTGCGCACCCAGCCCATCAGTCGGGTCGGCCTCTATGTGCCGGGGGGCAGCGCGCCGCTCCCCTCCACCGTGATGATGCTGGCCATTCCGGCGGCTATCGCCGGTTGCCGTGAAGTGGTGCTCTGCACCCCGTCTCCAGCCAGCGACGAGATCCTGTTTGCCGCCCGCGCCTGCGGGGTCGAGAAGGTGTTCGCCATCGGCGGCGCCCAGGCCATCGCCGCCATGGCGTACGGCACCGAGAGCATTCCCAAGGTGGACAAGATCTTCGGCCCGGGCAACGCCTATGTGACCGAAGCCAAGGGGCAGGTTTCGCGCGACTGGCGCGGCGCCGCCATCGACATGCCCGCTGGCCCCTCCGAGGTGCTGGTGATTGCCGACGAGAGCGCCAACCCGGCCTTCGTGGCGGCGGATCTGCTCTCCCAGGCCGAGCATGGCCCAGACAGTCAGGTGGTGCTGGTCACCACCTCGCCATTGCTGGCCGATGCCATCGCAGGGGAAATCAAGAGCCAGCTGGCCAAGTTGAGCCGCCGGGATATCGCCGCGCAGGCGCTCGGCAGCAGTCTGGTGATCCTCTGCGACGATCTGGCCGAGGCGTGTGCCATCTCCAACGCCTACGCGCCGGAACACCTGATTGTGCAGACCTGCACCCCGCGCGATCTGCTGGATAAACTCGAGAACGCCGGTTCCATCTTTCTGGGAGCATGGACCCCCGAGTCGGTCGGCGATTACGCCAGCGGCACCAATCACACCCTGCCCACCTATGGCTATGCCCGCACCTGTTCCAGCCTGGGCCTCGCCGATTATCAGCGCCGCTACACGGTGCAGGAGCTAAGCGCCGATGGTATTCGCGGCCTTGGCCCTATCGTCGAGCGCATTGCTCAGGCCGAGGGGCTCGATGGCCACAAAAATGCCGTCACCCTCAGGTTGAATGCCCTGGCCACCGCGCCCCAACCAACAGCACAGCAGAAGGATTTGTCATGAGCATTGCCAATCTGGCGCGCCGCGTGGTGCGGGCCCTCACCCCTTATCAATCCGCCCGCCGCATCGGCGGCAAGGGCCACGTCTGGCTCAACGCCAACGAGGCGCCGCAGGCCTATCCCTTCACCATCGAGGGAAGCCGCCTCAACCGCTACCCCGAGTGCCAACCGGCCGAGGTGGTGAACGGCTATGCCGCCTATGCCGGGGTTAATCCCGCTCAGGTGCTGGTGAGCCGCGGCGCCGACGAGGCCATCGAGCTGTTGATCCGCACCTTCTGCGAAGCGGGTGAAGATCAGATCCTCATCTGCCCGCCCACCTATGGCATGTACGCCATCAGCGCCGAGACCTGTGGCGTGGGCATCGTCGAGCAGCCGCTGACCGCCAACCGTCAGCCCGACTGGCCCGCCATCGCCGATCGCCTCAGCGATGTGAAACTGGTGTTTCTCTGCTCCCCCAACAACCCCACCGGGGATCTGGTGGGTCGCGACGGCCTCATCGCCCTGCTGGAAAAAGCTCGGGATCGCGCCATCGTGGTGGTGGACGAGGCCTATATCGAGTTCTGCCCAGAAGCGTCCGTAGTGGACCTGCTGACCCGCTTCCCCAATCTGGTGGTAACCCGCACCCTCTCCAAAGCCTTTGCTCTGGCGGGGATCCGCTGCGGCTTTACGCTGGCGAGCCCCGAGGTGATCGCCATGCTGGCCAAGGTGATCGCCCCCTATCCCATCCCCGAGCCCATCGCCCAGATCGCGGCGCAATCCCTCTCCCCCATGGGACTGGAGCTGATGCGCGAGCGAGTGGTAGAGCTCAACAAGCAAAAAGCCGCCTTCAAGGCAGAGCTGACAAAACTTGCCTGCGTGAAGGAAGTGTTCGAAGACAAGGGCAACTTCGTGCTGGTGCGCTTTGTGGATGGCGCCACCGTCTTTGCCGCCATGAAGGCCGCCGGCATCATACTGCGGGATTTCTCCAGCAAGCCGGGTCTGGACAACAGCATTCGCATCACCATCGGCTATCAGGGCGAGATGGATGCCGTGCTGGCCGTACTGCGTGATCTGCCCTCTCCCTCTCTTTAAAACAAGGATGTAGCGATGAAGACCCCGTTTTTGTTTATCGACCGCGACGGCACCCTGATTGAAGAGCCGGTGACCGACAAGCAGGTGGATAGCCTCGCCAAGCTGCGCTTCGAACCCATGGTCATTCCGGTGCTGCGCGAGTTGCAGGCCGCCGGTTACGTGCTGGTGATGGTGACCAATCAGGATGGACTGGGCACCGCCAGCCTGCCGCTGGAGAACTTCCAGCCCCCCCACGATCTGATGATGCACCTGTTTGAATCGCAAGGGGTGAAGTGGGAACAGGTGCTGATCTGCCCGCACTTCCCCACCGACGGCTGCAGCTGCCGCAAACCCCACCTCGGGCTGGTAAAGGAGTATCTCGCCTCCGGTCGCATCGACTTTGCCAACTCCTTCGTGATTGGCGATCGCCAGACCGATCTGCAGCTGGCCGAGAATATGGGCATTGGCGGCATTCGCTACCACCCGCAAGATCACGACTGGCTCGCCATCCGTGATCAGCTGTTGTCCAAGGGACGCGTAGCCTCGGTGGAGCGCTACACCAAGGAGACCCGCATTCAGGTTGCGGTGGATTTGGACCCTTCTGCCACAAACAAGAGCGGCGGTAACCAGATCGCCACCGGTATCGGCTTCTTTGATCACATGCTGGATCAGATAGCGACCCACGCCGGTTTCCAGCTCAAGCTGAACGTCAGCGGCGATCTGCATATCGACGATCACCACACGGTAGAGGATGTGGGGCTGGCGCTCGGTCAGGCGCTGCGTCAGGCCCTTGGCAACAAGCGTGGCATCGGCCGTTTCGGCTTCGTGCTGGCGATGGACGAGGTGCAGGCGGTGATCGATGCGCGTCCGCTGACCGAGCAGGAAGTGAGCACAGCGCTGGATCTCAGCGGTCGCCCCTACTTCGTGTTTGATTGTCCGAGCGGCTTTGGCCGCGACAAGGTGGGCGAGATGGCCACCGAGATGGTGCCCCACTTCTTCCGCTCGCTGTCGGATGCCATGGCCATCACATTGCAGATGAAGGTTGGCAGCGGCAATACCCACCATCAGGTGGAGGCGCTGTTTAAAGGCTTTGGCCGCGCCCTGCGTCAGGCTATTCGGGTGGAAGGGAGTGACCTCCCCTCCAGCAAGGGAGTGCTGTGATGGATGTAAGCAAGCAGAAGCTGGTCATCATCGATACCGGTTGTGCAAATCTGGCCTCGGTCAGAATGGCGTTCGAGCGCCTCGGCGTACGGCCCTTGGTCTCCAGCCAGGCGGCCGATATCGAGCAGGCGGACAAGCTGATCCTGCCCGGTGTCGGCACCGCGGTGGCCGCCATGAAAAACCTCAACGAGCGCGGACTGGTGCCCCTTATTCGCGCCGCCAAGCAGCCGCTGCTGGGCTTTTGCCTCGGTATGCAGATGCTGGCGGAGGCCTCCGAAGAGAGCATGGGTACGGATGACTCGTCAGAGCGGCTTATCGACTGCCTTGGCATAGTGCCGGGCAAGATCCGGCTGATGGCGGTCGGCACCTTACACCAGTCAAGCATGCGCCTGCCCCATATGGGCTGGAACCAGATTGAGCACGACGAGACCCATCCTCTGCTCAAGGGGATCCCGAGCGGCAGCTACTTCTACTTCGTGCACTCCTATGCGCTGGAGGTGACCGAAGCGACGCTGGCGACCTGCGACTATGGCCAGCCGTTTACCGCCATCGTCGGTCGTGGCAACTTCTTTGGCGCTCAATTCCACCCGGAGCGCTCAGGCGCAGCCGGTGCCCGTTTGCTGCAAAATTTTCTGGAGCTGTGACTAGCATGATCATTCCCGCAATTGACCTTATCAACGGTCAGGTAGTTCGACTCTATCAGGGGGATTACGAGCAGAAGACCGAATACAGCAGCAGCCCGCAGGCCCGCTTCGACGAATATGTCTCCCAGGGGGCGGTGCAGCTCCATCTGGTGGATCTGGACGGTGCCAAGGATGCCAATGCGCGCCAGCTCCCCCTGCTGACCCAGCTGCTGTCGGCCACCGAAGCGCCGGTGCAAGTCGGTGGCGGCGTACGCACCGAGCAGGATGTGGCAGATCTGCTGGCCGCCGGTGCCAGCCGGGTGGTGATTGGCTCCACCGCCGTCAAATCCCCTGATCTGGTAGCGAGCTGGATGGAGAAATATGGCCCCGAGCAGATCGTGCTGGCGCTGGACGTCAATATCGATGAGCAGGGCAATCGCCATATCGCGGTGGCAGGCTGGCAGGAGAACAGCGGCGTGACCATCGAGGCGCTGATCGAGCGCTTTCTCCCCACCGGGCTCAAGCATGTGCTCTGCACCGACATCAGCCGTGACGGCACCCTTGCTGGCACCAACGTCGAGCTCTATCGGGATCTCTGCGCCCGCTACCCGAGCGTCGCCTTTCAGGCCTCCGGCGGCATTGGCGGCATCGCGGATATCGAGGCGCTCAAGGGCTCCGGCGTCAAGGGGATCATCCTTGGCCGCGCCCTGCTGGAGGGAAAATTCTCGGTGGGTGACGCCATCGCCTGCTGGCAAGCCCCCGCAGCCGATACCAGAGGAGGCAACTGATGCTGGCAAGACGCATTATCCCCTGCCTCGACGTAAAAGATGGCGTGGTGGTCAAAGGGGTGCAATTTCGCAACCACGAGGTGATGGGCGGCATTGTCGAGCTGGCGCGCCGCTACGCCGAGGAAGGGGCTGACGAGCTGGTGTTCTATGACATCACCGCCTCCAGCGATGCCCGGGTAGTGGACAAGAGCTGGGTGAGCCGGGTAGCGGAGGTGATCGATATCCCCTTCTGCGTCGCCGGTGGCATCAAGAGCGTCGAAGACGCCCGCCAGATCCTCGAATTTGGCGCCGACAAGGTCTCCATCAACTCCCCTGCCCTTGCCGACCCGACCCTGATCAGCCGACTGGCCGAGCGCTTTGGCGTGCAGTGCGTGGTGGTGGGCATTGACTCCTACTTCGACGCCGACACGGGCCACTATCAGGTCAAACAGTTTACCGGTGACGAGAGCCGCACCCGCACCACCGCCTGGCACACCCTCGACTGGGTGCAGGAGGTGCAAAAGCGCGGCGCAGGTGAAATCGTGCTGAACGTGATGAATCAGGACGGCATGCGTCAGGGTTATGATCTCGACCAGCTCAAGCTGGTGCGCAGCGTCTGCAAGGTGCCGCTGATCGCCTCCGGCGGCGCCGGTGCCATGACGCACTTTCGCGATGCCTTCACCATCGCCGATGTGGATGGGGCGCTGGCCGCTTCTGTGTTCCACAAGGGCCTTATCCCCATTCCCGAATTGAAACGCTGGCTGAAAACCGAAGGAGTCGCCATCCGTGAATAACTTCTCTGAAAATGCACAAACCACCGCCAGCGCGCGCCCCCTTGCCGAGCAGCTCGACTGGGAAAAATGTAAATGCGCCATGATCCCCCGCCCTGAGTGCCTGTCTGATAATAGAGGAGCCGATACCCGTGCATAATTCCAACTTATTAATTGAACAGCTCGACTGGGAAAAATGCGATGGCATGATCCCTGCCATCGTCCAGCACGCCGCCAGCGGCGAGGTGCTGATGCAGGGCTTTATGACCCGCGAAGCGTTGGAAAAGACCCAGACCACAGGTCAGGTCACCTTCTTTAGCCGCAGCAAACAGCGGCTCTGGACCAAGGGTGAAAGCTCGGGCAATGTGCTCCAACTCGTGGCTATCAGCACCGACTGCGATCAGGATTCCCTGCTGATTGCCGCCAACCCCGTCGGCCCTACCTGCCACAAGGGCACAACCTCCTGCTTTAACGGCCACCCGCTGCCACCGCTCGGTTTTCTGGCAGAGCTGGAACAGATCTTGGCCGCCCGCAAAGGGGCCGATCCGGCCACCAGCTACACCGCCAGCCTCTACGGCAAAGGGACCAAGCGCATCGCCCAGAAGGTCGGTGAGGAAGGAGTGGAAGTGGCGCTGGCCGCCATGGCCAAGGATCGGGAGGAGCTCATTAACGAATCCGCCGATCTGCTCTACCACCTGACCGTACTGCTACAAAATGAAGGGCTGGGATTACAGGATGTCGTTCAACGGCTTTATGAGCGGCACAATAAATAAACTAATTAAACAAGGAAGCGGGTCAAAAGACCCGTTTCTTTAGTCAAATGACATTGCCAATTCAATCCAGTCTTTATATTTTTCCATAGGAACTCTTGATTTTTCATGTAAATGACAATTAAGGACATAATATGATATTTTTTCTGACCTTTCTTCATTTGATGCTTTAGAGTATGCTCGTTCTACAGATAAATATTCACTATTAAGCTGAGCAATAGCACTTTCATATTCGCCAAGATACCCCACCAAATGACCTTTTATCAATTGATATATATTTATTTCATAAAGCCCCGCTTTAAAATAAACATCACCCATTTCAGATAAATATATAAAAACAGCGCCATGTAAATCATAAAGACCACTTAACAATAAACTACTACTTTTTACTTCATACAGCACTTGAAGACTTCTTTTCATTCTCACTATTTTTTCATAATCATCAGGGACAGACTCCTGTACAGCAATAAGATATGCAAGAAAAGCAATATTTATGTCATCATTTTGGATGCTGGCAAATATCGACAGTAATCTATCTATGACCTTTTCAGTGCTTCGCAAAGATAAGTGACATGAGTCAGCGATAGCTGAAAGTATTACCGATAAAGAACCTACATTTAAGCCTTTCGGCCAAATCATTTCAAATACGTCCCTGTCTAAGAAGGAGCTTCTCGCTAAATACTCTTCAATAAAATTAAGCCTCGAACCACTTGGAAGGCTAAAACGCCTACTGAAAAATCTACTCAGATATGTATAAGCATTGAATTCTGAGCCATATATAACTTTTACCGCATGTTGCAATTGCTCGGTATCCGTTGCCAATACAAAAACTACTTTGGGAATATCGAATATATGCTTGATAGTCTCCAGCATCTCCACAGCATAGGAGGGGCGGCAGCGATCCAGTTCATCAATCAAAATAAATGCGGGATAATCCAGTTCTCCTTCACTTAAACCAACAGCCCCTTCAACCCATTGCCTAATTTCTTGTTTAAGATACTGGATAGATTCATAACGCTCTTTATGATTGCTACAAAGCGTATCAACCAGCTTATCTGCATCTTCGCCTTCCACAGAAAAATCACTATTTTCCCATCCAGCTCTTTTAATGGCTGACTTGAGCACCAATTTCCCGCCCACTTTGAGCAAACCCAATAGTTTTGACTTGATGCCATCAGGTATTGCAACCTTATTTCCTGTTGCATCTCTCAATTGATCGATAATCGACGAGATAACCGTCAATAAGGGATCGTCGGAAAAGTCCTGCTGCCAGGCATCGATATAGACGGTGGGATAGTGCGCTTTTAGCTCCATATACCAGCGCTTGATAAACCAGGTTTTCCCTGCCCCCATTCGGCATTTAGGTTAAGCACATAGTTGCGTTGCTTGCCTTCGGCGGCGAGGTATTTGGTCAGAAATTCGGCATAGCGGGCACGATCCAGCCGATCGGCACTCAAGATCTCTTCGCTACCCACAATGGCCCCCGGCCCGTCCCACTGAACTGCGTCATCCCAATTAAACGGTGCCACTGCCATCTCGTATCTCTCCATATTGCGTTGCTGATGATGATATCAGGGGCACAGTGAAAATAGTTTGATTAAAGACCTGTTTGTTGCCCTTTCTGCCGCTCGGGCTGGCATATTTGACTGCCTGGCAATTTCTCTGCTGCTGGCCCATGAAGCTGGGCCGATATGAGTGGGACAGTTATCTGAACAGCCACGGACTCAGTTGATTTCCTTTGACCACACCAACGATGACAATCGTGTGACATGGTGCAGATCCTGCGGAAATAAACGCGAAATATGGCCTGTGAAGTGCTTAATTTAAACCGTTGGTACATATATTCGCGCTGTATACAACGATGCCCTTAACCAAGGATGGTTAGCCCCATGAAGGATGAGCCCTTCTCTATCCAGTTACAGCATGAGCTGGATCACCTCAAAGCCATCTTCAACGAGACGGACGCCTACATGTTCACCAAGGATCTGGCGGGCCGTTACACCTATGCCAATCAGGCGGTGCTGGATCTCTTTGGCTGCACCCTCGCCGAGTTGCAGGGGCAGGATGATCGGGCCTTTTTTGATCTCGAATTCTCCGACACCATTCAACGCAACGACCGGTTGGTACTGGAGCAGCAAGTCGCCATCGCCCAGGAGGAGATCAACTACCTCAAATCCACCGGGGAAAAGCGCTGCTACTGGACCGTTAAAAAGCCTATCCATGACAAGGGTGGCAACCTGATCGGCCTGTGCGGCATCTCCACTGATATCACCGAACACAAGCAGATTGAGGCGCGGCTGGCGGAGCAGCATCAGCTGCTGGAGATCATCCTCGCCAATGTGGATGCCCATATCTACATGAAGGACAGCAAGCACCGCTTTCTCTACGTCAACCAAAAGGTCGCCGATCTGCTGGGTCTTCCTGCCGAGCAGATCATCAACCGGCGTGATGACGAGGTGATACCCGCGGCCAGCGCCTGCCAGCTGTGGCGGCTGGACAACCGGGTATTCGAAACCGGCGAGCTGCAAGCCGGGGAAGAGATGCTGACCGATCCCGAAGGCAATCAGCACTACTACTGGTCGGTCAAGGTGCCCTTTCTGTTGGGGGATGGCACTCCCACCCTGATCGGTATCTCCTCAGATATCACCGAACTGCACCAGCTCAAGGAGCAGTTGCACCAGCAGTCGGTGCGCGATGGCCTCACCGGCCTCTACAACCGCCGCTTCTTTTTCGAGATGTGCGAGAAGAACCTCAGTCTGGACATGCGCCACCACCTCACCTCGGTGCTGATGGTGCTGGATGTGGATCAGTTCAAGTGCATCAACGATCGCTTCGGCCATCCCCTGGGGGACAGGGCGCTGGTTCATCTGAGCAGGGTGATGCAATCGGTGCTGCGCAGCGAAGATGTGCTGGCTCGTATCGGTGGCGACGAGTTCGCCATCTTGCTGCCCAACACCACCCTCTTGGCCGCCGCATCCCTGGCCGAGCGACTGCGCCTGCAGGTGATGCAAAGCCCGCTGCCCCTGCCAGATGGAGATAAGCTGGTCATCACCATCAGCGCAGGACTGGTGGAAAATGGCGAGGGGGAGCTGATGGAGAGCCTCTACGCCCGCGCCGATCAGATGCTCTATCAAGCCAAACAGAGCGGCCGCAACTGCGTCGCGTGCAAGACCCCCTAGCCATACAACGGGAGGGCCAGCAGCCCTCCAGACCCCTTGTATCTCCCTCCTATGAATTGCTGTGCTGGCGCCTTACGAACAGGCGGCTACCCCAACTGTTTGCGCAGCACAAACTTTTGCACCTTGCCGGTCGAGGTCTTCGGCAGCGGGGTAAAGATGATCCGCTTGGGCGCCTTGAAGTGGGCCATCTGATCACGGCAAAAGGCGATCAACTCCGCCTGGGTGGTCTCTCGCCCCTCTTTCAGTTTCACGAAAGCGCAGGGCACCTCCCCCCACTTCTCATCGGGCATGGCGATCACCGCCGCTTCGTCCACATCGGGATGGCGATAGAGCACATCTTCCACCTCCAGACTGGAGATGTTCTCACCGCCGGAGATGATGATGTCCTTGGATCTGTCCTTGATCTCCACATAACCATCCGGGTGCCATACCGCCAGATCGCCACTGCGAAACCACCCCTCCGCCATCGCCTCGGCGCTGGCCGCCGGATTTTTCAGATATCCCTTCATCACCACATTACCGCGCAGCACTATCTCCCCCATGGTTTTGCCATCTTTGGCCACCGGTTCGCCACTGACCGGGTTGATAACCCGCATCTCCCCCTGCAGGGGCGACGCAACACCCTGCCGTGCCTTTAGGCGCGACAGCGTGGTGGCATCCTGACCTTGCCAGCTTCTTTGCGGTTCGCACAACACGCAGGGGCCATAGGTTTCGGTCAGGCCATAGACGTGGGTCACGGCGATCCCCATCGCTTCCATGCCGGCGATCACGGTGGCGGGGGGCGCTGCGCCAGCGGTCATCACCTTGATGGGGTGATCCAGCCCCTGCTTGAGCGCCGGATCGGCATTGTTGAGCATATTGAGCACGATGGGCGCTGCGCAGAAGTGGCTCACCTTGTACTCGTGCAGCGCCTCATAAATGGCGGCCGCCTGCACATGACGCAAGCAGACGCTCACCCCGGCGGTAGCCGCCAGCGTCCAGGGGAAGCACCAGCCGTTACAGTGAAACATCGGCAAGGTCCAGAGATAGACGGGATGTTTGGGCAGCTCCCAGGAGAGCACGTTGTTGATGGCGTTGAGGTGGGCGCCGCGATGGTGATAGACCACCCCCTTGGGGTTGCCGGTAGTGCCGGAGGTGTAGTTAAGGGAGATGGCCTGCCACTCATCCTCTGGCAACCAGCCGGGTTCATCGCCGTTACCAGTGGCAATAAAGGTCTCATAGTCGAGGTCACTGACAAGCGCCCCTTCCCGGTAGAGGGGATCGTCGATGGCGATGACCAGCGGTTGGCGCTCCAGCAGATCCAGCGCCTTGCGCACCACGGCGCCAAACTCCCTGTCCACCAGCACCACCTTGCTCTGGGCATGCTGGAAGATAAAGGCCATCGACTCTGCATCGAGCCGGGTATTGATGGTGTTGAGCACAGCGCCGCTCATGGGCACCCCGAAGTGAGCTTCAAACATCGCCGGGATATTGGGCGCAACGATGGAGACGGTATCCCCCTCCCCGATGTCGTGAAGCCGCAGGGCCGAGGCCAACTGGCGGCAACGGCGGGCGGTCTCGCCCCAGCTCTGGCGCAGCGAGCCGTGGATCAACGCCGGATAGTCGGGATAGACCCGCTCCGCCCGCCCCAGAAAGCTGATGGGGGTCAGGGCCTCAAAATTGGCGGCGGTTTTGGCAAGGTCGCGCTCATAGATGTTCTGCACTGTCATCGGATTCCTTCCTCACAGGTGGCACAAAACGGGCAGTTTCGGGATGATTCAGAGATCTGCAAGCGACATGGGCATCCTGCCCGTCACTGGTCTCTTATGGGGATGACAGCCTAACAGCGAGCCTGCAGCGGCAGGTATTAGCAAAACGTCTTAGACAGGGGCAGCCTGCTGCCAACAGGGGCCCCTGTTTTCGTTGCAAAAAAAAATATTTCATTACGGGAAAGCGTGCCATTTTTTTCACGAGCTGTTTTTGGCGAATAGCGAAAAATGACGATAACGGAATATTATTCCGTCAAAGCTGCTTTATATGTCATTTCATTCATCTCGGCACGCACTATTTTCATGACCTTTATTTAAGGTAAACCGCATAAAACGAAAGCTGAAATAGTTATTGCATAACAATTTTTATTTCATATCAGCTGTTAAATCCATGGAAAATAAATTTTGTGAGCCATCCCATAAAGCGAGCATGGTGAGATGTTCATCAAGCCGCGCACGGGTTACGGTTACAACTTGAAACAATCTACCGGATGTTCAATATCAGGCCAGATTTCTCGCCAATCACCACGCAATCCACAGTGAATTTGCGTACCTTGGATGTATGACGCAGAAACCCTATCGACCCGATATTCCGCCGAGCCCAAACCTGCTTTATCAAGGAGCATTTTATGTGTGCCGTGCCGAATACCACACCACGCAGACAATTCCCTACTGCATTTACCATTCTGTTTCTTATTATGTTGCTGGCCATTGCGCTGACCTGGATAATTCCGGCGGGCGCCTATGCCAAACTCTCTTATAATCCGGCCAGTGAAAGCCTGATGGTCAATAGCCCACAGGGGGAAATAAGCCGACTTCCCGCAACCCAGGATGCCCTGGCAAAACTCAATATCAATATTGCGGTAGAGCAATTTACCAACGGCACCATCCGCAAGCCCATCGCCATTCCCGGCACCTATGCACGGCTGGAGCAAGCACCCAAGGGGCTCGGTGACGTGGCGGTCAGCATGGTCAAGGGCACCATAGAGGGGGCGGATATCATCGTCTTTATTCTGGTGCTCGGGGGGCTGATCGGCGTCATCAACAAGACAGGTGCCTTCAGTGCGGGGCTGGTCGCCCTCTCACACAAAACCCGGGGCAACGAGTTCCTGTTTGTGGCGCTGGTCTGCTTCGTAATGGCGCTGGGAGGCACCACCTGCGGACTGGAGGAAGAGGCGGTCGCCTTCTATCCCATACTGGTGCCCATCTTTCTGGCGCTCGGCTATGACTCCATCGTCTGCGTGGGAGCCATCTTCCTCGCCGCCTCCATGGGTACCACCTTCTCCACCATCAATCCCTTCTCGGTGGTGATCGCCTCCAATGCCGCCGGCATTCCCTTTACCGAGGGGCTGATCTTTCGCGCCATTGGCTGTCTGGTGGGCACCCTGGTGGTGATCGGTTATCTCTACTGGTACTGCAAGAAGATCAAGGCCAACCCGGCCTTCTCCTACACCTATGAGGACAGAGAGCGTTTTCGCGCCCGTTTTCTCAAAGAGGGCTCTATGGACGAAGGGGTGCCCTTCACCCTGCGCCGCAAGATCATTCTGACCCTGTTTATCCTCGCCTTCCCGCTGATGGTGTGGGGCGTCTCCATGGCCGGTTGGTGGTTCCCGCAGATGGCGGCCTCCTTCCTGACCATCGCCATCATCATCATTTTTATCTCGGGCCTGAAAGAGAAAGAGGCGGTCGAAGCCTTCACTCAGGGGGCATCAGAACTGGTGGCCGTTTCGCTCATCATCGGACTGGCACGGGGGGTCAATCTGGTGCTGGATCAGGGGATGATCTCGGACACCATTCTGGCCTACGCCTCCGATCTGGTCTCCGGCATGCATGGCGCCGTGTTCGCGGTGGCGCAGATGCTGGTGTTCACCCTCTTGGGGCTGGTGGTGCCCTCCTCCTCGGGGCTCGCGGTGCTCTCCATGCCCATCATGGCGCCGCTGGCGGATACCGTGATGATCCCTCGCTATATCGTGGTGTCGGCCTACAACTGGGGGCAATACGCCATGCTGTTCCTGGCTCCCACCGGACTGGTGCTGGTCACTTTGCAGATGCTCGGCATCCAGTTCAACAAGTGGGTCAAGTTCGTGCTGCCCATGGTGGGCTTTGTGCTGGGATTTGGCGCCCTGATGCTGGTAGCGCAAGTGATGTTGGCCTGATAGGCCTGTGATACATGAGTGACAACACCCCGAGCCTGGCGCGGGGTGTTCTTTTGTCAGTCTTAGTGACGCACCCTCCCCTGCTGGCGGAAGCAGTAGAGTTTAAGGCTGATATCGGCGATATCGGCGGGAAGCTCCTCTCCCTGCTCGGCCAGGGGTCGGTAGAGGGATGAGAGCAGACGTTCGGCCTGCTGTACCGTGATGATGTTGGCCTGGATGGCCGGGGTGATCCAGCTGGGTAACATTGACATATCTCCCCCTCATTGATCCGATGATCTCGGGTGAACCTCTTCATTTCAGGTCTTACGGAGTTGTCTGCCGACCCGTTCACCCTCTGCTTCACCCAATCAAAGCAAAATGCTTGCCGTGATCTCTTATCGGCCAACATCCGATGGGGCTGGAGCCATTTATCAACCACTTGCGTGGCCATCTCAACGAACAGAGCCCTTGCTCAAGGCCTCCCTTGACCTGCCCCCGTCAGCACTTTGCCACTCTGGCATTCTGCTCACCGCCCGCCTTGCAAATTGCGACTCGAATTGCTCCTTATCACACTGGCAAAGCCCGCCATGCGCCGGAAACTGGTCACTTTTAGTCCGTTGTCGCCAAAGTCAGACACTTTTTCATGGTGGCTGTTTTTTGACCTTGCCAGCGCCTGTCGCAGGCCCATCCCCCTCGCCTTGTCCGGCCAACCGGTTATGACAAGATGGCGCCAGATTGGAACAGCCCGGATGGGTATGCAGGAGAACAACAAGATGAACAGATCCATGATGGCAGGTATCGGTATTGGCATCGCCTCGGCCCTGGCGCTCTCGGCCGCGGCTAGCGGCTCCCTCTTTACACCTCAGCCCACCTTTGCCGAGGTGATCGCCAGCAAGCCGGTCACCGAGACCATCAAGACTCCCCGCCAGGAGTGTCGCAACGTCACCGTGACCCATCGCAAGCCGGTACAGGATGAGCACAAGATCCTCGGCACAGTGGTGGGCGCGGCGCTGGGTGGCGTGGTTGGCCACCAGTTTGGCGGAGGCAGCGGCAAGAAGGTGGCCACCGCAGCCGGGGCTGTCGCGGGTGGCTATGCCGGCAATCAGGTGCAGGGCAATATGCAGGCGGGCGATACCTACACCACCACCGAGCAGCGCTGCAAAACCGTGCAGGATACGAGCGTCAACACCATTGGTTATGACGTGACCTATCGCCTCGCAGGTCAGGAGGGGGTGATCCGCATGAAGCAAGCCCCCGGCGCCACCATTCCGGTCAAAGATGGCAAATTGGTGATCGACCAGCCAAAAGTGTGATTTCTCCTGGCGCAATTCAGCAGCAGGCCCGCCTCTTTCGAGGCGGGCCTGTGTTTGGGCGGCTTGATTCCTTTTTCAAACAACGGCACTCAGGGTCATTGCGCCCAGTCAGTTACCCCTTGCAGCACTTCTTCACCGCCCGCACCACGTTCTGATACCCGGTGCAGCGGCACAGATTCCCCGACAGCCCGCGGCGGATCTCTGCATCGGTCAGCGGACGACGTTCGGTCTTGTCGAGCAAGGCGGCGCTCGCCATCACGAGGCCCGGGGTGCAAAAACCGCACTGCACCGCTCCCTCGTCGATAAAGGCCTGCTGCACATCGGAGAGCTCGTTGCCTTTGCGCTCCCCCTCTACGGTACGAATGGATTTGCCATCGGCCCACACCGCCAGATAGAGGCAGCTGTCGATAGCGGTGCCATTCACCCGCACGGTACAGGCGCCGCACTCACCGACACTGCACCCCTCTTTCACGCTGATAAGCCCCTGCCCGCGCAGGAAGTGGAGCAGCGACATGGTGGGCGGCACAGCATAGGAGTAAGGTTTGCCGTTGATCTCGCACTGGATCTCCACAGCGGGACAGCTTTGCGGTTGCATCATAGGATCTTCCCTCCGGCACGTTCGACAGCGCAGGCGACCACCCGCTGCGCCAGGGTTTTGATAAGGTGCAGGCGAAACTCCTTCTCCGCCCGCCAGGAGGATCGTGGCGCCACATCGGCCACCACAGCCTCGGCAATGGCGGCCAGTGTGGCGCGGGTCAGGGGTTGCCCTTCGGCCGCAGCTTCTGCGTGCGGGGTACGCACCGGGGTCGGGGCCGCCACCCCATAGGCCAGCCGCAGGCGCTTGAAGTGGCCATGCTCAATCTGGCAGTAGGCGGCGCAGCCGATGGTGGCGATATCCATGGCATCGCGCATGGCGTACTTGAAGTAGTGGGAGCCCACATGGGGGTGCGCGTCCGGGGCAAAGTGAAACGCCACCAGGATCTCCGCCGGTTGTAGCGCCACCTTGCCGGGACCGGTATGAAAACCGGCGATGGGGATGCGGCGCGTACCATCGGGGCCAGCGATTTCCAGCTCCGCTTCCAGCGCCACGGTAGGCGCCGCCGAGTCAGCACTGGTGGCGCCGTTGCAAATATTGCCGCCATAGGTGGCGACGTTGCGGATCTGCGGGCCGGCGATGGTGGCGGCCGCTTCAGCCAGCATCGGCAGGCGGCGCTGCACCAGCTCGTTCTCGATGATCTCGGTAAAGGTAGTGCCGGAGCCGATGCGGATAGAACCGTCAGCCAGCTCGCTCACCCCTTTGAGTTCGGGCAAGTCGTGAATATCGACGATATGACGATAGGCGGTGTTGAGGTGATGCAGCTGGATCATCACATCGGTGCCACCGGCCAGGAGACGCGCCTCAGGGTCGGCCTGACGCAGGGCGACCGCCTCGGCCACGCTGTGCGCCTTGTAGTAACGGGCAATATCAAACATGGTGTTGCTCCTCCCCTGATCCCTCGCCAATCAAACCCGCTGCGACAAACTCCCGGAACAGGGTTTTGGGGGTGATGGGCAGCTCGTTGATGGCGACACCGGTCGCCATGCGGATGGCGTTACGGATCGCCGGACCCGGCGAGATGATGGGTGGTTCCCCCAACGATTTGTGGCCATAGACCGACTGGGGCTCGTAGGTCTGCACGAAGTCGCATTCAAGCTCCGGCAAATCCAGCATGGTCGGGAACTTGTAGTCGAGCAGGTTGGGATTGCGTACCACGCCAGTCTTGGCGTCGATGATCATCTCCTCGAACAGGGACCAGCCGATCCCCATCCCCATGCCGCCATGCACCTGCCCCTCCGCCAGCTGCGGATTGAGGATCTTGCCCGCATCGTGCAGGTTGATGATGCGATTGATGGTCACCTTGCAGAGATCGATATCGACGCTGAGATCGACAAAGGTACAGCCGAAACTGGGCGGGTTGGTGGTGGTCTTGTGGGAGACCTCGGAGGTGATCTGACCGCCGATAGTGAGGTGGTAGTAGGCGTTGACCGACACCTCGGCCACGCTGATCAGTACCTTGTCCGGCGCACCGGCCAGCACCACGTAGCCGTCGATCAGAGTCAATGACCCCACATCCTGATGGCAGAGTTGGGCCGCTAGCGACAAAATGCGGGCCCGCAACTGCAGCGCCGCCTGATGAATGGCGGGGGCCGCCACATAGCTCTGGCGCGAGGCGAACGAGCCAGGATCGTAGGCGGTAATGTCGGTATCCTGAGTCGAGATGACCCGGATCTGCTCAAACGGAATGCCCAACGTCTGGGCCGCCATCTGGGCAAAGACAGTGTCCGACCCCTGCCCTATCTCGGTGGCGCCGATCTGCAGATTGACGGTGCCATCCTGATTGAGCAGCATGCGGGCACCGGCAATTTCGACCCCCACCGGATAGGTGTTGGAGCCGTAGCTGAAACACGCCACCCCGATGCCACGGCGCACCCGGCTTGCAGGATCCTGCCCCAGACACTCGGCCTTGAGTCGATCCCACTCGAACATCTCGCGGCCACGCAGCAGGCAGTCTGGCAGCCCGGCGCTGTAGATGGTCTTCTGGTTGACCTGATTGACATCCCCCTCGCGCGCCACGTTGGCGATCCGCACATCGAGCGGATCCAGCCCCAGTTCGGCGCAGGCGTCATCCAGCATGCATTCGAGGGCAAAAATCACCTGCGGCGCGCCGTAACCGCGCATGGCACCAGCGGTGGGCTGGTTGCTGTAGAAGGTTTTGGCCTCATAACCGAAGGCACTGCGCGGATAGAGGTAGCTGATCTTGTTGCCCCCTGCGCTGGCGATGGAGTGGCCGTGGGAGGCATAGCCGCCGGTGTTGGAGAGCACGTCGAGCTGATAGCCCTTGAGGGTACCGTCGCGGTTGAGGCCAATCTTGCCATCGATGGCAAAGCCGTGGCGGGTGCGGGAGGCAAAAAAGCACTCCTCCCGGCTCAAGGTCACCTTGACCGGTACGCCGCCGAGCTTGTAGCTCAAAAACGCCGCCATCGGCTCTTCCAGCACATCCTGCTTGTTGCCAAAACCGCCGCCCATATAGGGCTTGATCACCCGCACGCTCGACCAGGGCAGACCGAGGGATTTGGCCACCCGGCTGCGCACTATCTGGGGGATCTGGGTACTGCTGACGACGATGATGTGGTCCGGCTGATCCATATAGGCGTAGCAGGTCACCGTCTCCAGATGGCAGTGCTGCACCACCGGCGTCCGGTAGTGCCCCTGAAACTGCAGATCGGCCGCCGCAATGGCCTGCTCCGGGTCATTGGCACGAAGCTGGCTTTGGCGCAGCAGATTGCCGCTCGGGTGGATGGGATAGGCACCGTCGGCCAGCGCGCTTTGGGCATCCGTCATCACCGGCAGCGGCTCGTAAGTCACCTTGACCAGCGCGGCAGCCTTCTCGGCCACCAGCGGATCGCGCGCCACCACGATGGCGACCCCATCGCCGAAGTGGCGCACATGGTCGGTGAGCAGACGGCGGTCTTTCACATCCCGTTTGGCCTCATCGAGGGACCAGGCGTGACCGGCGGTACGAAAACAGGTGGTGGGGACATCTTCATGGGTAAACACGGCTTCGACCCCGTGCAGGGCCAGTGCCTCGGTCGCATCGATGGCAAGCACCTTGCCGTGGGCGATATTGCTTCGCACATACTTGGCGTGGCGCATCCCGAGCATGATGTTGTCATCGGTATAGCGGGCGCTGCCGGTCACCTTGGCCTCGGCATCCACCCGCTTGAGCGGTAATCCTATGGACATATGCAAGTCCTTTTTCGAATGGAAAAATCTGGAACCGGCATAAAAAACAGCAAGATATGCGCCTGTTTCCCGCCATCGTCAGGACAATGGGGAGAAGTGTGAAGGGGATCCCATCTAGCCCGCTTTTGTTGGCCTGTAGCAGCGAGCCAAGCGTGGCCCCTGAACAAACGGGGCACATCAGCGGTGAAAAAAGCGGCAGAGCGAGGAGAGCAAGGGTGGGAGCCTATCAATCTGGTAGGGGGATTTATCAAAATGGTATCGAGATGGCCCCCCAACTGCGGAGACGGCCGAGGCGTGATGCCTGCGTGGGCGGGCTAAAAATAACAGGCATAAAAATGGGGCCGCCAGAGCGACCCCAAACGGGCGGGTTATCCCTAAATAGCCCACCCCCCAGCATAAAAAAGCACCAGCGCCAGGGCGATGACCACGGTGCCGACGTTGAGCTTGTGCCACTCCTTCGAGCAGATGCGGCCGATCACCAGCGAGCTGAAGCCAAGCATGATGCCGGTCACGATGTTGCAGGTGAGCACGATAAAGACGGCGCACACCAGCCCGGACATGGCCCCGACAAAGTCATCGAAATCGAGCTTGGTGACGTTGCTCAGCATCAAGAGCCCCACATACATCAGGGCCGGCGCCGTGGCATAGGCCGGCACCAGATAGGAGAGCGGCGAGAGGAACAGCATCAGCAGGAACAGGCCGCCCACCACAGTCGCGGTGAGGCCGGTTTTGCCCCCCGCCGCCGTGCCCGCGGCCGATTCGATATAGACGGCAGCCGGGGCCGCCCCCACCAGACTGGAGAAGATGCTGCTGACCGAGTCGGCACTGAGCGCCTTGCCGCTGTTGATGATGTGACCATCCTTATCGAGCAGGTTGGCCTGCCCCGCCACGGCGCGGATGGTGCCGGTGGCATCGAATACCGCTGTCATCACCAGCGCCAGCACGCTGGGCAGCACCAGCGGCGAGAGGGCCCCCATGATATCCAGGCTGAAGATGAGGGACTTGCCCTGATCGTCCGAGAGGCTCGGCAGGGCGAACAGCCCCTGATACTTCACCGCCGGATCGAAAATCAGGCCGAAGATGGAGATGGCGATGATCACCAGCAGGATCCCCCCCGGTACTCTCAGCTTCTCCAGCCCGAAAATCACCGCAAGGCCGATCAGGGACATGATGACCGGCATCGAGGTGAAGGCCCCCAGCGCCACCGGCAGCCCCTCGAGCGGGTTCTTGATCACCAGCCCCACCCCGTTGGCGGCGATAAGCAGCAGGAAGAGACCAATCCCGATGCCGGTACCGTGGGCAATTCCCATCGGCAGGTTGTCAAGGATCCAGCTACGCACCCCGGTCACCGAGATAGCGGTAAAGAGTACCCCCATCAGGCAGACGGCCCCCAGCGCCACCGGAATGGGGATCTGCTGCCCCAGCACCAGACTGAATGCAGTAAACGCCGTGAGGGAAATGGCGCAGCCGATGGCCATCGGCAGCTTGGCCCAGAGCCCCATCAAGAGCGAACCAAAACCGGCCACCAGACAGGTGGCGACAAACACGGCGCCGGGGGGAAAGCCCGCCTTGCCGAGCATGCTCGGCACCACGATCACCGAGTAGACCATGGCAAGGAATGTGGTGAGGCCCGCCAGCACCTCCTGTCTGACGTTGCTGCCCCGCTCGCTGATCATAAAGTAGCGATCAAGAGCCGTTAGCGGCTGTTGCTTTGCTGCGCTCTGGCTGGCGTCATCATTGGCCAGCTGTTCCACGCTGTTTGTCCTGCTGTTTGCTTGGGTCATACCCAACTCCTTCACACGCGCCTGAATGTTCCATGACGAAATGGCGACAGGATCTGCGGGTCTGCCTCGCGCCAGTCTGATTAGAAACAGGCGATGGTGGCAGAGGATGCGACAGACAGACCAGGGCAGGTAGCCTTGACTCAAACGTTTGCCTTGCTGGTCAAAAAAACCGGGCCATTTCACGTTCTATGCGGGGAGATCCCCTGTGGTGCGGCAAGACTGGCGCCCCTGTGGGGCACGCCAGCCGCCGTATTCGTTGGGGCTGCGCCGCGGCAGCCCACTCCAGCCCCTACCCCCGTTCATGCACCAGCTGGCCATCCACATAGGTGCGGTAGATGGATCTGTCATCCCCCAGGGTCAACAGCACAAAGAGCTTGTCCCGCAGGGTGGTGGAATTGTCATAACGCAGCTGCTGCAGCGGGGTGGCGACCGGGTCGAGCACCACAAAATCCGCCTCCTTGCCCACCGCAAAGCTGCCGATCTTCTCGTCAAGCCCCAGCGAATGGGCGCCGCCCAGGGTCGCCAGATAGAATGCCTGATAGGCCGAGAGCCGCTCACCCTGCAGTTGCATCACCTTGTAAGCCTCGTTGAGGGTCTGCAGCATGTTGAAGGTAGTGCCGGCGCCGATGTCGGTGCCCATCCCCACTTTCACCTGCTTGAGCCACGCCTTGTGCAGCTTGAACAGACCGCTGCCGAGATAAAGATTCGAGGTGGGACAAAACGCGATGGTGGAGCCAGTCTCCTTCAGGCAATCCCACTCCTGCTCTTCCAGATGGACGCAGTGGGCAAACACGCAGTTGTGGCCGGTGAGGCCGTGCTGGTGATAGACATCGAGATAACCCTTGTGCGCCGGGAAGAGGGATTTGACCCAGGCGATCTCGTCCTTGTTCTCGCACAGATGGGTGTGCAGATAGGTGGTGGGAAACTCTTCGCGCAGTCGCCGCGCCATCGCCAGCTGCTCGGGTGTCGAGGTGGGTGCAAATCGTGGTGTGATGGCATAGAGCAGTCGACCATTGCCGTGCCAGCGCTCGATAAGCTGCTTGCTCTGCACATAACTGCTCTCGGCGGTATCGAGCAGATAATCGGGCGCATTGCGATCCATCATCACCTTGCCGGCGATCATCCGCATATTGATGCGGCTCGCCGCCTCGAACAGGGCATCCACCGACTCGGGGTGAACGGTGCCGAACACCAGCGCCGTGGTGGTGCCGTTGCGCAGCAACTGCTTGATGAAGAAGGTGGACATCTCGCGGGCATATTCGAGATCGTTGTAGCGCCGCTCGGCCGGGAAGGTGTGGCGGTTGAGCCACTCCAGCAGCTGCTCGCCATAGGCCCCTACCATCTCGCTCTGGGGATAGTGAATGTGGGTATCGACAAAGCCGGGCACTATCATCTTGCCGCGATAATCGCGCACCCGCACTTCGGCCGGAATGCGATCCTTCCCCTCCTCCCACTCACCGAACCAGTCGATGCAACCGTTGCGAATGATCAGCAGACCATCCTCGATAAGACGGGCGTTGGACTCAATCTCCTCGGGCTGCTCCACCACCCGGGTGATATCGAAGAAGCTGCCGCGTACCGCTTTGACAGAGTTGTCGTTTTTCATAACCGTTTCCCTGTTTTTCTTGTTCTGTTGACGTTTTTTGCCGGTTTAACCGTCAGATCCGTTCCACTTGTGGCGCCACCGCCTGCCCGGGCACAGGCTCTGGTGACCCCTCACCCTTGCTGGCCGATGGCTGGCCCGCACTGCGGGCGGTAAAGATCACATCCGGCTTGTCGCTCAGCTGGATCACTTCAACCGCCTCTGCATCCCTGATGGCCGCCTTGCGTTTGCGGCTCTGTGGCAGCACCAGGTTCATGATGATGGCGGTGATACCGCCGGCGCAGATGGGGTTCTCCACCAGCATGTAGATACCCGCCGGCAGCACCTTGAAGACGTTCGGGTCATAGGAAACCCCGAGCCCAAGACCCAGCGAAGTGGCGACAATCAGGGTCTCCCGCCGATCGAAACCGTGGCTGATGATGATGCGACCACCGGCGATGGCGATCATGGAGAACATGATGACCATAGCGCCCCCCATCACCGGTGACGGTATGGTGGTAAAGAAGCGCCCCACCACCGGGAAAAGCCCCAGCAGCACCAGAATGACGGCAATAAACTTGCCCACATGGCGTGACGCCACTCCGGTCATCTGGATGACGCCGTTGTTCTGGGCGAAGGTGGTGAGTGGCAAAGAGCCGAGGGCCGAGGCGATCACCGATACCAGACCGTCCGCCAGTACGCCGCCGGAGAGCCGCTTTTGAAACTCGGGGCCCTGAATATCCCGGTGAGAGACCATGGCGGTAGCGGTGATGTCCCCCACCGCCTCCAGCACGCTCAACAGATAGATGGTGCCCGCCAACATAAAGGCGTGAAAATCGAAGGAGAAACCGTACTTGAATGGGATAGGCACCGTAATAAGCGGCAGGTTCTCAAGGGCGGAGAAATCCACCATGCCAAGCATCAGGGCAACCGCATAGCCCACCAGCAGGCCGATGGCAATGCCGCTCATCCGCAGCAGCGGGCTTCGGCTGCAGTTGAAGGCGACGATAACGCAGAGCACCAAGAGCCCCAGCCCGATGTTCTCATATTTGCCAAAGGTGCCGCTGCTCATGGCGGAGAAGCCGCCGCCAAAGTCGATGATCCCCACCTTGATAAGGCTCAGGCCAATCATCAGCACCACCACACCGCTCACGGTCGGGGTGATCACCCGCTTGAGGTAGGACAGCACAAAGGAGGAGCCCATCACCAGAAAGGCACCGACAAAGGAGACCCCGAGCAGGGTCGAGACGATCAGCTCCTCATGGATGCCATCTTTTTTCATGGCGCCGCCGAGCGCGATCATCACGGTGACGAAGGAGAAGTTGACCGACTGGATGGAGAGCAGCCCCGAACCGATGGGGCCATAACGGTTCACCTGCAACCAGGTGCCGATACCGGAGGCGATCATCGCCATGGAGACCAGATAGGCGGTGGTCTCGGTGGAGAGGCCCAGCGCGCCGCCGACAATCAACGCCGGGGTCACCATGGGAACAAAAATCGCCAGCAGATGGGTCACTGCACCCATCAAGGTTTGATAAAACGGGGGTTTGTCTTCCAGCTCGTAAATAAGATCAGAGTGCTTGCGTGTTGTTTTAGACATCGTGTTTGTCCCATCACACAGAATGGAGGCGGAGTACTCATTCCGCCGTCAGGCGCTGGGGGCGAGCTTTCACCCGCCCCTCACCTTTTCTTTTGTTATGCCGACACTTTTTGCTCCAGCTTGCCCAGTTCGCGCAGGATCTGTTCCGGCGTGAAGTGCCACTTGCGCAACCAGACACCACAGGCGTCGTGGATGGCGGTGGCGATGGCAGGCGCCGCGCCGTTGACCCCGATCTCCGAGATGGACTTGGCGCCGTAAGGGCCGACCTTGTCGTCACTCGGTACCAGGAAGGCCCGGAAGTCGCGCGGAATATCGCCAATCTTGGGCGCGCCATAGCTCTTCAGATCCCGGGTGAGCGGAATGCCCTTGCCGTCATAGCAGATCTCCTCGGTCAGGGAGTGACCGATAGCCCGCATAGTCGCCCCGTAGATCTGGCCGAGGGCCAGCTCCGGGTTGATGGGGGTACCGCAGTCGAGCAGGGCGTAGAACTTGTCGAGCCTGATCTCGCCGGTTCTGACGTTGACCGCCACCTCGGCGAAGTTGGCCCCATACGGGAAGGCAAGCTCCGAAGTGATGTAGCTGGCAGTGCCCACCAGAATGCCGAAGCCGGTACCTGTCTCCGCCTTGTGGGCCAGCTTGGCGAGGCTCACCTCCCCCTGCTTGCCGCGCACGATCCCCGGGTGAACCAGCTCTACGTCTTCGACCGGCTCGCCCAGCATGGCGGCGCCGTGGAACAGGATCTTAGCCTTGAGGTTCTCGGCCGCCATCTTGGCCGCGTTGCCGGAGAAGCAGGTACCGGACGAGGCGTAAGCCCCCTTGTCGAATAGCGCATGGTCGGTATCGCCAGAGATGACGTGCACATCGCTGAGCGGGCAACCGAGCACCTCGGCGGTCAGCTTGGCGACCACGGTATCGAGGCCGGTGCCGATATCGGCGCCACCGGAGTGGACGATAAAGGTACCGTCCGATTCCAGCTTGACCATGCAGTTGGCCTGATCGATATCCGGGATCCCCGATTTTTGCATGATGATGGCGACGCCACGACCGATGCGCCAATCCCCGTCGGCGGGTTTGAGGCTATCCCAGGCAATCAGTTCGCGACCCTGTTTGAGGATGGGTTCGAGGGCGCAGCTGGCGGCGTGGGGCACAGAGGTAGGCATCTTGCCCTCGCCGATGGCACCCAGAACCTTGAGGATGTCCCCTTCGTGCACCCGGTTGTGCTCCACCATGTCGAGCTGATCGATACCCAGTTTCTCGGCCAGCTCGGCAATGGCCATGGTCAGCGCGAAGTTTCCCTTGGGCGCGCCGTAGCCCTGATAGGCGCCGGTCGGGCAGATGTTGCTGTAGTAGGTATTGACGGTAAAGCGCACGTTGTCGCACGGATAGAGCGGCAGGGAGAGCGCCGGGCCGTTGCTTGGCACCGTCAATGAGTGGTTGCCATAAGGGCCGGTGTTGGCGCGAAAATCCATGTCGATGGCGGTGATGGTGCCATCTTTTTTGGCCCCCACTTTCACCTTCACCTTGGCCACGTGGCGGGAGGTGTTGCTGATGAACTCCTCTTCACGGGTGTAGCGGAAGGTAACGGGACGGCCGGTGACCTTGGTCGCCCAGGCGCACACCTCTTCCAGCAGGATATCCTGCTTGGAGCCAAAGCCGCCCCCTACCCGCTCCTTGATCACGTGCACCTGATGTTGCTTGAGGCCGACGATCCGCGCCACCTGACGGCGCACGTGCCACGGCACCTGGGTGGATGCGTGAATGACCAGACGATCCCCATCCATGTAGGTGAAGCAGATATGTGGCTCGGTCGGGCACTGCTGGGCCTGGGTCGATTCGTAGGTGCGCTCGACAATCTCGTCCGCCTCGGCAAAGCCTTTGGCCACATCGCCGATCTGGCCATGGACGCTGGCGGCCAGGTTCTCGTGGGGGCGGGAGCCGATGGGGAAGTTGATGATCATGTGCTCATCGCCGCGGCGCACCGAGCAGGCGTTCTGCTGCTCCAGATCCGCAGGCGCACCAGCCATGTAGACGATGGGCTCGTCGTGCACCAACGGTGCATTGGGAGCCATCGCCTCATCGATGGTCATGACCGCCGGCAGCACCTGATACTCGACCTCGATGAGTTTGAGGGCCGCCAATGCGATGGCTTCGCTCTCGGCCACCACGGCGGCAACACGATCACCGACGTGGCGCACCTTGCGGCTGAACATGCGGCGATCCAGCGGTGACGGCTCGGGAGCACTCTGACCACCCGGGGTGTAAAACACATCCGGGCAGTTGAGGTGGGTTATGACGTGCACTACCCCCGGCATGGCTTCGGCGCGGCTCACGTCGAGTTTGGTGATCACCGCATGAGGATGGGGACTGCGCAGCATCTTGATGATCAGCGCATCCTCGGTAACCCTGTCCTCCACGTAGCAGGGCTTGGCCTGCACCATCTTGGCTGCGTCCACTTTCGGGCAACTCTTGCCGATATGGCGCAGATCGTCGCGAAATTCCGGGGCGATCTGGCACAGGTAATCGGGATCCTTCATCCGTGAACAGGCAAGCTCGATGGCCTGATAGAACTGCTGGTAGCCGCCATCGCGGTGAAACAGGCCCGAGAGGGCATCGTCGATTTGATCACGGGTAGGCTCGGGGTGGCGATCAAGCAGGTCGGTGACGATGAGCGCGGCGGCCGGATCGTTGTAGCCGGACTGCACCACCCCCACGTCCACCATCGCCTGCTGTACCAGACTGAGCTGGTTCCAGCTGCCCAGCGACTCGGCGGTGCGCACCTGCGCCCCCTCCAGCTGGGCGGCGATCAGCAGAGAGGCGTTGATCACCTTGCCGTTGAAGAGAATGGCGTCGGAGCCGGCAAAACCGAAGCCGTCGTCACTGTTGCGCACCGAGTGCATCCGGCACTGATTGAACAGCACCCGCTGGGCATTGTCACCGGCCTTGCAGATGACGGTGCGCAGGGCACCGTTCAGGGTAAAGTTGAGTTCCATCATGCTTGCACCTCCTGCTGCTGGCAATCCACCAGCAGATCCGCCACCACTACACCGGTGATATAACGCTTGTAACTTATGCTGCCCGCCAGATCCTCACGGGGCGCAATCAGCTCGCTCACGGCGGCCTCCAGCGCGGCATCGTGCAGTTCACGGCGCTCCAGATCCCGCAGGCGCATCGGCTGCGGGGTGACGCCAGCGACGGCCACCCGCATCTCGCCAATGCTGTCGAGGGCTACCGCGGCGGTCATCACCGCCAAGCCATCGGCGTTGCGGCTGATGCGGCGAGTGGCGCAGCGCAGTTCAGGCTCCGGCAGCACAATCCCCAGCACCAGGGCATTGCGCTGACCAGCCAGATAGGCGTCGATGGGTTGCAGCAGGTTGTTCTCCAGCACCACCACGGCTTCGAGCACCAGCAGTACCGGCAACAGCGGAGAGTCCTGCTGCTGGCAGGCAAGTTCGCCGCCAATGGTGGCCTGATTGCGCAGATGGCGGGAGTAGACAAACCCCAGCGCCTCGCACAGGGCGGCCGGGGTACGGGGGTCGTCTTTGAGGGCTTGCAGGGTGACGGTGGCGCCGATATGGAGCTGGCCGTGCTGCTGCTCAATCTGGTTCAGTCCCAGCTTGTCCAGTGAGATAGCGACCTTCTTGTCGGTGCGGGTCGGGGCGGCGTTAAGCTTGCTGCCGCCCCCCATATAGACGGCGTCGTTGCCGAAACGGGCCTTGAGTTCCAAAGCCTGACCCAGTTGCTCGGGTCGGAAGAATTGCTCAATCATGTGTCGTCCTTACTCTTGCTGCCCGCCGCCGGAGAGATCCTCAGGGCGGGCAATCCGGTCCAAAACTGTGGAAGGTGGCCTTAGGCCAGCTGATCCATCCGTTGCCACAGGCGGCTCGCCACCTTGCTGGCCTGCTCATAAATGGGCGCGACATCGAACGGGAACTCGCGGTCCTGATAGACCATGCGCCCCTCCACCATCACGCTGTTGACGCTGTTCGATCCCATGCCGAAGGCGAGATGGCCACCGAGGTTGCGCGGCGCCAGCGGGGTCGGTGCGTCGTAGTCGCAAATGGTGAGGTCGGCCTTGTATCCCGGCTCCAGGCGGCCAAATTTGGCGCCGAAGTTGCGCTCCAGCAAGGTGTTGCCGTTCCAGAGGAAGCGGGCAAAGCTGTCGGGCCACAGGGCACCACCAGCATCCTTGTGCTTGAAGTAGGCGAACTTGAGCTCTTCGAGCATGTCGGAGCCGATACCATCGGTGCCAAGCGCCAGATTGCGATACTCCGGCAGGTGCATGTTGTAGCCCACATGGTTGTTCATGTTGGAGCGGGCGTTGTGCACCAGGAAGGCATCGCGGCTGTTGATCAGCTCGATGTCAGCCGGGCTCAGGTAGATGCCGTGGGCGATCAGAGTCTTGCTGTCGATAAGGCCAAACTCGTCCAGCCGGGCGATGGGCTCCTTGCCATAGTGGTGGTGGCCGTGGGCCATGTCGTAACGGTCTTCCGCCACATGGATATGCAGACCACGACCGGTGACCTGCACCGCTTCGCGCAGCATGGCCAGCCCCTCGTCGGGTACGGTGAAGGGGGCGTGGGCGCCAATATGGGCCTCCACCAGATAGGGTTCGCTCCCCTTGGCTTTGGCCGCATCGATCTGTTGGGCGAACAGGATGTTCTCCTCCACCCCGGCCTGCAGCTCGGCGAGGCCGCCGTTGCGATCCGTGGTCTCGAAGCAGGTCATGCCGCGCAGGCCCGCATCCATAAACCCTTTGCGCAGCACATTCAGGGAGCCCTTGATGAAGTTGGGCGACGCGTGGTGGTCGATCACCGCACTGCAGCCGCTCTTGATCGCTTCCAGCGAGCAGATGAGGCCGCTGTAGTAGAGGGACTCTTCATCGAGCGCCCGATCGAGCCGCCACCAGAGGTTTTTCAGGGTGGAGATAAAATCCGGGCAGGGGGCGATATTGGCCATGATCCCCCGCGACAGGCCGGAGTAGAAGTGGTTGTGGGCACAGACGATGCCAGGCATCACCAGCTTGCCCCCCATCTCCCGATAGTTAGCCTCCGGGTAGAGGGCCAGCAGATTGGGCCCCACCGCTTTGATAAGCGCTCCTTCGATGGCGATATCCACCCCTTCCAGCACCCGGGTCGGCTCCAGCTGGACAGCGGTGACGTTCTTCAGAATAAACATGGTTTGCTCCTTCGCTTATTCGTGGTTCGCTCAGGCCTCGACGGCCCCCAGCAGGTAGTGGTGATGAGCATGGACATGGCTGATGATGCGGCACATGTCGCCAAGGGCCGCTGGCGCATCCTTGATCCGGCTCTGGGCATCTATGGTCAGGCGATAGGTCTCGCCATCCTGACGCACCCGCAGTTCGCCACCGTCAGCCAGATAGAAACCGGGGTTGCGGCTGTTGTCGAAGTCCTCGGGCAGGCTGAAGATGGTGACCTTGTCCTGATAGGGCTTGCCCTGCCACGGGCAGAACTGGGCGCAGTTGCCACATTCGTTACAGTAGGCATCCAGGTGCAGGGTCTGGAACTGGTCTTTGAAGCCCGGCACCGCGATGGCGACGTTGGCCCGGTTGGGGCAGACATCCACGCACTTGCTGCAGAGGTAGTTGCACTCGAGGCAACGGTGCGCCTCTTGCGCCACGAAGGCATCGCGTTCGCTCTTGTCAACCATGGTGACGGCGATGCTCCCCTTGCGGCGGTAGATCTCATCCTTGCCCGACGGCTGGATGGTCACTTCACTCTGCTGGCTGGCGATATGCTCACGAGAGAGCACCAGATCCGCGGCGCGGCGGGCACCACCGATGGCACCGACGATCGAGGATGGGCCGCTCTGCACGTCACCGATGAGGAAGACGTTGCGACGGCTGGTTTCGCCGGTCTGGCCATCCACCTCGGGCCAGCCATCGTTGCCAAGAGGAATCCCCATCGCTTTGAGCACCTCGCAGTCAGGCTGCTCGCCGATGGCGGTGATCAGGGCATCCATCTGCATCACTTCGGTCTGCTCGGTAGGCACCGGACGGCGGCGGCCCTGCTCGTCAGGATCCCCCAGCGCCATCATCCGCACGACAAGCTTGCCATCTTTCTCAAAGCGCTCCGGATTGGTGAGGAAGCAGAAACGCACCCCATCCTCCACCGCTTCCAGAACCTCCTCGCGATAGGCGGGCATCTCTTTTTCGCTGCGGCGGTAGATAACGGTCACATCGCTGACACCGGGCACCTTGAGGGCAGCGCGGGCACAGTCCATGGCGGTGTTGCCGGCACCGATCACCGCCACATGGCGGCCTAGCAGCAGCGGCTTGCCCTGATTGAAGCTGCGCAGGAAGTGGAAGGATTTGTAAATCCGCTCGTGACCCCCCTCGAGGCGCATACCGCCATTCTTGTCGGCGCCGATGCCGACGAAAACATAGCTAAAGCCCTGGGCGTGCAGCTTGTCGACGGTGAGCGCCGGATCGCAACCAAACTCGAACTTGACCCCGTGGGCGGCGACAAAGTCGATGTCATGCTGGATAAGCTCGGCCGGAATGCGGAACTCGGGGATGATGTGCTTGACCACGCCACCGGCATCCGCTTCGCGCTCGAACACGGTGACCGGGTGACCGGCACGGGCCAGGAAGTAACCGGCGGAGAGACCGGCCGGACCGGCGCCAATGACCGCCACCGGATGCTTGTCACCACTGCCGGCCGGTTTGTGCCAGCGCGCCTTGTACCCTTCCCAGCCGCGCTCCAGCGCCACTTTTTTCAGTTCGCGGATATTGAGCGCGCTGTCGTAGTCGAGACGGGTGCAGTTGTACTGGCACTGGTGATCGCAGATATGGCTGGTGATGGCAGGCAAGGCGTTGCGCTGATAAATCAGCTCAAGGGCTGCCACATACTCTCCCTCGCCCATCAGACGAATGTACTCGGGGATATCCTGATGCACGGCGCAGGCGGTGACGCAGGGCGCTACGTAGCAGTCGGTCAGCGGCAGGCCACCGCCCACTTCGATACGATCGTCGGACTTCCACTCCTTCTGGGTGTAATCCATGGTGAGCGCCTTGGCGGCAAGCGCTTCCAGCTTGGCCACATCCACCTGACTCATGCCCCAGCTGTCAGAGGCGTCGATCTCTTTGAGACACTCAATCTGGCGCAGGTAGCCACCCGGTTTGAGCAGGTCGGTGGCCATGGTGATGGGACGAATGCCGGTCTCAAATATTTCGGCGATGTTGAACTTGCTGGCACCACCGGAGTAGGAGATGGGCAGCTTGCCATCGAAGGCGCGAGACAGCACGGCAGCCACGTTGATGGATAGCGGGAACAGCGCTCGGCCGGACATGTACATCTCATCGCCGGGCAGTGCCCCCTTGCGGTTGATGGTGCCGAGGGTGTTGGTCAGCTTGACCCCGAAGGTGAGCCCCTTCTCGGCCCCCAGCGCCATCAGACGGGTCAGCATCGCCTTGGCCTGATCCAGCTTGAGGTCGTGATCGAACGACTCTTCGCTCAGACCAATGTAATCAAAGCCGCAGGTATCGAGGATCTCGCGCACCCGCGGGTAACCCAGTAGGGTCGGGTTCAGTTTGACGAAGGTGTTAAGCCCCTTCTCTTCCAGCATGTAGCGGCAGATGGCCTCGATCTCGTTGGGCGGGCAGCCGTGCATGGTAGAGAGGGTAACGCCGTGCACAAGATTGGCCGGGATGCGCTCCACCAGCTGTTGCAGGCGATCGCGCCGCGCCCCCAGTCCCAGCTCGGCGATAAACTGCTCGTCGGCCACCAGCTCGCGCAGCACCTGCTGGTACTCGACAAATTTCGGAGTGCTGCTGGCATCCATCAGGCTGTGGATGAACTGCTGCATCGGTGGCTGTTTGATGCCATCGAGGTTGTAACCCACGCTCATGTTGAAGATGAAGGACTTGGCCTCTCCGTCGAGACGGGGGTCGAACACCTCCTCCAGCAGGTAGAGGGCAAACCAGGCCTTCAGATACTCGTCAAACGCCTTGGGCAGGGTGAACTCGGTAGACCACTCGGTGTTGAAGCACTCGTCTTCGGCGTCGATGCAGGGCTTTTCCAGTTCGAGACGGTCCAGGATCTGCACTGTCTTGAGCTCGATAAAGCGCCCGCCAGTCAGCCAGGAGGTGACGATGTTCTGGGCCAACTGGGTATGGGGGCCGGCTGCCGGGCCGATGGGGGTCTCGCAGGTTTCACCGAACACCTTGATCTTGCGCTCGTCCTGCTTGCGATAGAATTGCGCGGCGGGAATACCGAAAATGCTCTGACTCTCTTTATATTCCGCAAAAATACGGGTCAGCAGGTTCTTGAAGGGAACGGGTCGCATAATATCGCCCATGGCTATCTCCTTGCAGCTGTTCTGCCCATTGGCAGCATGAATAAATGGGGTATCCCGCACGGGTGTTTCCCCTTGGCAAGGAGAAGAGCAACAATCAGGCCACTACAGTTACAAAACTATTTTTTACGGTAAAAGCGTGAGACAGCTCCAATTAATGGAGAGAATTTACGATGCCACCATTATGGGTATTGCGAGTAGTTATCAATCACTCTGGAATTTACTTAATGAGCAGTTCAAAAAGAACTCACCCTATCAGATCAAGTGCGAGAAATATCACTTTGATACGCCATTTATCTCCCCGTTATCTTTTTAAAATAGGGTTATTTCGTGGGCTCGCTCTCATTTTCAAGAATGCCATCCAGCAGCGCCTGATAGCGCTCCGGGGTATCCACATCAAACAGGATGGCGGGGCTGTCAACTGGCACCATACGGTGCGGATGCCCTTGCAACCAGCGCCGTACCGACGACTGCACCGGGGCCGCAGCCAGCTCCCTTGCGAGGGATTTTGGCAGCAACACCGGATGACCCGTCTCCCCCTCAAAGCTCGGGAACAGGGCGAGCTCTCCGCGCGCCTGCCAGAGCTGCTGATAGACGTCGCGCGGGATACAGGGGAGATCCCCATGGCTGATAAAGAGGTGGTCAGCATCGCTGGCCGCCAGGGCGCAGCGAATGGAGCTGCCCAGCCCCTGCCGATAGTCGGGATTGTGGACGATAACAATATCCGGCCGTGATCCGTAGCGCGCTTGAAGTTCCTCGCCACGATGGCCCACCACCAGAATAACGCGCTGACAAAAAGCCAGGGCATTTTTGAGACTTGCATCAAGCATTGTCCCCTGGCAATAAGGTAGCATCATTTTCCAGGTACCCATTCGGGAAGATAAACCCGCCGCCGTTATTATACAGTCACACTGCACTTGTTCCTGGCAACGTTGTTTCCCACTCCCTTCGATATTTATTTTGGTCGTCATTATGTCGCACCCACACGCTATTGCTGTCGCATTTCCAGATATAGAACCGCTCTTAAACTCGCTCACCCAAAATATTGATAGCCATACCACCTTAATTAGCCTCTGCGGGGCTGGTGGAAAAACCAGCACCCTGTTCTGGCTGGCGGAATATTTTTATCAACAGGGTAAAAGGGTGCTAATTACCACCACCACCCGGATGTTTCTGCCTGCCCCGTCACACTATCGGGAATTGATTATCGAGACGGATCCCGTTCGTCAACTTACCCGCTGTCAGGCGCTACCGGATGGCCCGGCGCTGGTTGCCCTGTTCAGCCATCTCGACGAGCGCACCGGAAAGGTGGCGGGCCCCACGCCCCAGCAGATTGATCTCATCAAGGGGCAGCAGCGCTTCGATCTTATCCTGGTCGAAGCGGATGGCGCCCATCACAAGTTATTGAAAGTGCCCGCTTTGCACGAACCTTGCATTCCTCAGCACAGTGATTGGGTGATCGCCCTGACGGGCGGCGCCATGGTGGGGGCCAAGGCCGACCCGCAGCAGATCCACCGCTGGGCAGAGCTTCAGGCCCTGTGCGGGATAGAGGCCGGAGCCCCCCTCGACTGGGCCCTGTTTCACCAGCTGCTCTCCCACCCCGAGGGACTGTTCAAGGGCACCCCGGCCAGGGCGCGCCGGATCTGGTTTATCAATGGGGATTATCAAAATGAGGCGTCGTGGCTCGATGAATTGATAAAGCTGCATAGCCGCCACCCCGAGATCTATGCCATCTGGCAGGGGGCGGTTCGCGAGCCACAGCCCATTCGCCACGCACTCGGTTACTTCGCTCAGGATGAGGCTCAGCCGCCTCGCCCATGATGGTTTAAGGATAAGAAGAGGTACCTTATGAATCTGTTTGCACACGCAGCCCGACTGGAACAGGAGAACATTCCCTTTGCCATGGCCCAGATCATCGAGAGCCGTGGCTCCACCCCGCGCCATCAGGCCCAGATGCTGGTGATGGCCGATGGCCAGATCCTCGGCACCATCGGCGGCGGCATGATCGAGCGGCTGGTGATCGAGGAAGCGATGGCCGCCATTGCCGAGCGCAAGCCACGCATCTTCCATGGCCGGATGGCCCGTAACGGTGAACATGCGGTAGGGTCGGATTGCGGCGGCGCCATGTCGGTCTATATCGATGTCTATGGCCTGCGCCCCCGGCTGGTGCTCATTGGTGCTGGTCACGTCAACCGGGCGCTGGCACATGCTGCGGCGACGCTGGGTTTTGATATCCATGTGGGCGACTGTTTTGAAGGGAGCCTCAACCCTGACCTCTTCCCCGCCGGTACCCATCTGGTGCAGGCCGATACCATCAGCGCGGTGATCGATAAACTGGCCATCGAGCCCGCCAACTTCGTCATCATCGCCACCAACCATCAGGACAAGGAGGCGCTGGATCGGCTCATCAGCCGTCCCCTCGCCTATCTGGGGCTGCTCGCCAGCAAGCGCAAGGTGCAGACCTTCACCCAGGCGCTGCGCCAGCAAGGGGTGAGCCAGGAGCAACTTCAGCAACTGCACGCCCCCATCGGCTACAACATCGGCGCCGAGACCCCCGAGGAGATCGCCATCAGCATTCTCGCCGAGTTGTTGCAGGTGAAAAACGGCAAGGCAGGCGGTCTAATGCAGGATGATGTGCGCCTCAAGCGGGATCAGCTGGTGGTGATGCGCGGCTCCGGCGATATCGCCACCGGGGTGGCGCTGCGCCTGCACAATGCCGGCTTCAAGGTGGTGATGCTGGATCTCGACAAGCCCACGGTGATCCGCCGCACCGTCGCCTTCGCTCAGGGGATGTTCGACGGCGAAACAAGGGTCGAGGGAGTGCGTGCCAAGCGGGTCGAGAGCGTCGAACAGGCGTTCGAGCAGCTGGATCGGGGCGTCATTCCGCTACTGGTTGACCCCGAATGCACCACCCTCGCCGAGCTCAAGCCCCGCTATCTGGTGGATGCCATCCTCGCCAAGCAGAATCTCGGCACCCACAAGGAGATGGCTCCCATTACGGTGGCCCTTGGCCCGGGGTTTGAGGCGGGGCGCGACTGCGATGCGGTCATTGAGACCAACCGCGGTCATCATCTGGGCCGGGTCATCTATCAGGGCCCTGCCCAGCCCAATACCGGCATTCCCGGGGTGATCGAGGGGCACTCCGCCCGCCGGGTGGTACGCGCCCCCGCCCCCGGCGTGATGAAGAGCCTGATCAAGCTCGGCGATCTGGTGCAGGAGGGGGATGTGATTGCCCATGTAGGGGATGCCCCCATCATAGCGCCCCTCTCTGGCATGGTGCGGGGGCTGCTCAGCGATGGCATCGAGGTGACCGTCGGCTTCAAGATCGGTGACATCGACCCCAGAGGCGAGCGGGCCGACGCCACCACGGTATCGGACAAGGCACGCGCCATCGGCGGCGCCGTGCTGGAAGCCATGATGCATCTGGCCCAGCGCAGATAACGGCTCTTCGCGTCCCTCTTCAGCACCAAGTTCAGCACCAAGCAAAAGCCCCACCATGATGGTGGGGCTTTTTTCCGCCTGTCGGTTGATGCAGCTCCTTTACATCAGGGGAACCTGCATCACGACCGGGTTCGTTGCAATCGCCAGGCTCGCACCGCCAGCACAACCAGAGTGATGGCGGTGAGCGGCAATACAAAACCGGTTAGCGCTGCACTGAACTGACCTTGCAGCGGACTGGATGTGGCGTGGAGGATCAGCCAGCAGGTGTAGCCGATGTAGTAGGTCAGAAACAGCGCCCCTTCCCAGCGGGCGATGGTGTAACCGGTAAAGAAGATGGGCAGGCAGGCAAGCGCCACCGCAATCATTACCGGAATATCGAACTGAAGGGCGGTGGCCGACACTTCAAGCCCACCGGGAGTGACGATGGAGGTGAGCCCCAGCACGCAGAGGATATTGAAGATATTGCTGCCCACCACGTTCCCCACAGCGATATCCCGCTCCCCGCGCAGGGCTGCGACGATGGAGGTCACCACTTCGGGCAAGGAGGTACCGGCCGCCACTATGGTCAAGCCGATGATCAGATCGCTCACCCCGAAGTAGTGGGCAATCTCCACTGCACTGCCAACCAGCAGGCGGGAGCCGAGGATCAGCAGACCCAGACCTGCGGCAATAAAGAGCAGATTGCGCAACCAGTTGCCCGCCGTACTCGCTTCACGGGTACCAAACTCCTGCTCGTACTCCGCCTGCACCGCTTTGTTTTCCCGTCGACTCTGGACAAAGAGAAACCCGGTGTAGGCGATGATGCCGGCAAACAGCAGCGCCCCTTCCAGTGGCGCAATACGGCCATCGTAGCCCAGCAACAACACCAGAAAAGAGACCACTATCATCAAGGGAACGTCGAGACGTACCAGTTGCTGGGAGACGGTCAACGGTACGATCAGTGCCGAAATACCTAAAATAAACAGCACGTTGAAAATATTGCTGCCGACCACGTTCCCCACAGCTATCCCTGCCTGCCCCTCGAGGCCAGACTGGATGCTCACCGCCAGCTCGGGAGCACTGGTCCCAAAGGCCACTATGGTCAATCCCACCACCAGTGGCGATATCCCCATCATGGTGGCGAGGCGAGATGCGCCCCGCACCAGAGATTCGGCCCCCCCCACCAGACACACCAGGCCTACAGCCAACCACACCAGCGTCATCATACGGTCTCATCCTTGCCGTTAGGTTCGTTGAAATAATCACAATAAATCAGATACCTGTGCTCCAGCACAGTCAGACCACGCCATTGTAACGAGGGGTTGGTCCCCTGTCGCGGGCTCTTTTGAGTGCTGTTTATCGTGCCACTGGCAGCCCAGTCACCACTCAACCGTGCTTGATACGGGTTTCCCCCGCCACCGACACCACGGAGCGCTTACCCTTGCGACTGATGACGAGAAGCGCCAGTACGATAAGGACGATGCCACTCCCCTCCACCGGCCCCGGATTTTCACCAAGCAGCCACCAGGAGAGCAGCACGCCGCTCACCGGCACCGCCAGGGTACTGAGGCTGGCGATCCCGGCAGGCAGCTTTTTCAGCACGAACAGCCAGAGGCTCCAGGCCAGTGCCGTGGCGAAGATGGCGCTGTAGGCGAGCGCGCCAAACACATAGGGCTGCCAGTCGATGGGTCGCTCCGGCACCAGCGCCGCCACCACGGCCATCACCATGGTGGCGTAGATCATCTGCCAGGTGGTGAGGGACATCAGATCCACCGCGGGGTGGCGGGCATACATCCGCTTGGCGATGATGGCGCTGATCCCCCAGCAGATGCCGGAGGCAATCCCCAGCAGCGCACTCTTCATGGAATCCAGATGCAGCTGCCAGGGCTCGATCACCAACAGCAGGCCGCAGGCGGCCACCCCGACCGCCAGATAGTGCAGCTTGCGCATCCGCTCGCCGAGAAAGAGCGCCGCGAAGATCACCACCCAGAACGGCATGGTGTAGCTCAGAATAGCCACCTTGCCCGCCCCGCCGCTGATCAGCGCCCACTGAGCCAACCCCACCATGCCGCAGGTCTGGAACAGGGCGATGGCGAGGGTATAGCGAAACGGGGTAGGTTTGAGATAACGGCGCCCGCGCAGGGCCAATACCAACAGCAGAACCAGAGATCCGCACAGGCAGCGCAGGGCAGTGAATTCGAAAGCCCCCGCGTAGAGCATCACCTGCTTCATCACGATCCAGCTGTAACTCCAGATGGCGGTGAGCAGGATCAATCCCACCAGCGCCGCCATATTGATCTTTCCACTCATTTGTTTGTTACTCACCTCTTGTCACTCATTGCGCAGGGTCTGTTCTCGGCGTCTTGCCCGCGCTTGAAGGCGGCCATCTTACGCCGCTCATCCTCCGCTGACCATGACTGCCCCAAAATGAACAAGGGGGCCGTCGGCCCCCGCAATCACACTCAACCCGAGCTGGAACGCCTAGCGGCAGATAATGGTTCCCGTCTTGCCGGCAATGCCGTCGGCGGCCTTCTCCAGCAAGGTGATCAGGGATTTGCGCCCCGGCATGGAGGTCGCGAACGAGAGCGCTGCCTCCACCTTGGGCAGCATGGAACCCTTGGCAAACTGCCCCTGTGCAATAAAGCTGTTGGCATCGGCCACGCTCAGCTGATCGAGCCACTGCACATCGGGCTTGCCGAAGTTGATGGCGACCTTCTCTACCGCGGTAAGGATGATCAGCATATCGGCGTCGATGAGCTCCGCCAGCTTGGCACTGGCCCAATCCTTGTCGATCACCGCACTGGCACCGCGCAGGTGATTGCCCTCCCGCAGCACCGGAATGCCACCGCCACCGACGGTGATCACCACCTGACCGGCGGCCAGCATGGCAGAGACGGTCTCTTTCTCGATGATATCGACGGGTTTGGGGGATGCGACCACCCGGCGATAGCCACGGCCGGCATCCTCTTTGAGCCGCTCGCCCCTGGCCATCAATGCCTCGGCCTCCTCCTTGCTGAAGAAGCCGCCGATGGGTTTGCTCGGGTCAAGGAAGGCGGGATCGTTTTTATCCACCTCCACCTGGGTCACCAGTGTAGCGACCGGCTTGTGAATACCACGCGCCAGCAAGGCCTCGCGCAGGGCGTTTTGCAGGTCATAACCGATATAACCCTGACTCAGGGCCACGCAGACCGACATGGGCAGATGGGGCGCCTTGGGGTCATGGCGTGCCGCTACCTCGAACGCCTGCTGGATCATCCCCACCTGCGGGCCGTTGCCGTGGGTCACCACCACCTCATGCCCCTGAGCGATCAGGTCGGCAATGGTGCCCGCCGTGCTCTGCACCGCCTTCATCTGCTCGGGCAGGTTGTTGCCCAGCGCATTGCCACCAAGGGCCAGTACGATTCTCTGTTTCATCTTGTTATCTCCAGTGATGGGACAAGCCGGCGCAATACCGGCCCACCTTTCGTTGTTCACATAACCTTGCTGCTCTGCGTGTTTCGAACTGATTGTCAGCCGGCCACTGTGGGGCAAGGCGAGTGCAGCTCCGGCGCCAAGGCCGGATCAAAGGGCGCTCTGGCCAGAAAACGGCCGTGACCACGCCGCCCCAGAAACCCGCCATCGCGAGCGACTATCTCGCCACGGCTCAGGGTCATCCTGATCCGGCCGGGGCAGCACATCCCCTCGTAGGGGCTGTAGTCGCCGTTGTCATGCAGCAGTGGGTGAGAAATCAGGGTGTCACCGCGGGGATCCATCAGCACCAGATCAGCGTCAGACCCCGGTTGCAGGTTGCCCTTGCGCGGCCAGAGGCCAAACAGGCGCGCCGGGTTGGCGCTGGTGAGAGCTACAAAGCGTGATGGCGAGATGCGCCCCCCCAACACCCCGTGGGCAAAGAGCAGCAGCATCCGGTTCTCGACGCCCGGCAAGCCGTTGGGGCAGCGGCTGAAATCGCCCCCCGAGAGGGTCATGCGCTGGGCGTGGGAGAAGTTGCAGTGATCGGTCGCCACCGTATCGATGTCACCCGCAGCGATACCGACCCACAGCTTGTCCTGCTCGCTGCGCCCCCGCAGCGGCGGGCTCAGCAGATAGTCGACCCCGTTCTCCCGGTAGTAGCAGCTGTCATCGAGCAGCAGATATTGCGGGCAGGTCTCCACCCAGACCGGCTGACCCTGACGGCGCGCCAGCTTCAGATACTCCAGCCCCAGTCCATTTGAAAGGTGGACGATATAGAGCGGCGCATTGCCCGCGAGCCCTGCCAGATTGATCATCCGGGCGATGGCCTCCGCCTCGCACTCCAATGGGCGACTTTGCGGGTGATACCAGGGCTCATGGTGACCGGCGGCCAGCAGGGCCGCCCGGCGCGCCGCGATGGCGGCATCGTTCTCGGGGTGGACGGTGGCAAGCGCCCCCACCTCCTTGAGGCGGGCCAGGGCACGCAGCACGTCATGGTCCCCCAGCTTGTACTGGTAGGTGAGATAGAGCTTGAAGCTGCTGATCCCCTCCTCCTGCACCATGGCGGCCATCTCATTAAGGATAGCGTCATCCACATGCTGGATCACGCCATGAAAGCTGTAGTCGATCACCGCCTGATCGGCGGCGTAGTCGTGATAACGGGCCAGCTGGTGATGCAGATTGCACCCCGCCGGACCAAATCCCATGTGGTCGATGATGGTGGTGGTGCCGCCACAGGCGGCGGCACGGGTACCGCTGAAAAAGTCATCGCAACTGCGGGCAATGCCCACGTCGATGTTGAAGTGGGTATGAACGTCGATGCCACCCGGCATCACATAGCAGCCGCTGGCATCGATCACCTCGGTTTCGCCATCTGGCTGGATATCGGCGGCACGGGCGCGGATCACCCCGTTATCGATCAGCAGATCCTGACGATATTCACCCTGTGCATCGACCAGCACACCGTTTTTGATCAGCCGTTTCATCCCCACCACCTCGAACATCACTTCAAACAGCAAAACCCCGCCTCAACACAGACGGGGCACTTGTCACACTTTTAACAGCTGGGCGGCGATGGCAGCCACCGCTCGGCAGACCCCTTACTTGTCCAACTCAGCCAGATAGAGCATGGGGATCACGGCGTACATGGCGGCGCACTTGACCAGATGCTCTTTCCAGGTCTTCTCGTTCGGTGCGTGGGCCTCCGGCTCTTTACCCGGGCCAAAACCGATGACCGGAATACCGTGGCGACCCATGATGGAGACCCCGTTGGTAGAGAAGGTCCATTTGTCTACCACCGGCTCCTTGTTGAACAGCTCGCGATAAGCCTTGGAGAGGGTTTTGACGGTGATGTGATCCTCCTCCACCTTCCAGGTCGGGAAGTAGCACTCGGTCGGATAGACCAGACCGGTGTAGGCCGGACGATCGTACTGGTACATGGAGACCTCGGCACCGGCGGCTTTCACCGCAGGCAGGGCACGGATCTCGTCGAGCGCTCCTTGCCAGGTCTCGCCCCAGGTGAGACGGCGGTCGATGGAGACGGCGCAGCTATCCGCTACGGCGCAGCGGCTCGGCGAAGTGAAGAAGATCTCGGAGACGGTCAGGGTGCCCTTGCCGAGGAAGTCATCGTTGCCGAGGTTGTGGCTGAGTTCCTGCAATTCGCCGAGGATCGGGCCCATTTTGAAGATGGCGTTGTCACCGCGCTCCGGTGCGGAGCCGTGGCAGCTGACACCTTGCACTTCAACGCGGATCTCCATGCGACCACGCTGACCACGGTAGATCTGGCAGTCGGTGGGTTCGGTACTGACCACGAACTCGGGGCGGATCTTGCTCTGCTCGATGATGTACTGCCAGCAGAGACCATCGCAATCCTCCTCCTGCACGGTACCGGTCACCAGCAGGGTGTACTGATCTTCCAGCCCCAGATCCTTGATGATCTTGCCCGCATAGACCATGGAGGCCATGCCCCCTTCCTGATCGGAGGCGCCGCGGCCACCGATGATCTCGTGATCTTCCATCCCCTCATAGGGGTCAAAGGTCCAGTTGGCCATGTTGCCGACGCCCACGGTATCGATGTGGGCATCCATGGCGATCAGGTGCGGGCCGTGGCCGATATAGCCCAGCACGTTGCCCATGGGGTCGATCTCGACCTTGTCAAAACCAACCTTCTCCATCTCCTGCTTGATGCGTAGCACCACGCGCTCTTCATCGCAGCTCTCGCTCGGGATGGCGATCATGTCGCGCAGGAACTGACTCATCTCGGCCTTGTACTGGTAGGCCTTCTCCAACACCATTTCAAACGGAATTTGCTTGCTCATTGTGATTCTCCATAACAACTGAGAGTGCGCGGCCTGTTCGTCGGCAGCGCCCTGTGCCCGTTACCGCGCCCCGTTGGCGAGGCGCGATCAGTTCTTCAATTCGTGTCTCTGCTCTCGCAGGGCTTACTCACAGCCGGGGTTAATCGCAGGCAGGATGTTTGCCTTCCCACACCACTTCCCGGTAGTGCTTCACATCGGTGTCCCCTTCGGTGTTGATGATGAGTACCACCGAGTTGCTATCCAGCCCCAGACGTTCCATCAGCGCCGCGCGATCCGGGTGGTGACGCACAGCCGCCAGCACGCCGGTACCGACCGAGCCGGACTCACCGGAGATGATGCGCGGATCATTGCCAAGGGGGTTGCCGAGCACTCTCATGCCCAATGCCGACACCTTGTCGTGACAGGAGATGAACTGGGTGGTGCAGCTTCTTAGCAGTGGCCAACCGAGGGGGTTGGGTTCGCCACAGGCGAGACCGGCCATGATGGTGCGCATATCGCCCCCCACGTTGACCATCTCCCCCGCCACACCGGAGCGGTAGATGCAGTCGGCCTGATCCGGTTCGACCACGATACTGTGCAGGTTTTTCGCCCCGAAGCAGTCCACCAGATAACCGAGCACACCGCCCGCCAGCGCCCCGACCCCGGCCTGCAGCAGCACGTGGGTCGGCTGCTTGATGCCCATGGCCTGCATCTGCTCGACCGCTTCGTCGGCCAGAGTGGAGTAACCCTGCATGATCCAGGTCGGGATCTTGGTGTAGCCCTCCCAGGCGGTGTCCTGCACTATGTGCCAACCGCGCTCTTCCGCCATCTTCATGGTCAGGCGCACGGTATCGTCGTAGTTCATGTCGGTGACGATGCACTCGGCACCGAGATTGAGAATGTGGTCAACCCGCTCCTGGGCCGAGCCCTTGGGCATGTAGACCACCGCATGCTGGCCCACCTGCTTGGCGGCCCAGGCAACGCCGCGACCGTGGTTGCCATCTGTGGTGGTGGCGAAAGTCATCGGCTCCTTGATGGTGCGCTTGATGAGATCGAAGGAGAAATCCTCGACTGCCACCCCGTACTTTTCACAGAGCAGGTTGGCGATGGCATAAACGCCACCCAGCATCTTGAAGGCATTGAGGCCAAAGCGCTTTGACTCGTCCTTGACCAATATATTTTTCACCCCGATATAGGCGGCCAGATCTTTCAGGTCGCACAATGGGGTCGGCTCATAACCGGCCAGTTTTTTATGAAAGGCACGGGCCTTTTGTGCTTCGGCGCGAGAAAAAAGCGGAGATGGCTCGGCGGTAAAAAAGCGGTTATCGGCAATATCCATCTTCAGCGAAAATTGGGACATGCTTACCTCACTAAGCGTTACCTGACAAAGAGCTGCCTCGCCGGGAGATCCGTTATTCAGATAACACGGAGAGAAAACTCAAAATAATGGGTTCGACAGTGTGGGCAGGATGAATATTCACCCTGCCCTGCCGTTATTTATTTCACCCGCTTTTGCGCCTCTTTAATCAGATTTTCCAGGGTTTCTGCCGGGGCGGAGAATTTACGGGCCATGATCATGGCGGCAATAATATAGGGCTTCCAGCTCGCCTCTTTGTAAGTGGCGATACGGTATTTCTCGAATACCCCTTCGGTCACTTCGCCCTCTTTGCAGGAGACACCGGAAATATCGGCGGGCAGGCAGTGCATATAGAGCGCTTCGCCACCCTTGGTGAGCTTCATCATCTCCTCGGTGCAGTGCCAATCATTATGCTTGGCGTTCTGCTCCAGACAGTGTTTTTCCAGATCTTTCAGGCCGGCGTGGTCATTGGCACGCAGCAACTCGGTGCGCTGCTCCATCACCTTGTAGGGAGCCCAGGACTTGGGATAGACGATATCCGCATCCTTGAAAGCCTCTTCCATGGAGGTGACCTGACGGAAGCTGCCGCCGGAGGCCTTGGCGTTCTCTTTGGCCACTTCGATCACATCCGGGATCAGGTCATACCCTTCCGGATGGGCCAGGGTCACGTCCATACCGAAACGGGTCATCAGGCCGATGATGCCCTGCGGCACGGAGAGCGGCTTGCCGTAGCTCGGGGAGTAAGCCCAGGTCATCGCAATCTTCTTGCCCTTGAGATTTTCCAGACTGCCGAAGTGCTCCTGCAACCAGGCCAGATCAGCCATGGACTGAGTCGGGTGATCAATGTCGCACTGCAGGTTGACCAACGCCGGACGCTGGGGCAGCACCCCCTTCTCGAACCCTTCATCCAGCGCGGCGCCCACTTCACGCATATAAGCGTTGCCGGCGCCCAGATACATGTCATCGCGGATACCGATGGCATCGGCGCAGAAGGAGATCATGTTGGCAGTTTCACGGACGGTCTCGCCGTGGGCGATCTGAGATTTGCCCTCGTCCAGATCCTGCTGGGCCAGACCGAGCAGGTTCAGCGCAGAGGCGTAAGAGAAGCGGGTTCGGGTGGAGTTATCGCGGAAAACCGAGATACCAAGCCCGCTGTTAAACAGTTTGGTGCAGATATTTTCGGCGCGCAGGGTCTTGAGGGATTCGGCCAGTTTCAATACCAGCTCCAGCTCCTGAGGCGTTTGCTCCCAGGTCAGCAGAAAATCTTTTTCATGCAGGTTGGATTTGAGTGCTCTGATCTCTTTGATTAATTCGTTAACTGCTTTCATCGTTCGCCCCAATCATTGGATGAGATATGGATAGCTCCCCTTTCACTCACGATGTCACCAGCATCCCGGTTGTGGGTGAGCGCGTCGGTTAGCGTCGATATGAGGCAATCAATAACCGTGCCAAACCAATAAAATGCAGTCAGATATTAATAAATGGCGAAAGTGTGTGATGCCACCCACAAAATCAGCGGCTATTTAAGCGGTTTATTCCATAAAAGGATGGATAGGGTGGCCAAGCGATAAAATAGCAAGGTGATAATAATCAGAGACGATATCTCGGCATCGGTGAGAATTATCATCAAAGGTCAGTTTAAGGGGCTGAAATGATATCAGCGGGGTTGCCGTTATCATTATGATAATGCCGTGCAGTGACTTGCTCTTTTGTTACCACCTCTTCTGCAGCAATGTCACTGCTATTTAACCTCCCCTGCACTCCCCACCCGTATCACCTCTCGCCTTATCTTCCGGCCACATCGCTGGGCGCGGTTGGCCCAAGGTGCTAACGTGAATACGCCAGCTGTGCATCTGTCTCGGATGCTCAGAAGAGGCCGACGTTCACTGCCGCAACTGCGCGGAAGAACCTGCATGACTTACATCTTTGAGGGATTATCTATGTCCAGGAATGCTGCTCTGCTCATCACCCTGACCCTGCTCGGGATCGCCCCTGCCCACGCCATCAGCGCCAAATATGCCGAGCAGCTGGAGCGATCCGGTTGTACCCAGGTTACCGAGGCGCAGGGCTGTGACATTCACAAAACCAAAGCGGAAAATGCCAAGGCGGGATTTGGCACGGCCGCCCCGGCCGCGGAGGGCGGTCTGAATCTGAGCTATGAGCAGAAGCTGGAGCGCTCGGGCTGCACTCAGGTGAGCGAGCTTAATGGCTGCGATATCAACAAAACCAAGGCTGAGAACGCAGCTGCCGGTGTTGGCAATGCTCCGGCCGCGGCAACCAGCGCCAGCCCCTATGCGGGCAACTGGATCGCCACCTTCCCCCAAACCGGCGCCACCGTGGCTAATATCCGCATCGATGGCAAGGATCAGGTGTGGGTCAACGACAAGAAGGTCAATGCCAAGAAATCCGATGGCGCGCTGGTGTTCAAGGATGGCATGGTCATCTACACAATTCAGGGGGATCGCCGCATCAAGGGTGAAGATGGCTGGGTCGATAATGATGCCGGCACCAAGGGGCCCATCAACGCCAAGTAAACAGCTGACCACGAAATAACGGGGAGCACAGGCTCCCCGTTTCACCCCTGATTGCCCATCTCTTCCAATGACCAGCTCCGCCAGTGAGGGGCCAGAATCAAAACCTCCTGCTCCAGCCAAGTCCCGTCTGTGATCAGTTTATCGAGCCAGGGAACACCTGCCGGCGTGCCATGACCATCAACCTGATCAGCCTGCGTCGTCACACGCCAGGGCACCTTGCCACTGTCCGTTGCAAAGGTGCGAACAGGGCGGGCATAGTGCTCCAGATAAGGTTGCAACTCACAGGGAAGCCAGAGCATGGCCGGTCGATTTAGCTCGCGCGCCAACTCGACGGCAATATCGATACCCCGTTGATCGAGATCGCCAAAATGTGCCCACTGCACGCCCGCAGGCAGCAGCGGAATCAGCTGTTTGGCCAGGGAGGTATTGCGACCGGGAGCAAAGAGCAGCAGTTGCCCGGGTTGCAGCTGGTAGTCGACAAAGGCCCCCTTGTTCTCCACCGTAATGACCCGCTCCCCCTGCCAGCCGATGGCCGCCAGCGTGCCCAGAGTCCGCTCCGGCAACGCCAACTCTCCCAGTAGTGCCATCATTACCGTCATATCGTGCTGCTGGCCTTGCCGATCGACCAGTGAGAGCGGCTCGAGGGTGCGGATGCGGATCACCTCATCTTGCGTGAGCGTCAAGTCCGCAAGCTGTGGCGCTGCAAGGGATGCTGACCGCGAATGCTTGCTGTCCCCATGCCAGAGGGCATAAAAGCAGGCCTGATTGAGCCGTGCAGGCAAACTCACTCCCAAACGTTGCAGCAGCTCACCCTTGTTCGGTTCGGGGGGATCGACCTGCGCCAGCTGTCTGATCAGATAAGCCCGTCCCGCCTCGGTTAATACATGACGAGCGCTTCGCCCAAAAGGTCTTAACCCACAATTCGTCTGCAACAACTCTTTCAACTTGCGGCCATGCCTGCTCTCAAGGGTGCACCCCTTCTCGTTCTGGCTATCGAGCAACCGTGCACACAAATCCTGTACCCGCACCTCATCAAACAGCGACATCCTCACCTCTCCATGTGGCTTCATATGACGAAGTAGAGGTGATTTTCCCTGTCATTACCGTGACCGGCTTCGCAAGCGGTTCTTATCAGCCCCGCCATGCATGGCCCGTTACTGGTAAACCTGCCACAAAGGGCGCAAGCTGGTTTGGTATAGAGACACACTGCGCTCTTCGCGGCACGACAACGCGATACCCGCTTTCACAAGGGCTTGCCATGACCGACGCCACAGACCCATCGCCATCCTCTTCCTGGCATCTTTCGGATATCCGCGAGCTGGCGCACCTGCTGACTCTGGCGCTGCCCGCCGCGGTAGAGATCACCGAAGCGGTACATCAGGCGGTACTGAGCGGTATGGGGCTCAAGGGACGAGATGAGGGAAAAACAGCCGGGATCACCGGGCTGGTCTACAAGGGGGTACATGGCACCGCCAACACCCTGGGCAGCGGCATCAACCAACTGCTCAGCCGCCTGCCTGCCACTCCGCCGCCCCACCAGATCCCCGAAACCCCGAAACGTGCAGCCCTGATCGCCACGCTCAACGGCGTATTGGGGGACAAGCTGGTCGATCACCACAATGCCCTCGCCCCCCCCATGACACTGCGCTATCAGGGCAAGCCCCTCGATTGGCAGGCGATGCCAAAGGATCTACCCCGCGAGGGACGGGTGCTGCTGATGATCCATGGCCTGTGCATGAACGATCGGCAGTGGCAGACCGAGCATCAAGGCAAGCCGGTCAATCACGGAGAGCAACTTGCCAACGCGCTTGGCTATCAGCCTCTTTACCTGCGCTACAACTCGGGCCTGCCCATCGCACAAAACGGGCAGCAACTTGCTCTGTTGCTGGAGCAGTTGCTCGCCCACTGGCCGGGAGAGCTCAAAGAGATAACGATAATGGGCTATAGCATGGGGGGACTGGTTGCACGCAGCGCCTGCCACCATGCCGGCGTGGCCGGGCTCACCTGGCCTGCGCACCTTGCCAACCTGATATTTCTCGGCACACCACACCACGGCGCACCGCTCGAACATGCAGGTCACTGGCTGGAACAGTTGTTGCCCGCTACCGCCTACAGCGAACCCTTCGTCAGACTGACGCGGCTGCGCAGTGCAGGCATCAAGGATCTGCGCCACGGCAAGGTGATCGACGAAGTGGCCCAACCCGACCCCGCCGTGCCCTTGCGCGATCCCCGCGTTCCACTCCCCTTACCCTGCAGCGTCAACTGTTATGCCATCGCCGCGACCACTGCCGCCAAGCGCAGCCTGCTGGCCGACCGGCTGATTGGCGATGGACTGGTGCCGCTACGCAGTGCCCTCGGTCAGCACAACGAAGCGCGCCATCAGCTGGCTTTTCTTCCTGCCCATACCCTGATTGTCTATCGCACCAGCCATATGGCCCTGCTGGCCAACCCGCAGGTTGGCCAGCAACTGCTGCGCTGGCTCAGCCCCTTGCAGTTATAGCGAACTGGCTATTAAAGCAACAGAATGCTGGTTCACAAAGGAGCCCTGTGGCACTCTGGGACGTCAAAGGGAAGACCCACACTGACACTTGATGTGTCCCCACTGCAAAGGAGCGCCACCGATGGCCAAAGCAAGCAAAAAAGAGATCAAGAAGAAGATCGCCGCTCGTCTTGAGAAAATTGCCAAGCATGAAAGCAAGATCAAGAAGCTGAAGAAGGCCCTGAAGTAGGGCCCATTGCATAAGAAAAACCGCCAATAGGCGGTTTTTTCATCCCCCTTTCGCCCCTTTACCATCGTTTTGATACCAATGGCCTTGATGTAAACGCCTCAAGCGCACCTCAGCAGAACAACCCAGCTGAAACCACGCACGTTCTCATCACCGCTATTTGGTCTAACAGCGCCAATCGGGAGCCGCGCGCCCCCTTCTCAGCAACTACCTTCAACGGAGTGTTTGATATGAGCCAGCAGTGGAGCGCCATATGTACTCTTACACCCTCACTTTCAAGGAAGATGTCGATCGCCTGACCGCCCCCGAGCAGGAGATCACCTTGCAGAGCCCCGCTCAGGCGGGGGATTTTGTTATCCTCTCCGACGGCAGCCGCCATCAGGTGATGTTTGTCACCCACCGCGCCCACTACAGCAGCCTCTATCTCGATAAAGGGGTCAGGGTGCCACAGAGTTAGTGGCTATCGCCTTCAATTGATGGGGCTGAGTGAAATATTCACGCCGTTGACATAATAGTCATCGCATCATGTCAATGTTCCTTTATCTCTATCACGATATATCTGATGAAGCGCGATGAAAAAATACAACATTGTCTTATATCAAATTCAATTTATTTAGCCACGAAAAAGCAAATCATACCTCACAAAAACGAACCACTATCACTCAATATCATTGACCACACCCTTGGTGCGTTATAACAATTACTTTGCTGAACATATTTATTCGCAAGTCATTATTAGTGATGGAGTTATCACAATGAATAAAGTTATCTTACCCATAGCATTAATCACCTGTGCCACGCTCGCTCACGCAGAGTCCAGCACTATTATCAACGGTCTGGATTTTGGTCCATTAGCTCAGTTGGCTGGCACATGGAAAAGCACCGATGCTGGTGGTGTAGATGTAGCACCCGGCCAGGAGGGTAGCAAAGTTGGCAAAGGGGGGCCGGCAGTGGAACCCTTTTACGAAGTCATTACTTTTGAACCGGCAGCCGATGCTAAAAATGCCAGCGAACAATATCTGGTAGCCATGTATTACAAACAGGAAGTATTCAGAAAAAGCGATAATGGGAAATTTCATGACCAACGCGGCTATCTGATTTATGACAAGACTAATCAGCTTGTTTACAATTCATACTGTATACCCCGTGCAGTCTGTGTGGTCACTGAAGGCAAAGCGGGTAACAAAATCGAGTTCAAGACGGGCAAGCGCGGTATTGCGGAAAGCAATTATATGACCATTAATGATTCCACCACGGATTTCTCGATGACTCTGGACTTCTCAGAGAAAGATCTCCTCAAATACAGTCAAACCACCAACCTGATGGTGTATGGCAAGCCATTCGCACACTCCGATAGTGCATCCCTGACCAGAACCAATTGATGTTTCATGGCCAAGGTATTCATTACCTTGGCTTTTTTATATTCGTCGATAGTCTATCCTGATGGCATCCCTATCCCACTCGGGGTTAAGCACACCGGCATACCAGAGTGTCAGAATGACATCCATCTGATTGTTATGCTTAACAACCTTGCCGCTCTTACAGGCCGAGACCACTTCCAGCCATAACTGCTCGGGATTGATCGGTTTGGTAATATCCTTGTGTGACAATAAATCAATGGCAGCCAACACATATGCTCTGGTTTTGGTCGCAGCTACATAATGAACTGGCATGATGCAACTGATACAACCAAGACTGCAAAGAGTCAAAAAAGTTACCTTTGGATTATTCTTGAATTTCCCTGTACTAATATCATCACCAAATGCTTCAGCAATAGCCATATCCCAAGCGGTGGCATGCCCATAATTATTCTGCACCATCAGATGAACAGCTCTCAGCGCTGCACCACCATATTTACCATAGATAATCATCACTAATCCCTCCTTTTGCCCCATAGTAAGGCCGAACAGGCGAGATAAGCTAAAATAAATATCAATCACGATCATCGATTTTTTCCATTGATAACAAATTCATTTTTAGCTGAATTAAATATTGATCCATATCAATGTTATATCTTTATCTACCGAAAGGCTGACTGGTCGATGTCAGCCTTCCAATATCATTCATCAACATCCATTTTCGTGTATAAACGGGTTCACCCAGCCTAGAGCACCTCTATTTTTACTTTGATAATCCCGTCGCGAATATTGCCGATGGTGCTAAAGGCAGATTTGGAGAGATCGATAATACGCCCACTTTTAAAGGCGCCGCGGTCATTGACCTTGACCACTACGCTCTTGCCGTTGGCGAGGTTGGTGACCCGCACCATGGAGCCGAAGGGCAATTCCATATGGGCGGCGCTATTGAGGTTGTTGCGATAGAGCTCGCCGCTGGCGGTCTTTTTGCCGTGATAACGGTCGGCATAATAGCTGGCATAGCCGGTCTCGCTATAGCCGCGCCAGCTGCCGCCGTGGCTCTCGTCATAACGGCTGCTACAGGCCGCCAGCAACAGGCAAAGAGATAACAGCAGCCCTTTCTGGATATGTTGCACCTTTCCCCTCTCCTCTCTTCTTCTTTCCACTCTGCGCTATTTTTGCATCTTCGATGCTGCCGGTGACGCAGGCGACACGCTTGCAGGCGGTAGATCTCACCTTGCCATAGCTCCAAGGCACTCACCATGTTACCCGCCTTGTGGTCAGGCAGCAGCGACCGTGCGGCTACTTTGCCATATCTTCCATGTAAAAAGGGAGGCAAATGCCTCCCTTTCAACTAGTTACCTGTCATCCCGTGTCGGATGGGCCAGAGACTTCTCAGGCAATCAGCTTGTCATCGGCAAAGCCGAAGCCGCGCAGGCCTACCACATGCACATGCTCGTGCTTGCCCTGTACCTTGCGGATGAGCTTGTAGGTGGTGCCCTTCTCGGGACTGATGTTCTCGGGCGCCGCGATAAGCAGCTGCATATCCTGCCGCTCGCACAGTTCGAACAGGGTGGCGATGGATTTGCCATCCAGACGGGCCGCTTCGTCGAGGAACAACAGACGGCAGGGGGCGATATCCTTGCCGCGCAGACGGCGGGACTCCTCCTCCCAGCTGATCAGTACCATCAAGAGGATGGCCTGACCGGTACCGATCGCCTCACCGGTGGAGAGCGCGCCGCTCTCGGCCCGCAGCCAGCCATCAGCGCCGCGTTGCACCTCGATCTCCAGCTCCAGATAGTTGCGATAGTCGAGCAGCACGTCGCCCATCACCTGATAGCTGCGATCCCCCTGCTCGATCTGCGGATTGAGGCGCTGGAACAGCTTGGCCATCGCCTCGGAGAAGCTGAGCTCCTTGTCGGCGAACAGATCGTTGTGCATGGCGGTTTGATCGGCCAGCGCCGTCAGCAGACGGGTGTGGGCCTCGCGGATATTGACGTTGAGGCGCACCCCGCGCACCAGACCGAAGGCGATGTTCTGCAAACCCTGGTTGAGCACCCGGATGCGGTTCTGCTCGCGGCGGATGATGTTGGTGATCTTGGCCGCCACCTCGTGGGAGGAGAGCGACAGATGGGTTTCCCGCTGCTTGAGCTCGTCAGCCAGACGGGCCAGCTCGATCTCCATCTCCTCGATCGCTTCCACCGGATCATCGGAGCGGATGATGTCGTTGCGAATGCGATCTTTAAGGTAACGGTAGACCTGCACGTAGAAGGCCACCTTCTGCTCGGTGCTGCGGTTGCCCTCCGACAGTCGCAGCGCATCGCGCAGGGCCTCGTCGTGGGCCACCGCTACCCGCAGGGCGCCAAGGGCCTTGTCTGACATGGAGCGCAGCTCGTCGCTGTCAAGATAAGCCAGTTCACGCTTGTTGAGGCGCTTCTCGACGTCGGTCTCTCGCGCCAGTCGCACCACCCGTGACCAGCTCGCCTTGTGACCCACCAGAGATTTACGGGCGCTGTAGTAATCCTTGCCTTCGAGCTTGAGACGGCCGCCAAGGGATTCGATCTCGCGCTTGGTTACCTGCAACTGGGCCTCGGCGCTGGTGCGACGGGAACGGGTGCGGATCAGCAGCTCTTCGATCTCTTTCTTGTGAGCGCGCGCCTTCTCTTCCATATCGTCAGAGAGGGTCAGGCCCATGGCCGCCAGCTCCTGCTCGAACTCGGTCAGGGTCTGGCGCTTGGCCTCGACGCTGGAGTTGAGGGCGGTGCGCAGTTGCAACGCCTCGGTGTGACGCTGGGCAATCTGCTTGTGCTGCTCGCCGGCGGTGCGGGCGGCAAGCTCGGCCGCTTTCAGCTTCTCTTTGAGTCGCTCGCTCATCTCGGACGCCTTGCCCAGCAGGTCTTGCGCATCCTGATAAGCAAAGTGCGGCAGACGGGCCACCAGCTGATCGAGGGCATAACAACGTCGCTTCTGCTCGGCCAGCAGGTCGCTCACCTCATCGTAAGCTGCCTGCAGCGCCGCAAGATCCTGCGGATCCTGACGCAGCACCTGCACCATGGTTTCCAGTTTTTCCAGCGACTTGCCGTGTTTGGCGATAAAGGCTTCGGCCTGTTTCAGCGCTTCCACATCGGCGTGAGCCGCCTCGAGGCGGGCCGCCAGATCACTCTCGGCAAACAGGTGGGCAAAGGGCAGCATCCCCTGCACCAGCTGGATATGGCGGGTCAGCTGAGCGGCGGCCGCTTTGGCCTCGGCCAGCTGCTTGTCGCACTCGCCGATGGCTCCTTGCAGCGCGCGCAGTTCGGCCTGTTTGGCCTGCACTTCGGCTTCGGGGTCGGGGCGGAAGGCGATATCCAGATGCTGGCCGATAAAGTCGCGGAAGTGACCGTAGAGACGGTGGTACTTCTGCTGCTCGAAGGCGGCCTTGGCGTAACCCTCGATGAGCCCTTCGCGCTCAAGGTCGAGCTGCTCGATCCGCTTTTCCCGAGCCGCGCGACCAAACAGCGGTAGCTCGGGGTAGCGGGAGAAGCGCACCTGACGCTTGCTGGTGCGCACCAGCACGGCGTCCCCCAGCTCGTCCGCTTCCACCAGATCCTCGTCAAAGGAGTCGGGGTTGCCCTGAATCAGGTAGATATCCTCCGGGCAATCTTCCAGCTTTTTCAGCCGCTCGATGGCGCCCTCAAGGTCGAGCACCACCAGAGCGCTGCGAGCCGGGCCGTAGAGCGCGGAGTAGTAAGGGGCATCGTCGATGGAGATGTCGTCATAGACATCGGAGAGCAGCACGCCCCCCACCTGCTCGGCGATGCGGGCAAGACGGGGATCCGCCTCGCCTGCCCCCAGTTGCAGGTTGCGAATTTGCAGCTCCAGCGCCTGTTTCTGCGCCGCAATGCGGTTGCTCTCCTGCTCGAACTCGCGCTCCTTGTCGAGCACTGTCTGCATACCGGCCGAAAGCTCTTCGGCGGTGGCGAGCGGCAGACCGCTCTGCTCGCGCAGCTGCTCGAGTTTTTCAAAGGATTTCAGCCAGCGCGGCGCCAGCTTGGTGAGCTCCGCAATATCACGGCCCAGCTGGGTGCCCTGATGCTCGAGGCTGGCGCGGCGCTGGTTCACCTCCGCCTGCTGCTCGGAGAGCTCCTCCTGACGGGAGCGCTGAGCTTCGAGGAAGATCTCCAGCTCATCGCTGCTGGTAATCAGCTGGCCAGAGGCCTGCTGCAGCTCGTCACGCAACTTGAAGAGACTCTTCTGGCTTTCGCTCTCTTTCTCGAGGCGAGCCAGCGCAGCGCGCAGCCCCTGCCCCTGCGCGATGCGAGCCTTGTCTTCGATGTGACGCTTGAGCAGCGCCTGTGCGGTGGGCCAGGCGGCCTCGCGCACTGTTTCCGGAGCGATGCTGAGCAGCAGCGCCAGCGCCGCTTCGTGCTCGGCCACCGCCGCCTTGGCCAGCGCCAATTGTTGTTCGGCCCCCAGCACCCGGCTGGTGAGGCTCTGCTCGGAGCTACGGAACTGGTGCAGGGTGTCGCTCGCCTGTTCGGCGGTCAGCCCCGGCAGCTCGCACTGCTCGCGGGCAGCATCGAGAGCCTGCACCGCCTGACGGTACTGGATTGCTCGAGTCTGCTGGATATCGAGCGCCTGCTGGTAGTCGGCTAGCTGGGTCTTGAGGCTGTCGACTTCTGCCTGCGCCAGCTCCTTGCGCTCTTCCACTTCCAGCAGCTGGCCGTGGATCTCCTCCACCACCGCTTGCTGCTGCTCGAGTTTGTCAGAGAGATCCGCCAGATCGGCGCGATACATCTCGATCTTTTTCTGCAAACTGACAGCCGCCATCACCTTGGCCAGATGCTCGGAGGCAGACTCCAGCTCGTCGGTCAGCAGTTTTTCGCGGTTGGTGAGCTGCTCCACCTCGTCGGCCAGATAGATGGCGCGCTGCTTCTCTTCGGCCAGAATACGGCGCTTGTCGGCCAGCTCCTGGCGCGCCTTGAGGGCCAGCTCGGAGAGGCGGCTCTTCTCGGCGGCATTGCGCACATAGTCCGCCGCCACATAGTGGGTAGTCTCGGTGATCAGGTTCTTGAACAGATCCCGCTGACCCTGGGTCTCCTTGATGGCCTCCAGCGTGCGACGGTTTTCATAGATGGCCGCCTCCATGTCTGCAAACGCCTTGCGCACCCCGGAGTTCTCCGGCAGCAGATATTCGCGCAGGGAACGGCTGATGGACGAGGAGATGCCGCCGTAGAGGGAAGCCTCGATCAGGCGATAGAACTTGCCGCGATCTTTTTGATCACGCAGTTTCTTCGGGGTGATGCCGAACTCGAACATGAAGTTGTGATAGTCGGTCACCGTATTGAATTTGGCGACTTTCAGCGCCCCCAGCTCGGCGGCCGCCCCTTTCAGGTCGGTAAAGGCGCGTACCCGCCCCTTACCGCCATCGAGCTTCTCCAGCAGCAGATCGGTCGGTGCCAGATTCTCCGGCACATCCACCAGCGCAAACGGGGTGATGTTGACCTTGTTGTCACGGTTGGCCACCTGCTCGAGGTGAACGCCGACCCAGATCCGCTGTTCGCGGCTGTTCATCACTTCCAGCAAGGAATAGCAGTGGCCGCGCTGCAGCTTGCCGTAAAGCCCCTTGTCACGGGAGGCGCTGCTGGAGCCCGCTTCCGTGGTGTTGCGGAAATGGAGCAGTGACTGGTCGGGGATGAGCGCTGCGATAAAGGCCGCCATGGTGGTGGACTTGCCCGCGCCGTTGCCGCCGGAAAGGGTGGTGACCAGCTGGTCGAGATCGAAGGTCCGGGCAAAGAAGCCGTTCCAGTTGACCATGGTCAGGGATTTGAACTTGCCTCGCACCGGTTATACCTCCAGATCCAGTTGTTCTTCATCGAGATCCGCCTCGATGTCATCAAAGAGCGAGTCGCTGCTCGGCATTTCGTCGTCGTGGAAGATGGCTTCACCCTCCTGGATCATCCGCAGCTGAACGGCACGCGGATCTTCATCGGAACGCACGTCGGCGGCGAAACGGAACACCGATTCGTTGACCCGGAATTTATCCCCGTTACCAAGGGCGGTGATCATGCCAAGGCGGCGCAGACGGCGCATGGAGGTACGGATCTTTTCGAGCAACTTCTTCTTGTCGAGATCGGTACCGCCGGATCGGCTGTTGACCATCCGCAGCAGCTGCTTCTCGTCGGCGAGGCTCAGCACCTCTTCCTGCAGCTCGGCCATGGCGAACACCCCTTCCGAGGCGAGACGATCCGGGCTCAGGTAGAGGTAGCAGAGCACCTTGCCCACCAGCATATCGAGCTCGGAGAGCACAGTGGTGCCGATGTCGGAGCTCGGGCGCGGGCGCAGGTAGAAGAAGCCTTCCGGCGCCTTGATCAGCTCCACCTGATAGCGGCCGTAGAAGATCTCCAGCTCGCTGTGATATTCGAGCAGCGCCGAATGCTGCTCGAACTCGTCGGCACTGATGTGGCGACCGGAGCGCAAGGCGGTGTCGATGCGCGGAAACAAGGGGTTGGCAATCGCCTCTGCGAGGCGCAGCGGCAAGGGAAACTCAGAATTGATCAATGACATAGGCCTGAACCTTGGATCCAGCTTGGTTAATGGGTTTCCATGCGGGTTGGCGATGCAGTTCGCGCTCGCCGCTGGCATGGCCCAGGCGCACGGCCTGGTCGATCAGAAGACGCGCCACATCGAAGTGGGCATGAGCCGGGTAGTCCAGCAGGTATTCGCGCAGCACATCGGCCAAGTCCAGCTGCTGGCCCTGCTCGGGGTAGCGGGCCAGATAGCGCTCGATGCGCTCGGCCAGCTCCTGGTTGATATCCACCATCTCGACATACTCCATCTCGAGGGGCACCTCACCGGTCACCTCCTCGTCGTGGATGGCGATGGTTTCGTCGCGCAGCTCCAGCAGGCGGGGCTCTTCGGCCACCCGCAGCTGCCAGTTGTGCTGCTCGAAGTTGCGGATGGACTCGCGCAGCCGCTGGCTGAAGGCGCGGTTCTTGTCCATGTCGATGGCGTTGCGGATAAATTTGTGGACGTGTCTGTCGTAGCGGGACCAGAGCTCGATGCACTGCTGACCCCAGCTGGTGATGACGTCAAGACGACCTTGCAACGCGTGAGTCAGCTCCTCGACGTGGAACAGATCATCGCGCCCCTGCGCCGCTTCCTGAATATTGAGCAGCCCCGCCTGCAGGCGGTGGCCGGCAGCGTCCAGGGTATCCTGCAGCTCGCGCAGGGTCTGGCCGGTCTCGTGCAGCAGTTTTTCGCAGCTGTGAATGGCATCGACCCAGTTCTGGGTCAGCAGGGCCGCGATCTCGCTCTTGACCTGATTCTGCTGCTCATCCATGGCACGCTGGGTGAGATCGATGCGCCCCAGGGTCTCTTCCAGCGAGAAGGTGAGGCGCGGCAGCACCTCGGCATCCCACTGCTCGCGGGTGTTGGTCTCGAGCGCCGCCTTGCGGGCGGTGTCGAGCTCGGCAGCCAGGTGTTCGAGCAGAATGGAGAGCTTGATGGAGTCAACCTGACGCTGATCCATAAAGAAGTCGACGATGCTCACACCCAGGCGCGACAGGCGGTAGAGGCTCTCCCCCGCCACCATGTCGGTGTTGAAACGCGACAGCAGCTGCTGGCGAATGAGATCGTTGATGGCGTTGTTGGCTCGACCGGTGAGGGTCTCGTCCATCTGGCCGAAGGCGCTGCTGACATAGCCAAAGGCATCGTGCAGCGCCGCTTCCGACAGGTCCGACTCATCTTCGGACAGGGTCTTGATTGCAATCAGAAAGGCCAGCCGGTCGGTCGGCAGGCTCAGCGCCAACCCCTCCTGCCTGACCCATCCCACCATCTCTGGCAGGGTACGGGATGTACTCATCATGATGTTGTCATCTCGTTGTTGTATTGGGCGCAAAATCGTGCGCGCGGCTACATCCGGTAGCATCGAAAACATGGTTCACATTGACGTGAACCTCGAGCAATCAGCTGGCCGGCTTCTGGGCCATCACATGGATATAGCGACCGAGGGAGACAAAAGGCTCCTGACGGCAATATTGCTGCTCCATGGCCAGCAAATCGTCGAACTTCTCCACCTGATCCTGCTTGTGACGCATATAGTCGTGGATCACCCGCACCCCGGTCTTGCCGATGATGCGCAGCCCCCCGCGACCAATCCAGTCATAGACCTGCTCCGGCAGCTGGGGATTGGTGGGCGTAAGCGCTGTCTGACGCTTCTTGCGAAGACCAAGGCGCACATAGTCAAAATTGCCCACCACCAGGCTCTGGAACAGCAAACCATGACGGTTGTAGAAAAGCAGCGACAGTATGCCCCCGGCATTGACGAAAGGGAACAGACCCAGCAAGGTCTGGCGCGGCTCGGCAAGCCACTCCAGCACCGCATGACAGAGCACCAGATCAAAGGTACCGGTCACGTGTGCTTTAAGATCCTGAATGGGGCAATGGATGAGACGGATTTTGTCTTCCAGCCCCTTCTCGGCGATCTGGCTGCGGGCCAGTTCCAGCATTTCTGCTGACAGATCGCACAGCTCCACCTGATGACCCATGGCCGCCAGCTTCTGGGCGAAATAGCCAAAACCGCCCCCCGCATCGAGGATGCGCAGCGGACGGTTGCCAAGGCGGGCCAGGCAGGCTTCGATGTCGCTCCAGACAATGGTGGTGCGGATGCGCCCCTTGGTGGAGTCGTAAATGTTGCGGGCGAACTTGTCGGCGCGCCCGTCAAAACTCTGATCGTGCTTCAAGGAGAAACTCAACATTAGCGCCACAGGGCTGTGGCCATCCCAAAAAAGAGAGGTATTCTGTCACATCCCGAATTTGCTGAAAACTCAAGGAAGTGTCTGTCGTGTTTGTGCTCAAAAAGTGGCTGGGTCAACTGTTGATGCCGCTCCCCTTCTCCCTCTCCCTGCTGCTGGTCGCCCTGCTGCTACTCTGGTTCACCCGTTTTCAGAAAACCGGCAAACTGCTGGCCACTCTCTCGCTGCTCATTGTGGCGCTGATGGGGATGCGGCCGGTGAGCTATGAACTGGCCCGCGGGCTGGAACAAACCTTCCCGCCATTCGAGGTGAGCAAGCATCCCAACATCGAGGCCATCGTGGTGCTCGGCAATGGCCATGTCAGCGACCCGGCGGTACCGATGCGCAGTTGGCAGAACAATATCTCGCTGGCACGGACTCTCGAAGGGGTTCGCCTCGCCCAGGCCTATCCCGACGCCGAACTGGTTTTCTCCGGCTATGTGTCGGGGGATACCCTCTCCAATGCCGAGGTCAATGCCCGGATGGCCGAGAGCCTCGGCATACCCCGTTCGCGGATGACGTTGTTTGAAAACAACAAAGACACTCATGATGAAGCGGTCAGTATCAGCCGCCACCTCAAGGGAAAAGAGGTGGCACTGGTCAGTTCGGCCACTCACTTGCCGCGAGCCATGGCCCTCTATCAGGGTCAGGGACTCAAGGCCGTGCCAGCCCCCACCGACTACACAGCCAAGCAGAGCCAGGTACCTCAGCCGCTCTACAGTTATTTACCCAAAGGGCGTTATTTGATGTATTCCGAAGCTGCCATCCACGAATGGATTGGGGTATGGTGGGCTCGCTTGCGGGGGCAGGTTAACGAATGAGCGATCAAGCGTTTCATTCCTGATTTGGATCAGGAAAGCGAAAAAAAATTACGTCATTTGCCGCCGGGTCAGCTATCTTGGGCTCGGTTCAATTCATATAATGTCGCGCAATCAAATGCCTAGGAGATTAAGAAGATGAGACAGCACCTGGTAATGGGTAACTGGAAACTGAACGGCACCAAGGCTTCTGTAGAAGCTCTGATCAAAGGACTGACCCCGGCAGCTGCCGCTCATCCTTCTGTGCAAGTCGCCGTCTGCCCCCCGGTTATCTTTTTGGGTCTGGTTGAGCAACTGACCGCTGGCAGCAAGATTGCCTACGGTGCCCAGAACGCTGACGTTCACGAGTCTGGTGCCTTCACCGGCGAAAACGCCCCCTCCATGCTGAAAGCCTTTGGTTGCACCTACTCTCTGGTCGGCCACAGCGAGCGTCGTACCCTGCACGCAGAGACTGACGACGTGGTTGCTGCCAAGTACGAAGCGATCCAGAAAGGCGGCCTGGTGCCGGTTCTGTGCATCGGTGAAACTCTGGAGCAGTTCGAAGCCGGCGTGACCAAGAACGTGGTTGAGACCCAGCTGAAAGCTGTTATCGACCGTTGCGGCATCGCCTCCTTCAACAACGCCGTTATCGCTTACGAGCCGGTATGGGCCATCGGTACTGGCAAGACTGCCACTCCGGAGATCGCTCAGTCCGTTCACGCTCACATCCGTCAGTACCTGGCCGGTTTTGATGCCGCCGTTGCTGCCAAAGTACAGATCCTGTACGGCGGTTCCGTCACTGGCGCCACTGCAGCCGACCTGTTCGGTCAGCCGGACATCGACGGTGGCCTGGTCGGTGGTGCGTCCCTGAAAGTGGACGACTTCTCCCAGATCATCGCTGGCGCTGCCAAGTAATCGCTGATTACGGCAAAGAGAGGGGCTCGTCCCCTCTCTTGTATCGCTTTTCCTATGGTGGCCCCCGCATCCCATATGAAAGCCGATATAGTAAAAGTGGCTTGTCTATTTAAACATTCGTATTTGACAACTCAGATCCAGAGGCACTCATGACCAAACAAATCAAACGTATTGGTGTTTTGACCAGTGGTGGCGACGCACCGGGTATGAACGCAGCCATTCGCGCCGTGGTTCGCGCCGGTTTGCATCATGGCCTGGAAGTTTACGGTATTTATGATGGCTACCTCGGCCTGCACCAGGATCGCATCGTCAAGCTGGAGCGTCACAGCGTTTCCGACGTGGTGAACCGTGGTGGTACTTTCCTCGGCTCCGCCCGTTTCCCTGCCTTCAAAGACCCCGCAGTGCGCGCCGAAGCGATCGAAAACCTGAAAAAGCACGGTATCGATGCGCTGGTCGTCATCGGTGGTGACGGCTCCTACATGGGTGCCAAGAAGCTGACCGAAGAGGGTTTCCCCTGCATCGGCCTGCCAGGCACCATCGACAACGACATCGCCGGTACCGACTTCACCATCGGCTTTGATACTGCCCTGAACGTGGTGGTTGACGCCATCGACCGCCTGCGCGACACCTGCAGCTCCCACCACCGTATCTCCGTGGTCGAGATCATGGGCCGCCACTGTGGCGATCTGGCCATGTCTGCCGCCGTTGCCGGTGGTGCCGAATATGTGATCGTACCGGAAGTGGCTTTCGACAAAGAGAAGCTGCTCAAGCAGATCAAGGAAGGCGAAGCCAAAGGCAAGAAGCACGCCATCATCACCATCTGCGAGCACGTTACCGACGTGAACGCGCTAGCCAAGGACATCGAAGCCCTGACCGGTCGTGAAACCCGCGCCACCATCCTGGGTCATATCCAGCGTGGCGGTGCCCCGACTGCTCGTGACCGCATCATGTCCAGCCGTATGGGTGCTTATGCCGTTGAGCAGCTGCTGGCTGGTCACGGTGGTCGCTGTGTCGGTATCCAGCGCAACGAGCTGGTACACCACGACATCATCGACTGCATCGAGAACATGAAGCGTCCGTTCGATCAGGAGCTGTACAACCTCTCCACCACCCTGTTCTAAGCCACGCGGCGTTTAACCGGCTGTTGATGACAAAAACCCTCCGTCGGAGGGTTTTTTATATCTTACAAAAACTGATGTATCGGTACGCTGTGTGGCCCTCACCATATGGGTTGCCTGATTACCAACCCTTGCGCCATCTGACTGCTCACCAGCCTTCCCCTCCTCACAGCAACCGGCTTCAGCCTACGAACAGAGTTCCGGTATCGTCGTGGATGCGTTTTATTACTGCAAACCGGATTGCGTTGACCTGTGCTCTGTCGCCCCTGAAACCAGCTTGTTCAGCCTCCTCGTCATACGCCGCTTTTTATATCTCAATCTTGTAGAGGGGATTCAGATATCTTACCCAACCATGCTCCGGCGCTGCTCTCGTATTGCACTCACATGACTCACGCAGATGCACACGCAAATCGCTACTCGCGCCCAGCCCAGCCCAGCCCAGCCCAGCCCAGCCAGAGAATACGCCTCTGACCTATTACGCACCTCACTCTTGCTGCAGACATGTCTATTCCGAGGCCGACGGGAAAATTGGCGGTGATAAAACAGCCAGTTGCCACTCTGTATCCCCCCGATGCACCGCTCTCCTCCCTATGAACCCAGTGTATTGCTGTAAAAATGCGGAGACTCCGGACTGATAAAGTGATGGTGCGACAAGGGTTGGCAACCAGACTCTCTCCATAGACTTCTTTTGGATGGGCTATCTATGTCAGGAATCGTCAAATCATTGCCTTGCGCACTTTTTATGGCCTCAATGACACTATTACGAGGGTGAAAACTTATAAAACGCCACTTAAGCTCCATACAAAACCCTTCACAAAACCAGCCAGCAGCTCACCAACTAATTGAATTTAAATGAAATAACCATAAAAACAGAATCTTGAATGCCTAACATGCCATAGCAGGTGATAAAATCAGCTCAATATGACAAAAATAGCCATCTCAACCAGCCACGCACATAAAGCAGCTATTTTATCAATTTACACCTTGTTTTACCCCCTTCTTATGGTATCTTGACTACATCAACCAACAACTTAGGGAGAGAAAAATGAAAGAGTTTGTCGTTACTGCCGTTTTCACGGTGTTTTTCACCCTGGTTGCTGTCTCTCTGCCCTCACTGTCACAGTTCTGAGCCGGATAGAGAGGCATCAATCCGGACCGACCCTCTTTGCCATGTCTGTTTAATCGCCACCAACTGGCGCTTTTCAGTAATAATGCCGAGATGGTCAACATAGATATGATTTCATCACGTTGACGCTGTTTCTTTCGCCACAAGGGTGTAACCAGGATGGTTTAACCATATGGCCTGATGGAGTAGAACCAGCAGCAGATCATATCCGAGGGGAGCAAGGCTCCCCTTTTTGTTACCCGCCGTTTGACAATCCCCTACCCCGGCATCTACAACAGGCCGGTTGACGCCATACGGCCCATGCCCACAACTGATGTTTTCTCCTCCTGTACTCTCCATTCAACACAGCTACATCCGTTAGCAATCTCTTGAGCACACCTTTGCTCTGATACTTGTCCGGCAGATATAAAAAAGCCCCCGCCATCATGGCAGGGGCTCGCGTAACGCAGTGTCAGCTTAGGGCTGTTATATCTCAGTCCAGCTCAAAGCAGTTATGCCTTGTTCCAGCGCTCTGGGTCATATTCCGGGCTGAAGCGGTCAACAATGACAGCACAGGCAGCATCGCCGGTGATATTGAGGGAGGTGCGGATCATGTCGAACAGACGATCCAGCGCGAACAGCAGCGGCAACCCTTCAATGGGGATCCCGGCCGCCAGCAGCACGGCAACCACCAGGAAGCTTGGGCCCGGCACACCGGCCTGACCGATCGCCCCCAGAGTGGAGGTCACAATGATGGCCGCCCAGGCACCGACGCTCAGATCGATGTTGTAAACCTGCGCAAAGAAGATGGCGACCAGACCGTAATAGATGGCGTTGCCGCTCATGTTGATAGTGGCACCCAGCGGCAACACGAAGGAGGCGGTAGCGTTGGTCACTTTCAGGTCATTCTCGCAGGTCTCCATATTGACCGGCAGGGTCGCCATGGAAGAGGCGGTGGAGAAGGCAACGATCTGCGGCTTCTTCATGGCAGAGAGGTACTTCATTACCGGCGTGTTGGAGAACATCATCACCAGCAGCGGGTAGACCACAAAGCCGAAGATAAGGATGGCAGCCACATAGACCACGAACAGCTTGAGTACCAGGGTCAGCACATCGAAGCCGTAGGTACCGATGGCTTCCGCCATCAGACCGAACACCCCGAGCGGCGCGATGATCATCACCTTGTTGATCATCCAGACGAAGGCATCCACCAGGGTATTGAGCCCATCGACCAGTGGCTTGGCCCGCTCGCGCGGCTGTTTGGCCAGCGCAATGCCGAGGAACATGCAGAACACCAGGATCTGCAGGATGTTCGCTTCGTTGAGGGAGTTGAAGACGTTGGTGGGGATCATGCCAAGCAGGGTGGCGACTGCATCCGGCAGCGCCCCTTTATCGGCGTAGTCACCACCAAACATGGAGGCGACGGAAGCGAAATCGACCCCGACACCCGGTTTGAAGATCTGCCCCATTACCAGCGCCAGCAACACGGCCAACGCTGAGGTCACGAGGAAGAAGGCCAGCGTAGCCGCACCGATCTTGCCCGCAGCCGGGCTGGCGCCCAGATTGGCGGCGCCGGAGAGGATGGCAACCGCCACCAGCGGGATCACCAGCATCTTGATCAGCTGGATAAACAGGGTACCGAGCGGTGCAAACACGGTGGCTTGTTCACCCATGAACGCGCCGACCACTGCGCCCAGTACCATGGCGACCACAACCTGGAAGCCGATGTTTTTAATGAGTCCTTTAGTTAACACAATATGTTCCTTTATGTAGCAAAATTCACACTTTTCCCAGTGCAATTAACCAAACAGGGGAATGAGCGGCTGCCCATTCCCCTGTTTGCGCGTGTTATCTCACATTTAATTGCTGTTTTAAATCAGCAAATCATTAACCTTGGCTATTAATAAGTTTGCGAAAAAGTGAAGATTCAAAGCGGTCTCGGCGATTTTTACCTCATCCCCCATGACAACTGGCAAAAGATTGTGCTAGTTTGGCTGCACAAACGTACACACAGGGATGTAAAGATGCTGAAAGTTAACGAGTATTTCGACGGAAATGTAAAATCCATCGGTTTCGAACAAAAAGGCGAGAAATCAACCGTCGGGGTGATGAACGCCGGTGACTACCTGTTCAACACTGCCGCCCCCGAACGGATGACAGTGATCAAGGGTGCCCTCACCATCCAGCTGGCTGATGAAGATGAGTGGCACACTTACAACCAAGGTGAATCCTTCCTGGTGGCTGGCCACTCCTCCTTCAAACTGGAAGTGAAAACCCCCACTGCCTATCTGTGCGAATTTCTCGACTGATCAAGCCGGTTGAAGGGGATCAGCCCCTTCAACCTTCTTGGGCAATCCCCAGCCCTATTATCTGTGTCCATGTCACAGCACCGCACATCCCCGCTTTCCATCCACGGCAAAAATCCTAGAATAAACAGACATAAACCATCACCGGATTGATGTCATGATCAGCGTGTTTGACCTGTTTTCCATCGGAATTGGCCCCTCCTCTTCCCATACCGTCGGCCCCATGCGTGCCTCCTATGCCTTCGTTCAGCAGCTCAAGCTGCAAGGGCATCTGCCACAAGTCATGCGGGTCGAAGTGGAGTGTTACGGCTCGCTGGGCCAGACCGGCAAAGGACACGGTACCGGCAAGGCGATCATTCTGGGGTTGTCGGGCTTTGAACCGGAATCGGTCGATATCGATGCGATTCCCGCCATTCTGGCTCGAGTGGAAAAGGAGCAGAACCTGCCGCTGGCAGGCGAGCAACCAAGCCATTTTCCCCGCACCGGTGCCATCATCTTCAACCGCCGCAAAACCCTGCCAGCCCACACCAACGGCATGACTCTGCGCGCCTTTGATAAAGAGGAAAACCTGCGCTTCAGCCAGACCTACTACTCCATCGGGGGCGGCTTCATCATTGAAGAGAGCCACTTTGCCACCGCCAAGGAAGAGGCCGCCAAGTCTGATGCCGAACACCCTGTCCCCTACCCGTTCGACAGCGGCGCCCAACTGCTGGCCCACTGTCAGGAGAGCGGCCTCTCCATCTCGGGGCTTATCCTCGCCAATGAGCGGGTATTTCGCAGCGATGAGCAGATAAAAGCGGGGCTGCGCAAGATCTGGCAGGCGATGCAGGGCTGCGTCGAGCGAGGCTGCAAAAGCGAAGGGGTGCTGCCGGGCGGCCTCAAGGTTCGGCGCCGCGCCCCGGGGCTGTTCCGCCAGCTAAGCTGCGAGACCAACTTCAACAAGGATCCGCTGATGGTGATGGAGTGGGTCGACTTGTTTGCGCTGGCCGTCAACGAGGAGAACGCCGCCGGTGGCCGGGTGGTGACCGCCCCCACCAATGGCGCCGCGGGCATCATTCCCGCCGTGCTGCACTACTACGATCGCTTCGTCCACAAGGTGGATGACGAGACGCTGATCCGCTACTTCCTCACCGCGGCTGCCATCGGCATCTTATATAAGAAGAACGCCTCCCTCTCCGGCGCCGAAGTGGGTTGTCAGGGAGAAGTGGGAGTCGCCTGTTCCATGGCGGCTGGCGCGCTGACCGAACTGCTGGGTGGCAGCCCGGCCATGGTGGAGAACGCCGCCGAAATAGGCATGGAGCACAATCTCGGCCTCACCTGCGATCCCATCGGCGGACTGGTGCAGGTGCCCTGCATCGAGCGCAACGCCATGGGGGCGGTCAAGGCGATCAATGCCGCCCGCCTCGCCCTGCGCGGCACCGGCGAGCACAAGGTGTCACTGGACAAGGTGATCAAGACCATGTGGGAGACCGGCAACGACATGAAGACCAAATACAAGGAGACGGCCCGTGGCGGCCTCGCCGTTAACATTACCGAATGTTAAAAAACGGCAAATGACTCCATTTGGTTCCGAAATGCCCGGCATCGCCGGGTATTTTTATGGGCAAACGCTTAACAAAATGGATAAGCACAAAAATAAATTTTATACTCGCGCCTCAGATTCAACAAAAATAGATCTATTTCAACTTTTTTTAGGTCTGGAGCCGTTACACTACGGTTATCTGGTTCTGTGACCTGCGCTGACAAGCGCGTTCCATGGATCTCCCAAATTTCTGTGAGTGGGCATGCCGCCCCCTTCTACCCTGAGGTAATAGTGACATGATCAGCGTTTTTGATATCTTCAAAATCGGTGTAGGCCCCTCTTCTTCCCACACTGTTGGCCCGATGAAAGCGGCCAAACAGTTTGTTGACGAGCTGCGCGCGGGCGGCAAGATCCGCGATGTAACCCGGATCAATGTCGATGTTTACGGCTCCCTCTCCTGGACTGGCAAAGGCCACCATACCGACACTGCCATCATCATGGGCCTGGCTGGCAACCTGCCGGAAAATGTCGATATCGATGCCATCCCCGAGTTTATCTCCCGTGTTGAGCAGACCGAGCGCCTGCCGATCGGCCTGCACTGCCACACCGTCAGCTTCCCGCGTGACGCCATGGTATTCCACGACGAAGCCCTGCCGCTGCACGAAAACGGCATGAAGCTGACTGCTCTGATCGAAGATGAAGTAGTCTATAGCAAGACCTACTACTCCATCGGTGGCGGTTTCATCGTTGACGAAGAGAACTTCGGCAAGGCTGACAGCGGCGACATGTCCGTACGCTATCCGTTCAAGAGCGCCGCTGAGCTGGTTGCCCATTGCAGCCAGACCGGTCTCTCCATCTCTGCCCTGATGATGGAAAACGAGAAGTGCTTCAACACTCCGGAAGAGATCTACAAGAAGTTCGGCAAGATCTGGAACACCATGCGTGAAGGTATCGAGCGCGGCTGCCGTACCGAAGGTGTTCTCTCCGGCCCGCTGCGCGTACCCCGTCGTGCCGCGCCGCTCTACCGTCAGCTCAACACCAACGAGAACCTCTCGAGCGATCCGATGAACATCGTTGACTGGGTCAACATGTTCGCTCTGGCCGTGAGTGAAGAGAACGCTGCCGGTGGCCGCGTGGTCACTGCCCCGACCAACGGCGCTGCCGGTATCATCCCGGCCGTACTGGCTTACTACGACAAGTTCATCCAGCCGGTTGGCCGCGACGAGTACACCCGTTTCTATCTGGCTGCCGGTGCCGTCGGCATCCTCTACAAGATGAACGCCTCCATCTCCGGCGCCGAAGTGGGCTGTCAGGGTGAAGTGGGTGTCTCCTGCTCCATGGCCGCTGCCGGTCTGACCGAGCTGATGGGCGGTAGCCCAGAGCACGTCTGCGAAGCTGCCGAGATCGGCATGGAGCACAACCTGGGTCTGACCTGTGATCCGGTTGCCGGTCAGGTACAGGTGCCCTGCATCGAGCGTAACGCCATCGCAGCCATGAAGGCAGTCAACGCCTCCCGTATGGCCCTGCGTCGTACCTCCAAGCCACGCGTCTCCCTGGACAAGGTGATCGAGACCATGTACATCACCGGCAAGGACATGGACTCCAAGTACCGTGAAACCTCCCGTGGCGGTCTGGCCATCAAGGTGATGCAGGTTGCCTGCGAATAAATAAGGGTTACGACCCTCATCTGAACAAAGGCGGGATATCCCGCCTTTTTTATTGCCCGAATGGGATGCCGGGCACTTATACCGGCATACCGACCATTTCACTGTAGGGCGTCGCGGATATGTCCCTGCTACGCCACCGCAATGCGGATTGCCTTGTCTGCATACCTCTCTAATTACATACCTTGATTAACTCTTCTCAATGCATTGAGAGGGACATTACGCCCCTACATGAAACCTGTACCAGCTATCTTGCCCCAGCCACGATTTCACAACTAATCGATATCGAGATGGCCCCTCATCTCAATATCCCCCTTTGGTCATACCCTTGTTTGGCAAGACGCGGTTACCACTCCCCCTGCGGATTATCACGCCGCCACATTGATTGCCTCCTATGTGGCACTTTCGTGATCAGGGCAAACAATCAAGTACACAAACAGGGGGTTAGCTCATCATTTTGGCCACAGCACATCGCGCAAACTGGTTTTAGCACTGTTATCACCGCCCTCTTTACGCGCCCTTTGATGGACAACTCATCACGCAGTGGAGGCCAAAAAAGCGCCCAAGGAAGAGGCTGAAAATAATCGATGAATGAGCCAATAGCCGTTGAAATGGAGGATATGAGTAAGCGCCACTCGCTATTTTTGTGAGCGCCAGCAAAGGTTGAGGATATGGTGTTGGGAGCAGATTGACTTTCTATTTAAACAGCGAAAAGTGAATATCACCAAAGGGAGGGTTTAATTTGGCCAGATCCTGTCACGGGATTATCGCAGGCCACCTCTCCGGGGCCGGAATGCGTCATGCAGAGTCACAAAGAATTAGCCCCGCTGGGCAGAACACACAACGGGGCTGGATATTCAGGATGGTTTTTTCAGGTTGGCCTTGTGCTGCTCCAGCAAATTCTCGGGGGGCGGCGGCACCTGCAGGTAGAACCCCTGGTTGGTCAGCGCGGCCATCACCTTGCCGACATCAGCCAACCCCAAGGGCTTGGCCGGATCCAGCTTAGTCATCAGCACCAGCTCGGGACGCCCGAATGCGCTCAGCAATGGCTCGGGAACGCGGGAGAAATCCTCTCTTTTTTCAACAAAAAGGTAGGTCTCGGCTTTTTTGCGACTTTTATAGACTGCACACAACATGGAAATTGATATAATCCGACGAGTTTATTGCCTCTGATGGGGGCAAACTATAACATCAGGAATTGAATAACAATAACGGATTAGCATCTCTGCCTCGGGGAAGATTCATGGTTGAGCGCGATAACGAATTGAAAGGGACCACCTTCACTATTTCTGTGTTGCATATCAGCGATGGCGAGCCTGAGCGGATACGTCAGTTGTTGGCCGAAAAAGTGGCCCAGGCACCCTACTTTTTTAATTGTGCGCCGCTGGTGATCAATGTTTCCCGACTGGAACATATTCCCGATTTCGAACAGCTCAAGGAGCTGGTGGAGTCCGAAGAATTTGTGCTGGTCGGCATCACGGGGGCGCGCAGTGAAGAGATGAAGACAGCCGCCAAGGCGGTGGGACTGGCCGTGATGGCCTCGGGCAAGAGTCGCAAGAGCGAACCGGAACCCGAGCCTGCCCCCGCGCCAGCCGCCCCTGAGGTGGTTCCCGAGCCCGAACCCGCCCCCTTGATCCCGAGCAAGGTACATGTGGGACCGGTTCGTTCCGGCCAGCAGATTTACGCCGCCGGCACCTCGCTGGTGGTGCTGGGGTCCGTCAGTCCGGGAGCCGAAGTGCTCGCCGATGACAGCATTCATATTTATGGCACCCTGCGTGGCAGAGCCATTGCCGGTGCCCGGGGCAACACCCAGGCCCGGATCTATTGCCAGCAATTACAGGCCGAGCTGCTCTCCATCGCGGGCACATTCCAGCTAAGCGATGCATTGCCGGCAGGCCTGATCCAGCAACCGGTCCATATCCGGCTGGACAATGAACAACTCCGAATAGACCGTATCAAATAGAGTTACAAGGAAGCGAGAATGGCGCGAATCATAGTCGTTACATCGGGTAAAGGTGGCGTTGGCAAGACCACAACCAGTGCGGCCCTGAGCACCGGCTTAGCCCAGCGTGGTCACAAGACAGTGGTCATTGACTTTGACATCGGTCTGAGAAACCTGGATCTCATCATGGGCTGCGAGCGGCGCGTGGTGTATGACTTCGTCAACGTCATCAATGGGGAAGCAAACCTCAATCAGGCGCTGATCAAGGACAAACGCTCGGAAAATCTGTTTATCCTGCCCGCCTCCCAGACCCGGGACAAAGATGCCCTCACCCGTGAGGGGGTCGAGAAGATCCTGGATCAACTGGCGGAGATGAAGTTCGATTACATCGTCTGCGACTCCCCGGCAGGGATCGAGGCGGGCGCACTGATGGCACTCTATTTTGCCGATGAAGCGATCGTCACCACCAACCCGGAAGTCTCTTCCGTGCGTGACTCCGACCGCATCCTTGGCATCCTGGCCTCCAAGTCCCGTCGCGCCGAGCGTGGCGAAGACCCCATCAAGGAGCACCTGCTGCTGACCCGCTACTGCCCTACCCGCGTCAACCGCGGCGACATGCTGAGCGTGCAGGATGTGCAGGAGATCCTGGCCATTCCTCTGCTCGGGGTGATCCCGGAGTCCCAGGCGGTGCTGCGCGCCTCCAACTCCGGCGAACCGGTTATTCTGGACAAGGAGTCCGATGCCGGTCAGGCCTACGAAGATGCGGTGTCCCGCCTGCTGGGCGATGCCAAGGAATTTCGTTTTCTGGAAGAAGAGAAGAAGGGCTTCTTTAGCCGACTGTTCGGGAGTTAAACATGTCATTATTGGATTATTTTCGTTCCAACAAGAAACAGAACACCGCACAACTGGCCAAAGAGCGGTTGCAGATCATTGTTGCTCACGAGCGTTCATCCAGAGGGGGGCCGGATTACCTGCCCCAGCTCAAGCAGGACATCCTCGATGTGATCCGCAAATACGTCAACATTGATCCGGAGAAGATAACCGTCCAACTGGATCAGAAGAGTGATGAGCTGTCGGTACTGGAGCTCAACATCACCTTCGCCGATGACAAGAAGGGATGAGCTGACGCCCTATGCGTGACCCCTTCCCCCAATGAAGACCGGATCCTGTCACTGGATCCGGTTTTTTATTGGCACAAAAACAGGTCACAGCGGCTCGCCTCATCTCGCCAAGGGGTCTGCCGACCGCTAGAATAGCGCCGCCCCGCAGGCAGTGATCTGCGCTGGCACCTTTTTCTCTTTTCTGGAACAGACCGCTTATGTCTATGAATGACGAAATGCACAGCGTCGAGGAACTGCTCGATACCGCCCTCGAACTCTTTATGGAGCTGGCCTCTGACAACCTGCCGGAGCAGGAGATCGCCCGCTTCAATCAGGAGTTCAACGACCGCGGCCTGCTGGCCGAAACCGACCCGGCCGATGACTGGGAAGCGGACGTGGGTTTTGCGGTGAGCGATACCGACTATGCCGAGATCTGGGTAGGCCTTGGCAATGAAGAACAAGAGTATGAGCACCTGTTTGCCCGCATGCTGCTCTCCCGCCGTGTTGACGAGAAGTTCTGCCACATCGAATGGCTGCCCCAATAATTCCGGATCCCGATGATCCCAGCCACTATCAGTGGGAGTCTGGCCCTGACGCCGTGGCCCCCGTGCGCCCATCTGCATCGTTTGGGCGCCGGGTGTTGAGGTGGGCAGGCAAGATCGCGCTGGCCGGGCTGCTCTGCTCGGTCGGCTCGGTCGCCTTGCTGCGTTTTATCGATCCGCCGATGTGGAGCTGGCGTATCGAGCGGGCCCTGTTTCCGCCCGCCAAGATCACCCAGGTGCGCCATCAATGGGTAGATCTGGAGTCCATCTCCAAGGAGCTGCAACTGGCGGTGATTGCCGCCGAGGATCAGCGCTTTGCCGATCACAACGGCTTTGACATGGATGCCATCAACGCCGCGCTCAAGCACAACCAGCACAGCGAACGGGTGCGCGGTGCCAGCACCCTCAGCCAGCAGACCGCCAAGAACCTCTTTATGTGGAGTGATCGCAGCTTCCTGCGCAAGGGGCTGGAGGCCTGGTTTACCCTGCTGATGGAGCTGGGTTGGGACAAGGCCCGCATTCTCGAGGTCTATCTCAATATCGTGGAGTTCGGCCCCGGCATCTATGGCGCCGAAGCCGCCGCCCGCACCTACTTTGGCAAACCGGCCAGCCGCTTGACCCGCTACGAGTCATCCCTGCTGGCCGCCGCCCTGCCCAACCCGTGGCGCTATCGGGTCAAGCCCCCTTCACCCTATGTGCAGAAGCGCTCGGTCTGGATCCGCCGCCAGATGGGGCAACTGGGCCAGATCACCCTCAATCGGGTGCATCAGGCCGACTGATCCTCAGGGCTCATCGGGTTTCTCCGGTGGGCCCAGATGGCCGCCCACCGTTTCGCGGTGAAGCGGCAGATAGTGCCACCACCAGGCCTCGCGCCGTCGCTTGATCTGTTGCCGCCGTCCCCGCTGCTTCATTCCCTTACTCCCTGCCAGCTGATCCGCGCCTTAACCATACTCCCCCAACGGCAACTTGGACAGGCCGGCCACGCCCGGCGTACTGGTCTGGCCGCCACAGTCAATAATTGTTACAGTAGCGAACCTCGATGTATCTGGAGTGATTTCATGGAACAGCGTACCCCGGATCAGCTGGTCGAATGGGCCTATGATCAGTTTCTTGAGCAGGCCGCCGATATGCTGGCCCCCGAACAAATAGTCGACATCACCCTGGAGTTTGAGCAGCGTGGCGCCGTGGAGGCAACCCTGCCCAATGCCGACTGGTCGACCGAGCTGGGTGAGCCGGTCGATATGGAGCGCTGGGTCGAAGTGTGGGTCGGTTTGCTGGATCATCAGGATGAGTTTGAGGTGATCTTTGCCACCTTCCTGCTGCCCCGCCTGCTGACCGAAGATCAAGTGCATGTGCGCTGGCATCGCCAGCAGCAGGCATAAAAAAGGCGCCATCGGCGCCTTTCTTGTTTCTATTTTCACTTAATTCAGTTCTCTGCTAATACTGCGCCGCGATGGCCTTGGCCAGACAGCGGCGGCACCAGCAAGCGCTGGCCTCCTGCATCGGCATTGCCGGCAACTGGCTGCACCAGCACTGGGCGATGGTCTGACCGGCAGAGACAGCGCAATAGGCCGGTTCGCCACAACCCGGACAGCGGTGGGTACTTTTCGAGCCATTCAGCTCGGCCATCACCGCCAGCTGGGCCTTGCTATCCATCGCCGACCAGTGGCCGATCTCGGTCAGGGTGCGGCCACAACCAAGGCAAAGCCCATCTTTCGCCTTGCAGAGGCCAACACAGGGGCTCGGCATCTTATTCGCTATCCACTGCCGAGTCGGTCTCTGTGGCCACCAGAGTGATGGCGTTATCTTCGATGACGATCTTGCCCTGCTTGTAGAGGCCGCCGATCGCCTTCTTGAAGGTACCCTTGCTCATGCTGAACAGCTTGTAGATGAGCTCGGGTTCGCTCTTGTCACCCACCGCCAGACTGCCGCCCTGCTTTTTCATCCGGCTCAGAATGCGCTCACCAGCGTCATCAACCCGCGCCAGACCCGGCTTTTGCAGGGTCAGATCGAGCTTGCCATCTTCGCGCACCTGCTTGACCCAGGCGGTTTGCGGCCGACCGGTCATCACTCGGCCAAACACTTCGTTCTTGAACAGCATGCCGGGATACTGACCGTTGACGATCACCTTGATGCCAAGGGGCGAGTGCTCCCCCGGCAGCGCGGTCACTTCGTCACCGACCTTGAAGTTGCTGCCGGCCGGGGTCAGGAAACGCTCGATGCGGCTGGTGCCGACCATGCGCCCTTCGTTATCCAGTTGCAGACGCACCAGATAAACGTGGCCCACCTGCATCGGCTTGTTCTGCTCGCGGCTCGGCACAAACAGATCCTTTTTCATGCCCCAGTCGAGGAAGGCACCAATCTTGTTGGCATTGACCACTTTCAGACCGGCAAATTCGTCCACCATGGCAAATGGCTTGTCGGTGGTGATCACCGGCTCGCAATCGGCATCCAGATAGAGGAAGACCTGCACGCTATCCCCCTCTTTCACCCCTTCCGGGAGTTGACGTTTGGGCAGCAGCAGTTCACCGTACTCATCGGCCGAAAGCCAAGCGCCACGGTCTTCGAGTTCAACAACGGTGAGGGTGTTCATCTTGCCAATCTGTATCATGGTGCTCTCTTTTTTCATTACCCGGATGGGCCAACTGAACATGGCCCCTATGGGCACGCATGTTACCTCAAGAGCGGTGATCCGGCCTAGTCCCCAAGCCACCACGAGCCGCCCTTTCGCCCCTATCTTATCCGCCAATGGTGATTAAATCGCCAAACAGGCGGCCATTTGCTGCAAATAACCCCACTTTTAGGTAGACTTCGCGGCTGTTCAAATCCAGAGGAACTGTCGATGAACCCATCCACTCGTACCCGCCATCTTAATCAATGGATCCAGAGCCACAGCGATCAGGACATGACCTACCCGGCCCTGCACGGTTTTCTCTGTGCTCGTCTGGTGGGGCCGGAAAGCCCTGACTGGCAACGCCCGCTGGCTGGTCTGCTGGAACAGGATGCCGAGTTGGATGAAAAAAGCGCAGAAGCCCTCAACCACCTGATCGCCGAGCTGGAATCCCAGGCCGACGACGCCCAGCTGGCCCTGCCGAGTCAATGCCGCCTGCCCAGCGATAACCCCGAGCAGGTGTTCGAACAGAGCCACCCACTCGGTCAATGGTGTTATGGCTTCAGCATGGGTTTTGCCACCTGGCCCAAGCCGAAGGATTTGAACGACCCGACCACCCAGTACCGCTTCAGTCTGGCCGCCGAGCTGAGCCTGTTTCGCGACAAGCAGATGGCCCAGATGCTCTATAGCGCCGCCGCCAGCGAACTCCCCTTTGTCGAGTTCTGCAAACGACAGCGCCAGAACATGAAAACCGCCCTCAACCAGTTGCTCAACCTCGACCAGTATCAGGCCGCCCCCAACGCTGATGTGGCCCTCAATGGCGAGCAGGCCCAACAGTGGCAGACCTGGTTCGAGCTGGCCGACAGCTGCCGCGATCATCAGGCCCGCCTCGGCTGGTTCGAGAAGATCATCGCCGATGCCACTCCGCTGTTTGATGAAGCCTTCTGGCAGCAAATCGACGGCCACGGCTGGAGTGCCCCCGAGCTGCGTCCTCTGCTGGCCGCCAGAGCCGGCCGCGCCGACTGCCTGCTGCGCCTTGGCAAGCTGGGCGAGGCCAAAGCGGAGTATCTGGCGCTGCTGACAATCTGCATGGCCGATGAACCGGGTTGCCGCTACAACCTCTCCACCCTCTATGCACTGCAAGGGGATTGGCAGGCGTTGACCGCCCTGCTGGTGCGCTTCGATGAAGCCTCCAGCTGGTTGCTCTATAACAAGGCGCTGATGGTCTTTGCTACCGAGGGTGCCGAGGCAGCCAAGCCCCATCTGCTGGTCGCCATCGAGGCCAACCCGCACATTCCGGCCTGCTTGCTGGGTCAGCGCAAGCTGCCCAAACAGGAGCCACAAAGCTGGCAAGCGGGCAGCCGCGACGAGGCCGCGCTCTACGCTATCCACACTCGCGAGGCCTGGCTCAAGCAGAATGCCCTCATCTGGTTGCGTAAAGGCTGAACAGCGTTGGCTTAAAATCCCGTCGGTCAGACCCGGTTTTTCCTTGAGGGCGTGCGCCACCGCACATTTCATCGCAACCGGGTCAGACAAATCAGCTTGAGTTTCGTATCATCAATGTCAAAGTATCAAAAGAAACTGCATCTGATGCAGCCGTCACAGCAGGGTGTAATATGTCAAAAATCATAGCGTTACTCGCTCACTACCCGCCCTATCAGTTGGTACATGCCGCCGAGATGCTACGGGATACCTTCGAACAGTTTTATGAACAGCGCTACCAGCTGACCGTGCCGCAATGGCGCCTGATGATGGTGCTCGGCCCCCACTACCCCATCAGCCAGAAAGAGCTGGTCGAGGCGAGCGGCATGGACAAGGTGCGCATCTCCCGCGAGATCCGCCGTCTAGTCGAAAAAGGGATCATCTTTACCGAGAGCAGCGAGCAGGACAAACGCATCAGTCTGGTCTCCCTCACCAATGCCGGGCTCGCCCTCTTCCTGCAGCTCAAGAGTGAAGCGGGCAGCTGGCAACATACCCTGACCGACTATCTGCCGAGCGAATCCCGCGAGGCGATCCGCCAGCATCTGCACAGCGTCAGCGCCGCCATCGAGCAGCTGCAATCACTGGATCGGGAGAAATAATCATGGATTTGAAAAAGTTCGCCACCATGGACATCAACATGCTATTGAGCGTCGTCAATATGCAGCTGCGTGATCGCTATGACGATCTGGATGATCTCTGCAAAGCGCAGGAGATCGATCAGGCGGCACTGGAAGCGCGGCTCGCCAGCGGCGATTTTCACTACCAGCCAGCGCAGAAACAGTTCAGATAAAGAGAGCTAGCGGGATCGGGATCACAGCGCCAGTGATGGCGCTGGCTCTGCAGTAAAAACCTGATATGGTCTGAAGAGCCCCAACAAGGTGATGCACGGATACATCACCCTGTCACAAGAGGGCATTAAAATCGTTTCAGGTGAGCAAACCAAGGATGACCCCATGATATTGATGACCCGACAGAGCCTGTTGATCACGCTCTGTACCCTGTTGATGATCAGCCTCTTCACGCCCCACTTGCCGCAAAGTACCGAACAGTGGCTGACCACCCTCTTGCTTGGCCTGCTGGTCGCGGTGGCATTGATGCTGGTGCGTGGTTGTCGCCGCTTTATGATGGAGTAGTGACTCCGCCAGAGCGTCTATACCGACCTCTTGCCGCGATACTCTCTGTAGCAGCAACGTCTGTCGCAATCATATCTAGCCCAAAAACAAACGCAGCCTGATGGCTGCGTTCTCGTATCTGGCGGGGCAACCCCTTGAAGAGATAACCCCTGACGGGATAGATAGCCCTTAATAGAGAGAGCCCTTAGATAGCCAGAGCCTCAAGCTGCGCTTTGGCCGCTTCCATCCCCTTGCTCTGGGCATCCGGGCCCATACCCATCCCTTCGGCGTAGATGAAATCCACCTCTTTGATACCGATGAAACCGAGCACGGTACGCATGTAGGGAGTGACCAGATCGGTGGCGCTGCCAACGTGCATGCCGCCACGGGGGCTGATCACCAGCGCACGGGTATTTTCAACCAGACCGACCGGACCGGTCTCGGTATAGCGGAAGGTGACGCCAGCGCGAGCCACCAGATCGATCCAGTTTTTCAGCTGGGTCGGGATGTTGAAGTTGTACATAGGGGCCGCAATCACCACCAAGTCGCTCGCCTTGAGCTCGGCGATCAGCTCGTCAGACTGGGCGATCACCGCCAGTTGACGTTCATTGAGGTTGTCACCACCGCGCAGGCCGGAGGCCAACTCGCCATCCAGCACCGGCAGGTTGAGGGCAGCCAGATCACGCACGGTGACGGCATCATCCTGATGATCAGCCAGGAAGCCGTCGATCAGGGCGTTGGATTGGGAATATTGACCCAGGATGCTGGATTTGAGTACGAGGATATTGGCCATGGTGAAACTCCATTTGGTTGTCGGTTGAACAGCGTTGCTGTCGATGGAGGTCACTCTAAACATTGTGCTTATTTGCTGATAGCGAAAATAGATGCTCAACTTGTTCAAATTTTTTGATGCAAGGCCACTTCCTCGCCAGCCAACCCTGCGGCCGCGCTTCAACCCTTGGCAGAACAAACGATTGCCGTTATGATCCGCCGCACTTTTTTCCAGCGACCCGGATCCCATGATACCCTCGCGCAGGCACTCTCCTTTGGCCGGTGCAGTCTGGATGATGGTGGCAGGACTCTGCTTCGCCGCCGTCAACAGCCTGAGCCAGTATGTCAGCTTCAAGCTTGGCCTCCCATCGACCCAGGTCGCTTTCCATCAATACCTGATCGCCCTGATCTGCCTGCTGCCCTGGCTGGTTCGTCACGGCCTGCGCCAATCCCTGATGACCAATCAGTTCCGGTTGCACCTGTTGCGGGTATTGCTGGCAGTGATCGGCATCCAGCTCTGGCTCTGGGCACTGGCGTACCCCGTCCCCATCTGGCAGGGGATCGCTCTGCTGATGACCTCACCGCTGTTTGCCACTCTGGGCTCCGCCCTGCTGCTCAAGGAGCAGGTGAGCCGCGCCCGCATTCTGGCCACCCTGGCGGGCTTTGCCGGCGCCATGGTGATCCTCGCCCCTTGGACTGACGAATTCAACTGGGCCTCCCTGCTGCCGGTGGCGGCGGCGCTGTTCTGGGCCGGCTACTCCCTGATGGTGCGCTATCAGGCAGCCAACGAATCATCCCACACCATAGTGGTGTATCTGCTTATCTTCAGTACCCCGTTCAACGTCATGCTGGCCCTGCCGGAGTGGCAGTGGCCGAGCGAGAGCCAGTGGCTGCTGGTAGCCGCCTCCGGCGTGTTGACGGCACTGGCCCAGATGTCCATCGCTCGCGCTTACAGCGTGGCAGAGGCCTCCTTCGTTCAGCCTTTCGATTTTGCCAAACTGCCGATGAACGTGCTGGCGGGCTGGCTGGTGTTTGGCTGGGCGCCTCCCGGCCGCCTGTGGCTTGGCGCCGCCATCATCATTGGCGCCATTACCTTGCTGACCCATCTGGAGCAGCGCGCTCACAAACCCGTTTCCTGAGGTACGCCATGCGTGCCTCTTTTTTTGTCCGCTATTCGTGCGATAGCGATCATCAACAATGACCATCGACATCAGGAGAGATCGTATGTTTGGAACCGCAACCCGCCCCGGCGCCACCCGTGCCCTGCTGCTGGGCTCCGGCGAACTTGGCAAGGAGGTCGCCATCGAGTTGCAACGGTTCGGGATCGAAGTGATCGCCGCCGACCGCTACCCCAATGCCCCCGCCATGCAGGTGGCGCACAAAGCCCACGTGCTGGATATGCTCGATGGCAACGCCCTGCGTGCCCTGGTCGCCGAGGTTAAACCCGACCTCATCATCCCCGAGATTGAAGCGATTGCCACCGATACCCTTGCTGCCCTTGAGCAAGAAGGGGTCAAGGTAGTGCCCAACGCCCGCGCCACCCAACTCACCATGAACCGGGAAGGGATCCGCCGTCTCGCCGCCGAGACCCTGGGCCTGCCCACCTCACCCTACCGCTTTGCCCAAAGCAAAGAGGAGTTTGTCGCCGCCGTCGAGGCTATCGGCCTGCCCTGCGTGGTGAAACCTGTGATGAGTTCGTCCGGCAAGGGACAGAGCGTGCTGCGCGATCTCGCCAAGCTGGATGAGAGCTGGACCTACGCCCAGGAGGGTGGCCGCGCCGGCCGTGGCAAGGTGATCGTCGAGGGCTTCGTTCCCTTCGAGTACGAAATCACCCTGCTCACGGTACGCGCCGTCGATGGCATTCACTTCTGCGACCCTATCGGCCACCGGCAGGAAGATGGCGACTACCGCGAATCCTGGCAGCCGCAGGTGATGAGCGAGCTGGCGCTGGCCCGCTCCAAAGAGGTAGCGGCCAAGGTGGTCGAGGCCCTCGGTGGTTACGGCCTGTTCGGAGTCGAGCTCTTTATCAGGGGCGATGAGGTGTGGTTCAGCGAGGTCTCGCCGCGTCCCCACGATACCGGCATGGTGACTCTGATCTCGCAGGATCTCTCCGAGTTCGCCCTGCATGTACGCGCCATTCTGGGGCTGCCGGTCGGCACCATCACCCAGTACGGACCGAGCGCCTCCGCCGTGGTACTGCGCGAAGGGCACAGCCAGAATATCCGCTATCAGGGGATTGGTGAGGCATTGGCGCTGGTGCCGGGCGCCCAGCTGCGGCTGTTTGGCAAGCCGGAGATCGCCGGTCGCCGCCGTCTTGGCGTGGCGCTGGCCCGCGCAGCGGATTGCCAGGATGCGGTAGAGAAAGCCAAAGCCGTGGCCGCCAAGGTCGATGTACTGTTCTAAGGGCTTTTTTGCCATAGCAAAACAAACGTTTGCCGATGTGATCGGGCGCAAGGGGCATGGCAATGCCCCTTTTGCATTTCCCCGTCAGGCTTATAATCCCCTCTTCAAATTTGTCAGGAGTACAAGATGTTAGCTGCCGTGATCTTCGATATGGATGGTGTTCTGATTGACTCGGAACCCTTTTGGCAACGGGCCCAGATCGCCGTTTTCTCCGAACTGGGTCACCCCCACACCGTCGAGGATTGTGAATCGACCATCGGCGTGCGCATCGATCAGCTGGTCGCCCACTGGTATCGTCTGCGCCCGTGGAGCGGCCCAACTCAGGAAGAGGTGGTACAGCGCATTCTGGATCGGGTCAATGCCCTGATCCTCTCCGAAGGTCAGGCCAAAGCCGGCGTGCTGGAGGCGCTCGACCTTATCGAAGCGCGCGGCCTGAAAGTGGGTCTGGCTACCTCATCACCCTTTGCGATGGTAGAAGCAGTGCTCGGCAAACTCGGCATTCGCGATCGCTTTATGGCGGTTCACTCCGCTGAAGTAGAGCGTTTCGGCAAACCGCACCCGGATGTCTATATCCACGCCGCCGAAAAGCTGGGGGTAGAGCCGGTTCATTGTCTGGCCATCGAAGATAGCTTTACCGGCCTGCTGGCGGCCAAGGCGGCCTCCATGACCGCGCTGATCGTGCCGGATCCCGCTTTAGTGGGTGACCCACGTTTGGCCATCGCCAACTACCAGCTAAGCTCGCTGGCCGAGCTGAATGCCGACATGTTGGCCAGCTGGGTCGCGTAACGCCTCGTTACGCACCCCATCTCCTACTCGCAGGGGGCAGCTGACCCCCTGTTATTGCCAAACAACCGTTGGCAATCCCCCTCTTGTCACCCGCGATCAGCAACCAGACGGCTCTTATCCTGAACGGCCCACGCAACTAGTTGGGCCTTGCCATTTCTAAGGCCTGATCTCTGTCATAAACGTGCGTTTGCTCGCGGTTAACCCCCTGCAGCCCGACTAGAATCAGGGTAGATAGGCGGCCCCAGGGCCCGAGGAGGTTATCATGATCGAGTACACCAGCAAGCGCATCGTCTGCCCTCACTGTGGCCACCATACCCGGGTCGAGCTGGATGCCAGTCAGGGTGATCAGGAGTTTTACGAAGATTGCATGGCCTGTTGCAATCCGATCCATCTGCGGCTTCACCGCGACGAAGCACGCGACTGTTTGCAGTTGTTTGTGGATGCGGATGACGAGCAACTGTTTTGATTGCGAGTCACAAAAGGCCGAGCAGCTGTTTTGCCTGCAAGTCGCAAAGATTTGAGCAGATGTTGTGACTGCGAGCCATAAAAAGTTGAGTGGATATTTTCACCATGTAAATAACAAGGGCCTGCACACTGCAGGCCCTTGCTTATGAGGCGATTGACACCGAGCCGTTTCCTTTCAGTTACCCCCGCGTGACGCCAGCACCCGCTCCACGGTATCGACGATGGCCTGGGTCTGGGGATCGATCTCGATATTGGTCTGCCAGCCAGCCTTGACCCAACCCAGATTAGTGCGGGCCAGGGTCTCGGGGATCAGGTGGACGCAGAACTCCCGCTCGCGCACCTCACCTATGGTCAGACTGATGCCGTCGATGCCGATGTACCCCTTGGTCAGCACATATTTCATCAGCTCAGGGGCGAGGCGATACCACACCTGACGGTTGTTGGGTGTATCGATCACCGAGGTGACCTCTGCCATGCCGATGATATGGCCAGACATGGCATGACCGCCGATCTCGTCGCCAAAGCGGGCGGCCCGCTCCACATTGACCTTGTCCCCCACCTGCAACAGACCGAGGTTGGTGAGACGCAGGGTCTCCTGCATCAGATCGAAGCTGACCAGATCCCCTGCAATCCGGGTCACGGTGAGACAGCAGCCGTTGTGAGCCACCGAGGCACCCAGGGCCAATCCCTCGCCCCACACCCGGCTGGGCATGCGGATCACATGGGTACGGAAGTTGGGTTGCTCTTCGATGGCCACCAGTTCGGCGGTCCCCTGCACTATGCCAGTGAACATCTCTCGTCTCCTGCTACGGCAAAAAGGGCAGGTTAACCTCGGGCAGAGGGTGAGACAAGGGTACAGGCTGACAAGCTTGCGCCCGATCGCTATAGTGACGCCGTTCACATCCGGGTAAACAAGGAAAAAAGAAATGCAGGTATATCAATGTTGTGAAGCGATCCGTATCGCCTATAACCAGATTGGCTCCGGCGAGCAGGGCTATGTGCCAAACGCCATCGCCGCTACTATCCGCGCCCTCAACGCGGTCGCCGCCGATGAGCGGGTACCCGCCGAACTGCGTGAACAGGCCGCCTATGCGGCAGCCAACCTGCTGATCAGCGATCACGAAGACGCCTGATCCTGCCCCCGGGGCGGCAACTATTTCGTCCTGGCTGAATTTCAGGCTAGAATGCCTCCCCCACCCTTTGCACTTTCGTCCGAAAGTGCAAAGGCTCTTCCCGATTTCCGCTCTTTTTTACTCTTATCTGATCCACTCGGAGGTGTCAGTGCAACGTTATTGGTCCGAGGCGAAGCAGCTCGTCCGTCTAGCCAGCCCCATTCTGGTCGCCCAGGTGGCTCAGGTCGCCATGAACTTCGTCGATACCGTGATGGCGGGTCAGGTGAGTGCGGTCGATCTGGCCGCCGTGTCGGTGGCGTCCAGCTTCTGGCTACCGGTGATCCTGCTGGTGCAGGGGATCATCATGGCGCTCACCCCCATCGTCTCCCAGCTCAATGGTGCCCGTAAACGGGAGGCAATTCGCCCGGCCGTTCATCAGGGTTTCTGGCTGGCACTGATCGTCACCCCGCTGGCGATGATTGCGCTTTATTACAGCCCGCTGGCGTTGCAGTTCATGGATGTGGAGCCGGTGATGGCTGCCAAGACCACCGGCTATCTGCACGCCATCCTGTGGGGCCTGCCCGCGTTCGTGCTGTTCCAGGTGCTGCGCAACTTCAGTGAGGGGCTCTCCCACACCATGCCCACCATGGTGATCGGCTTTGTCGGGCTGGCGGTCAATATTCCCGCCAACTACATCTTCATTCACGGCCACTTCGGCATGCCCAAGCTCGGCGGGGTCGGCTGTGGCGTGGCCACGGCCATCGTGCTGTGGGCCATGCTGCTGGCGATGATCCTCTATGTGAAGCTCTCCCGTCACTTCACCGAGATCCGGCTTTTCTCCCAGCTGGCTCGCCCCAACGGCAGCCGGATCTGGCGCTTGTTCCGCTTAGGGTTCCCCATCGCCATGGCGATCTTCTGCGAGGTGACCCTGTTTACCGTAGTGGCCCTGATGCTGGCCCCCTTCGGCGCCGAAACGGTGGCGAGCCACCAGATTGCGCTGAACTTCTCCAGCCTGGTCTTTATGCTGCCCCTCTCCATCGGGGTGGGTGTCACCATCCGGGTCGGTCACAGCATCGGCGAAGGGCAGCCCCATAATGCTCGGGTGGCGGCTCGCACCGGCTTGATGCTGGGGATGGCCATTGCCGCTGCCACTGCCGCCATGACGGTGTTACTGCGCGAGCAGATCGCCTCCATCTATACCGATGATCAGCAGGTGATCGTCCTGGCGGCCATTTTGCTGTTCTTCGCCGCCATCTATCAAATCTCCGACTCGGTGCAGGTGGTCGCGGCCGCCGCGCTGCGCGGTTACAAGGATACCCAGGCGATCTTCTACGTCACCATCGTCGCCTACTGGGGACTGGGGCTGCCGACCGGCATGATCCTGGGTCTCACCGACTGGGTGGTACCGCGGATGGGGCCGCAGGGCTTCTGGATTGGCTTTATCGTCGGCCTCACCAGTGCCGCGCTGATGCTGGGGGCTCGCCTGCGCCATATCTATGGCCGCTTCGCGACGCCGGAGGCGTGTACCACCCTGTCGCGGGCCCAGTAAAAGCGGCAACTCGCCTGCAAAATCAACAGGCTGCGCAAGAACTGGGCAAACAGTCTCCTTTGTGCGTATGGCCTGTTGACAGCCTTGGGGGGCATGGGTAGTATGCCGACCACGTCAGCAGCGCTGGCGTAGTGAAGTGATAGAAAGTGGGTTTATAGCTCAGTTGGTTAGAGCACTACCTTGACATGGTAGGGGTCGTTGGTTCGAATCCAATTAAACCCACCACTTTTTCTGTGATGCGTCCTTAGCTCAGCTGGTTAGAGCACCACCTTGACATGGTGGGGGTCGGTGGTTCGAATCCACTAGGACGCACCATTACAGAACACTGATTATGCGTCCTTAGCTCAGCTGGTTAGAGCATCACCTTGACATGGTGGGGGTCGGTGGTTCGAATCCACTAGGACGCACCATTCAGTTTAAATACTTTGCAGTTATTCCAGATGTGGGTTTATAGCTCAGTTGGTTAGAGCACTACCTTGACATGGTAGGGGTCGTTGGTTCGAATCCAATTAAACCCACCACTTCTGCATAAAGAAATAAAAGCCGCATTGCGCACCCTGCGTCCTTAGCTCAGCTGGTTAGAGCATCACCTTGACATGGTGGGGGTCGGTGGTTCGAATCCACTAGGACGCACCAGATTAAAAAAGCCCGCTCATCGAGCGGGCTTTTTGCATTCTGCCATTTAGCCACTCCCCTGCCCCACCAATCCGTTCAGCACAATTCGGCAATGACGCAGAGCCTTGTTCCCATAAAAAAACCCGTGCCATCCGATGAATGACACGGGCCGGATAAACGCCGCCAGCGCCTCAGCTCTGCACGGCAATCTCGTACTTCTTTATCTTGCGATAGAGGGTGGCAATCCCAATCCCCAGCGCCTGTGCGGCCAGTTTCTTGTTGCCAAGCCGCTGCAGGGTCTCTTCTATCATCTGTTTCTCCATGCTCTCAAGGCCGCTCTCACCCGGAACGGGCTCAGGCAGCGTCTCCGGCGTGGTGGCGAGCGGAGCAGTGGCAGGCACATTGAACGCCGCATCCAGATTGGTCACCGGGATCGACTGGGCGGTGACGCGATGGGGCTCCTGATTGCGGATGATGTTGGGGGGCAGCAGGCTGGCGTCAATCACCTCGCCCGCCTGGCTGACGTTGACCAGATATTCGATGAGGTTGCTGAGCTCACGGACGTTGCCCGGCCAGCGATACCCCTTGAGCAGCGCCATTACCTCGGGCGCCAGACCGGGATAGACGATGCCGATGCGGCTGGTGTGCAGGTTGAGGAAGTAGTGGGTCAGCAGCTCCACGTCCCCTTCCCGCTCCCGCAGCGGCGGCAGGTTTAGGGGGATGACGTTGATGCGGTAGTAGAGATCTTCACGAAACTTCCCCTCGGCGATGTATTGATCTAGATGCTGGTGGGTGGCGGCGATGATGCGAATATCCACCGGCACCGGTCGGCTGGCCCCGATGGGGGTCACCTCCCGCAGCTCCAGCACCCGCAGCAGCTTGGCCTGCATGGTGAGCGGCATGTCGCCAATCTCGTCAAGGAACAGGGTGCCCTGATGGGCCGCCTGGATCAGGCCCTGCTTGCCACCGCTGGAAGCACCGGTAAAGGAGCCCTTCACATAGCCAAACAGCTCGCTCTCCAGCAGTTGTTCGGGAATGGCGGCACAGTTGATGGCGATAAAAGGCTTGTCCTGCCGCGGACTCAGGCGATGGACAGCGCGGGCCACCACCTCTTTACCGGTGCCGCTCTCGCCACAAATCAGCACGCTGGAAGGACTCTGGGCGATGCGGTGCAGCAGTCGTTTGAGGGTGCGCATCGGCTTGCTCTCGCCGATCAGCTGATCGATCCGCACATCCGGATCCGGCTCCTGAACCTGACCGGAGTGGGACTGGTGAAACGCCATCAGAAAGAGCTGCTGGCCCTGCACATGATGTAGCTGGCCGATGATCAGCTCCTGACGACCTTCAAAGGTGATGATGTGCTGAAGATGACCACTGAGCCCCTGTTGGGAGAAGGTGAGCGGGCGGATCCCCACTTCACGCCCCTGCAGCTGTTCCTGCTGGCAACCCAGATGATGGAGTGCCACCTCGTTGGCGTAGAGCAGTTGACTCTTGTCATCGAGCAGCAGGCAACCCTGATCCATGTTGGTCATCAGATTGAGGAACACCTTGTTGACCCCGTCCGACAGCCCGCGTGAATCGAGCAACTTGGCCACAAAGATGGTGGAGATGTGGCGCACATAGTCACACACATCCTGCAGATTGTTGTTGAGGCGCGCCTGCTGCTCGTCGCTGAAGGCCACCAGACTGATCACCCCGATGCAGCGCTCGTCCACCATGATGGGAACCCCGAGGAAGGCGCGCTCACGGCAGCTCTCCTTGCAGGTACAGCCGTCACACACCGGATCATCGCTGGTGTGGGTAACGATCTTCTCCCGCTGGTTATCAATCACATAGCGCAGCAGGCGGGAGTCGCCCTCCAGCTGACGTCCGAAAAACTTGCCATAGGGCCCGGTGCCAGCCACCCGAACCATATCGGCATCCACAATCTCGACCTCAAGCTGTAGCACACTCGCCAGCATCTTGGCAAAGCGCAAGATAGTCGGCTGGATCTGCATCAACAGACACTGGTTGCTCACGGATCTCATCCATCATTCCTTTTTGTTCTTGTTATCCTCCCCCTAAAGGGAGTCATGCTGGCCAGATACTAAGGGATATCAGGGGGAACTACTTCGGGGGGGATCACGAAAAGGGAAAATGATCCGCATCCTCCGCGACTTCAGAGGTACAGATAAAATTCAATAAAAACATAAAGATGAAAACACATGCAGCGAGATTAATCACTTGGGCCAGCCAAGCCTGCTGATCCGCAAAGTCCAGCGACAGATCATGCTGACTATGGGGAAAACAACCACTGAAATGGCATTTGGCTCACGCGCCACGTACCTGTTTCAAGACTTGGCACTCATGGTCGAAATCCGCTTTATCTTGCGGCTGAATGTAACTTTGCCAGCGGGCAAACAGCTCGGCCGTTGGATAACGATGCAGACGAATACCGGTGCGATAGAGTTTGGGAAAGAGTGGGTCAGGCTGGGATCTCACGACCAGACCGCGCAGTTTCTCGCCAGAGGGAATGGCAATCACCAGCTCATCCCCCTCTTTCAACCGTATGGCCCCAAGAATGCCGATGCCGCCGATGGCTATGTCTCGCACCACCACATAGGGCACCGGATTGAGCAACTCCAGAAACCAGTTGCGACGGCGACATTCCGCCTTGTAACCACCGCCACTGAGGATAAAACGGCGGTGTCTGCGCCAGTCATAACCGGTAGGCAATGCCGGGTCATAGCGCGATTTTGCCTGCCCCACAGGATCAGATTGCTCACTTGTGCCCATCCGGTTTCCCTCACTGGCATTGGTTAAACAGTGTCAGTCAGCTCTTTTTCAACTATAGCTGTCGCCGTTAGGCCCGGGGCTCAGGGTCGGATACGGGGACGACAGATATATTACGGAGGCAATGATGGACAGAGATGGCATGGAAGAGCTTGCTGATCCTGATAGGCTAACTTTCCCCTGCAAGGATGAGATGCGAACGACTGTGACTCGGTTCGATCAAGCAATTGACCAGTGAGTCGCACCGCCGCAGCGATGCAATCTGACTTAGCCAGGCAGATGAAGTGCCAACCAAACCGCTAGCGGGATCACCAGCACAGAGAGGGCATTGCCGCCGAGCACGATACTGGCCACCTTGTCCGGCTGACAGTGATACTGCTCGCAGAGCATGTAATTCAAGACCGCAGGGGGCAAGGAAACCGACAACATCAACAGCGGGATCCACTCCGTCTTGAGGGGCAACAGCCAGATCGCCAGCAGCAGCGACAATCCCCCCGCCAGCAGATAGAGCAGGTTGCACTTGAGCGCGAGGCCCAGGTGATCAAGCTCCCCCTCCATCAGGCGAATACCCAGCGCAAAGAGCATCAGGGGCACCGAGATCTGGCCGAGCAGCGAGGCCGTGGTCACCACATATTCCGGCAACGTGATATGCAGGTTGGCCACCAGCAAACCGGCCAGCGCGGCCCACAGCACCGGGCTTCGCAGCCACAGCCAGCGGGAGGTATTTGCCGAGAGGATAAACATGCCGACCGAAAAGTGCAGCAGATTGGAGAGCACAAAGAGGATCACGATGGCCCCCAGTTGCTGCTCGCCAAACGCCAGCACCATCAAGGGGATACCGAGATTGCCGGTATTTCGGAACATGGCGGGCAAGATCAGCGCTGCCTGCTCAATTCCTTTGAGTTTGAGCAGCGCGAGCAGCAGACCGGGTAACAGAATAACCAGCGCCCCCGCCGCAATCAGCGGCAGATGCTCCGCCAGCGCCAGCGGATACTTGACCAGCGCGGAGAAGACCAGCGCAGGGGTAAACAGCTCGATATTGGCCCGATTGACGTAACCGAGCGCAGCCCCCGGTCGCAATCGCCCGTAGAGTGCACCGAGCCCGACCACACCGAACACCGGAATGACGATATTGAGCAAGGCGCTGAACATGGGCTGCGTCCGTTACAGTTCGCGGGCCGGTTTGCCCATCAGCACCACCGGATCCAGCGTCACTTCCAGTGCGCCGTTACTGACCCAGAGCTGACCATCGGAAATGGTGCAAGTGAGTTGCATGGTGCGCTCGACCATGGCGGTCAGCGGCAGAGTCTGGCTGTCGGAGAGTTCGATGATGCTGAGGTTGTCATGCTGGCTCAGCTTGCCCTGGTTCTGCTTCCACCAGACGCTGGTGCCACGACCACCGTAGAGGTAGAGCACCACCTGACGGGCACGGTTACAGGCCTTTTTCAGCCGTTTTTCATCGGGTTGGCCCAGCTCGATCCAGAGCTCTATGTCGTCCGAGTAGTTCTTGCACCAGAGCTCGGGTTCGTCATCGGCGCTCAATCCCTTGGTGAATTCCAGTCGCTCGGCAGCGTGCCAGGCAAAGGCCGCCAGCCGGATCATCATCCGCTCATCGGTTTCGGAGGGGTGGCGCGCCAGCGTGAGGGAGAAGTCCTGATAAAGATTGCGATCCATATCAGACAAACTGATCTGGGCCTTGAATACGGTTGCCTTGAGAGCCATAGAAAACCTTGAACACCTATGGTGAGTGGGAAATACGGGCGCCAGTGTAATCAAAATCGGCGGCAGGTTCGACCATCCTGACCAAAGATTTCCCCTTCCCTGCCGGGATAAGTGCTTTAAAAGACACAAAAAACAAATGCCAGTCCGAAGACTGGCATTTGGCGGCATGGAGAAGCGACTCACTTCTCGGCGGACTGTACCCCGAACGCGTTCAGCAGCATGCAACAGGTCACTGCCACCGCCACGAATCCGCTCAGAAAGATAAAGGGCATGGCCCCATATCCCAGTACTGTCCAGATGGTGTGTTCAAGAAGACTCATTGTTGTGTCCTTCATCCGGTGAAAGGTGTGTTCCTTCTGGCGGATATTGGCTCCGCTCTTGATGACTCCATTTGACCTCAATCAGCGGTTGGGTCCTATGCCACCAAAGTGATAAATGCAGGGTTCATTTGCGCTGGATCAAGCTTTTTGGCCAAATATCCATGCAGTTCAAGCAATTACCACCGCCAATCAAGGATAGACACAAACTCGGCAGAATAAAAAAACGCGCCGGATGGCGCGTTTCTTGGACAGCACAGGCAAGGGATCAGTTGTCGCACAGATCGCTTGGCATGTCCTGACGCAGGCGGGTCCACAGCTTGCCGGACTCGATACCGTACTGACGCACCGTCATGAACACGGCTTCGTGGTTCTTGGTCTCCGCCAGATTGAGCAGGGTCTTGTAGTAGGCATCTGCGGTCTCGCGAGCCTGCTTGTCGGAGAAGTAGTAGCTGCCGACCCGGCTGTACAACCCTTTGAAACCGTTCAGGATCAAAGCGTAGATCGGATTGCCGGAAGCAAACGCCAGCTGGTGGTGCAGGCGATAATCGAACTCGGCATAAGCCTGGGCGTTGTTCTCGACCCCATCGGCACCACGCAGGATCTCGGCGGCCTGCTCCGGATTGTGACGGATCGCCCCGCGGATAAAGATGGTGCAGATGTGGGTACGGGCTGAGAGCAGCTGAGCTATCAGATCAGGTACCTTGTCCTGATCCAGACGAGCCAACGTCTCCAGAATATTGAGGCCGGAGGTTTCCCAGAAATTGTTCACCTTGGTCGGCTTGCCATGCTGTATGGTCAACCAGCCATCACGGGCCAGTCGCTGCAGCACTTCGCGCAAGGTCGTCCGCGTCACACCGATCAACTCGGATAATTCACGCTCGGCGGGCAGAATAGATCCGGGAGGAAAGCGATTGTTCCAGATGGACTCGATGATGTATTCCTCGGCAAACCCAGCTGGGCTCTGCGCTTTTATAACCATGAATTGACTCTGTTGTAATGCGTAAAAAGGCTGACGAATGATATCAAAGCGATGATGGCTGGCAAGCATAAGGTCAGTCCTCTGCTCACATATGGCAAATATAGTGTTGGGAATATATATCTAATCGCCACGAGGGAGCCAGCCAACCCCGACAAGGTGGTTATAAAACAGACACATGGGCAAAGATCCATCGGCTATCATTTATAATCGTCACGCTTTTTGATTAAAATCACGAGGAATCAGACAGATAAAGGCCAACATCCGGAGGCACAGGTCGAATCATCCTTGACTGCATAGAAGCAGATCCTAACAACAAAGTTGAGACCCATTATCATGCCAATAAGCCTAGGGCAGGCATTCGCCAAGAACTTCTTGGGCAATGCACCACAGTGGTACAAAAACGCCATCTTGCTATTTCTGGTGATCAATCCGATCGCCTTCCACCTTGATCCTTTCATTGCGGGCTGGTTACTGGTCGTTGAATTTATCTTCACCCTGGCCATGGCCCTCAAGTGCTACCCTCTGCAACCGGGTGGTCTGCTCGCGATCGAAGCCGTGTTGATCGGCATGACCTCCGCCGATCAGGTCAAACACGAGCTGGTCGCCAATATCGAAGTGCTGCTGCTGCTGGTGTTTATGGTGGCAGGTATCTATTTCATGAAGCAGTTGCTGCTCTATGTCTTCACCAAGCTGCTAATCGGCGTACGCTCCAAGATCCTGCTCTCCCTCTCCTTCTGTCTGGTCTCCGCCTTCCTGTCAGCTTTTCTCGATGCACTGACGGTCATTGCCGTGGTGATCAGCGTTGCCACCGGTTTCTATGCCATCTATCACAAGGTCTCTTCCGGCAAGGGATTTGGGCATACACATGACCACACCCATGATCAGGAAGTAAAGGAAGACCACTATCAGGCTCTCGAGCAGTTCCGCGCCTTCCTGCGCAGCCTGATGATGCATGCCGCCATCGGTACCGCGCTGGGTGGTGTCTGCACCCTGGTGGGCGAGCCGCAAAACCTCATCATCGGCGAGCAGGCTGGCTGGCACTTTGGCGAGTTTGCCATTCGTATGTCCCCCGTCTCGCTCCCCGTCTTTATTTGCGGTTTGCTTACTTGTGTGCTGGTCGAGAAGATGGGATGGTTCGGTTATGGCGCCAAATTGCCGGAGTCGGTGCGCGCCATCATGGAGGAGTACAACCTGCATGAGAATGCCAAACGCACCCAGCAGGACAAGGCCAAGCTGATGGTACAGGCTCTGATCGCCATCTGGTTGATCGTCGGCCTGGCTCTGCATCTTGCAGCGGTAGGATTGATTGGCCTCTCGGTTATCGTGCTGGCAACCTCGTTCACCGGTATTACCGAAGAGCATGCTCTGGGCAAGGCCTTTGAAGAGGCGCTGCCCTTTACCGCCCTGCTGGCTGTGTTTTTCAGCGTGGTCGCCGTCATCATCGATCAGCAGTTGTTCAAGCCGGTGATCCAGTGGGTTCTTTCGGCGGAACAAGAGCAACAATTGGCGCTTTTCTATGTAGCCAACGGTCTACTCTCCATGGTCAGTGACAACGTCTTTGTCGGGACCGTCTACATCAACGAAGTCAAGACTGCCCTGCTCAATGGAGCCATCGACCGCGCCCAGTTCGATCTGCTGGCGGTAGCCATCAACACAGGTACCAACCTGCCGTCGGTCGCCACCCCCAATGGTCAGGCCGCATTCCTGTTTATGCTCACTTCGGCATTGGCTCCGCTGCTGCGCCTCTCCTATGGCCGCATGGTCTGGATGGCGCTGCCCTACACATTGGTGCTGGGGCTGGTCGGCTTTTTCTCTGTCGAATTACTGCTTGGCCCTGCCACAGAGTGGTTCTATCAGCACGGATGGCTGGTGATGGAGAGTGCGCTGCCAGCGGTACAGCCGGCGCTGCATTAATCCATTGCGACGGTTTCCGAGGGCCCTTTCAGGGCCCTTTTCTTTTCGGTTCCGCTCTGCTCTAATTCAGCCACTGTTTTTTCTGAGAGATCAATGAGATGATCGAGTTTCTCCGCCGTATCGCCGCCCATCGGCTGGCTTGGGGCCTGTTGGCAGCATCAGCCCTGTTCCTCGAGTTGTGCGCCCTCTTCTTCCAGCATGTGCTGGGCCTCTCCCCGTGCGTGATGTGCGTTTACGAACGGTTGGCGACCCTGGGTGTGCTGGCCGCCGGTCTGCTCGGCATGGTGGCGCCGGATAAGTGGTATGTTCGCTGGAGTGCCATGTTGCTATGGGGCTACAGTGCCTTCCGCGGCTTCCAGCTGGCCCTCAAGCATGTGGACTATCAGGTCAACCCCTCCCCGTTCAACGTCTGCAGCCCGTTTGCCGACTTCCCGAGCTGGGCTCCGCTCGATCAGTGGCTCCCCTGGCTTTTTATGCCAGAAGGGGATTGTGCCCAGATCACCTGGCAGTTCTTCGGTTACTCCATGCCCCAGTGGCTGGTTGTCATCTTCGCCGCTTACCTGTTGGTCTTCACCGTGGTGGCCATCGGCAATCTGGTGAAAGGGCGTTGCTGCAACTGAGTGTCATGCCCGCGTGAAGATAAAAAGGGGGAGCCATTATGGCTCCCTCTTTCTCGTCCTTGTGCCGTCCTGAATATGGTTTACACCTTTCCCCCCCAATAAATAGAGAACCCGATGGGACAAGGTGTGAAACGGACACAGCGCGATTACTCACTGACTTTTAAACTGGCACTGGTCGAGCAGATTGAAAAAGGCGAGCTCAGTTGCCAGCAAGCACAAGCCCGATATGGCATTCAGGGCAATTCGACCATTCTGGTATGGTTACGTAAACATGGTCGGCAAGATTGGAGCCAGGGGGCTTCTGTACGTGCCGGCAGGAGCATCACCATGCCTGACCCCGACAACCAGACGCCCGAGCAGCGTATCAAGGAACTCGAGCAACAGCTGGCGCGGATGAGTCAGAAAGCCCAGTTCTTTGAGGCCGTCGTCGATGTACTGAAGAATGACTACGGCGTCTCCATCGTAAAAAAGCGACCCGGCAAGTCCTCTCGCAGCGGCAAGTCGAGAGACTGACCATTGTCAGGGCTTGCCTGTTTCTCGGGATAAGCCGGCAGGCTTACTACAAGCGCAATCGGGTCGCCGACGAGCGCCATGCACAAGGGCTACAGGTGGTGCGCTTTGTGCGTCAGGTTCGACTGCGACAACCGCGGGTCGGCACCCGCAAGCTGCATTATCTGCTGCAGGGTCAGGATGATGACGGGCTCAAGGTCGGGCGGGACAGGCTGTTTCAGATATTGGCCGAGCACCGTCTGCTGGTGCAGCCCAGACGGGCGTATCACAAGACCACCCACAGTTTTCACCGTTTCTACCGTCATCCCAACTTGCTCAAGGCGGGGCCAGAGCAGGTCACGCCGGTGGCCCCGGAGCAGGTCTGGGTCGCAGATATCACCTATCTGCCAGCCAGGAGCGGGCCGCTGTACCTAAGCCTGGTGACGGATGCGTACTCACGCAAGATAATGGGCCATCACGTGCACGAAGGGATGCACGCCAAGTCGGTGGCGATGGCGTTCAAGAAAGCACTGAAGCAACGGCGTGGCGGCGGTGAACTCATCCATCACTCAGACCGCGGCGTGCAGTATTGCTCGGGACTGTATCAGTCATTACATGAACGGTACGGGGTGAAATGCTCGATGACGGATGGGTATGACGGTTACCAGAATGCGTTGGCGGAGCGGGTGAACGGGATTTTGAAAGGAGAGTTATTGTTGCAAAGCCCGCAGGATTTGACGCAAGCGCGGGAAATGGTGCGTGAAGCGGTGGATATTTACAACGCGGAGCGGCCGCATCATGCGTTGAAATACAGAACCCCCGATGCGGTACATAGGGGGTTCTGAGTAGAGAAATGCTAGTTGAAAATGTGTAAACCTATTTCAGGACTAGACACCTGGTTGACCGTATTTCTGGTTATGCCTTGGCTGTACTCATCTTGGCCTTGACCGCGCCGATTACCATGGGCAACAGGGAGATACCGATGATGCCGAAGATCAGCAGGGTAAAGTTGTGACGCACCACCGGCAGATTGCCAAAGAAGTGGCCCGCATAGACGAACGACAGCACCCACAGCAGGCCGCCAACCAGGTTGAACGCCAGGAAGCGCGGATAGGTCATGGCCCCCATCCCTGCCACGAACGGCGCAAAGGTACGCACGATAGGCAGGAAACGGGTGATGATGATGGTCTTGCCACCATGCTTGGCATAGAAGGCGTGGGTCTTCTCCAGATAATCCCGGCGGAAGATTTTGGAGTCCGGGTTGCGGAACAGCTGCTCGCCGAAGAAGTGACCAATGGTGTAGTTGACCACGTTGCCCAGCACGGCAGCGATGATCAGCACGGCCGCCAGGGTATGGACGTCCAGCACGCTGCCCACAGTAAGCGCACCGGCGGCAAACAGCAGGGAGTCACCCGGCAGGAACGGCGTCACTACCAACCCGGTTTCACAGAAGATGATCAGAAACAGGATGGCGTAAACCCAGACGCCATAGTTCTCGAACAGCTCTTTCAAGTGCACGTCAACGTGCAGGATAAAGTCGATTGCAAAGAGGATCAGATCCATTTTTTCCATACCCATAAAGTGAACGGCGTGGAGTCTACGCCAATGCCATCCGGGCGACAATCACCGGGCCAGCCTCTTTTTCATCCCGCAGCGCCCACCTTCAAATGAAACCGTTTTTCCGCTTCCTTCGAGGGTGGGGGCACAAAGAGTTATGTCGAGCGTGGTGTTGAAAAGGTGAACTAGGAGGCCTGTTCCAGATCGCTGCGCACTGCGGGGGGCAAACAACGCTCCCAACCCCATAGCAACACCAGCAGCAGGGTCACATCATCGAACCAACCCAGCAAGGGCACCACGTCGGGGATAAGATCCACTGGACTGATGCCATAGAGCAGAATAAGGATCACCAGGCCCCTCGCCCACCAGGGGGTACCGGGATGGCGAAAGCCCTGATAGAGACGACGAAGTCGTTGCCAAATCAGCCAGCGTTTGCGGCTCATGATTCGATCAACTCGCTGCGCAGCCGCTGGATCTGATCCCGCAGTGCCGCCGCCTGTTCGAACTCCAGATCCCGGGCATGCTGGAACATCTGCTCCTCCATCCGCTTGATCTCTTTGGCAATCTCGCTGGCAGAGCGGACATGGTATTCCCCTTGCGGCTCGGCTGCCTTGCGCATCCCCTTGCCTGGTTTGCCTGCCGTACGGCTGCCCCCCATATCCATCACATCGCCAATGGATTTGTTGAGCCCTTTGGGGGTGATCCCATGCTTGAGGTTATGGGCATGCTGCAAGGCGCGGCGCCGCTCGGTCTCCTCAATGGCGACCTTCATCGAGTTGGTGATGGTATCGCCGTAGAGAATGACCTTGCCGTTGAGGTTACGCGCCGCCCGGCCGATGGTCTGGATCAGCGAGCGGGTCGAGCGCAGGAAGCCCTCTTTATCCGCATCCAGAATCGCCACCAGCGACACCTCCGGCATATCGAGACCTTCCCGCAGCAGGTTGATACCCACCAGCACATCGAACTTGCCAAGGCGCAGATCGCGAATGATCTCCACCCGCTCGACCGTGTCGATATCGGAGTGGAGGTAGCGCACCTTGACGTCGTGCTCCGCCAGATACTCGGTCAAGTCTTCCGCCATCCGCTTGGTCAGGGTCGTGACCAGCACCCGCTCCTCCACCGCCACCCGCTTGCGGATCTCGGAGAGCAGATCGTCCACCTGAGTGGTCACCGGACGCACCTCGATCTCCGGATCGAGCAGGCCGGTTGGGCGCACCACCTGCTGCACCACATCGCCGCCGGACTTCTCCAGCTCGTAGGGGCCGGGAGTCGCCGAGACAAACACCGTCTGCGGCATCAGCGCTTCAAATTCGTCGAACTTGAGCGGCCGGTTGTCCAGCGCCGAGGGGAGCCGGAAGCCGTACTCCACCAGGGTCTCCTTGCGGGAGCGGTCCCCTTTGAACATGGCGCCAATCTGCGGCACCGTGACGTGGGATTCATCGATGATGAGCAAACCATCCCCCGGCAGGTAGTCAAACAGGGTGGGCGGCGGCTCCCCCGGCGCACGGCCGGAGAGGTAGCGGCTGTAGTTCTCGATGCCGGAGCAATAACCCAGCTCCTGCATCATCTCCATATCAAACTGGGTGCGCTGGCTGATGCGCTGCTCTTCCACCAGCTTGTTGAGAGACAACAGCTGCTCGCGGCGGCTGCGCAGCTCCTCCTTGATATGCTCGATAGCCCCCAGAATGGTTTCGCGCGGGGTGGCGTAGTGGGTCTTGGGATAGATGGTGTAGCGCACTACCGTCTGCTCGATGGCGCCGGTCAGGGGATCGAACTGGGAGAGGCGCTCCACCTCTTCATCAAACAGCTCTACCCGCAGGGCCAACTTGTCCGATTCGGCGGGGTAGATGTCGATCACTTCACCGCGCACCCGGAAGGTACCACGTTGAAACGCCATGTCGTTACGGGTGTACTGCAGCTCGGCGAGGCGACGCAGGATATCCCGCTGGTTGATCACATCCCCCACTTTGAGATGCAACATCATGCTCAGATAAGCTTGGGGATCCCCCAGACCATAGATGGCCGACACCGAAGCAACGATCACCACGTCGCGCCGCTCCAGCAGCGCCTTGGTGGCGGACAATCGCATCTGCTCGATGTGATCGTTGATCGAGGCATCCTTCTCTATAAAGGTGTCGGTGGTCGGCACATAGGCTTCGGGCTGGTAGTAGTCGTAGTAGGAGACGAAATACTCCACCGCATTGTCGGGGAAGAACTCCTTCATCTCGCCATAGAGCTGGGCGGCCAGGGTCTTGTTGGGAGCCAGGATCATGGTCGGGCGGTTCAGGGTGGCAATGACGTTGGCCATGGTGAAGGTCTTGCCCGAACCGGTCACCCCGAGCAGGGTCTGGTGGGCCAGCCCCGACTCGATGCCATCCAGCAGTTGGGCAATCGCCGTGGGCTGATCCCCGGCGGGTTGAAACTGGCTGGCTAACTTGAACAATTTGCTCATGAACACTCCCGACACAAAACAGCAGAGGAGCAGTGTAACCGAGGGTTTGGCAGCGGTACACCCGTGCCATCATCCCGCGAATGGCTTGACCACCCAGGACACCTTCTGTATGATGTTCCTCCTTGCCTGATGTTCCCCCGTAGTTCAGTCGGTAGAACGGCGGACTGTTAATCCGTATGTCACTGGTTCAAGTCCAGTCGGGGGAGCCAATTCCTCACCATCTCGGTGCAAGTTATCCACTTTAGTGCCCTCTCCTGCCAATTTTAATGCACAAGATCCTTCTTGCTGCTGACGCTCCCTTTTGTTACCCGTCCCGGCTCGACAGAGTTTTCTCCTGTCGCATCTAACTATTTGATTTTTATACAAACATTTTTCTTCCGGTATTTTTTGAACAGCTCTTGCATCCCAGTACTGGCGCGGCTTTCAGGGCGATGAACAAGTTTCATAAACAGGGTTATCCACAGATTCTGTGGGTAAGTGCAGCAAGCCCTGTCAGGACGCGGGATTGCCCTTGATGGCCCCCGGCGAAGAGTCATTTTACTGGCCAACCTGATTTTATGCTGTTTTTTTGCTCCCTCAGGAATAGCGGGGTGACAGGCTCTATTGGCACTTTTCAGAGGCATCTTTTGGCCAACCCTTTTCCCGTGGGCGAACGGGTAAATATCAAGCTGATTTGCCCCTCAGCCAACCATGGTGGCCATCGGTTGAATCTGCTGAAACTGATCCCCGCCAAGCGGCCGGACAGCAGAATCTAAAATATCGGCCTGCGCCAGAGCACTTCGGTCGCGGGCAGCAGATTTCACTAATTGACAACGACGGTTACAGCAAAAATTGCCAGATTTCATCCGCTTGTCTCCCTATCACGCCGCCGGTTCCACAAATAGCGTCCGATAACGTCCGATTAATCGATCCCTTGCGCTTCTTTATTGGGGATAGATCCGGCACAATATCGACCCCACTTTTTTCCTCGGTTTTTCCGGGCATGACCATAGATTTCGTGACACTGCTACATCAAAGCGACTCCCTGCTGCTGTTCGTGGTATTGGCCTTCGGCCTGCTGCTTGGCAAGGTGCGAATTGGCAACTTTCAGATTGGCAACACCATAGGTGTGTTGTTTACCGCCCTGCTGTTCGGCCAGATGGGCTTCGAATTTGCGGCCACCACTGAAAACGTCGGCTTTATGCTGTTCATCTTCTGTGTGGGGATCGAGGCGGGCCCTCACTTCTTCAGCGTATTCCTGCGCGACGGCATCCACTACATCACCCTGACCCTGGTGATCTTGCTGACCGCCCTGCTGCTGACGGTGGGGCTGGCCAAGTTCTTTAATCTGGGGCCGGGCATGGCGGCGGGGATCCTGGCGGGTTCCCTCACCTCGACCCCGGCGCTGGTAGGTGCCCAGGATGCCTTGCGCAGTGGTCTGCTCAACCTGCCCCATCAAACTGATATGCAGGCGGTGCTGGACAATATGGGCATCGGCTACGCCCTGACCTATCTGGTGGGTCTGGTGGGTCTGATGCTGGTGGTGCGCTACCTCCCCTCACTGGCTCGCCTCGACCTCAATACCGAGGCACAAAAAATCGCCCGCGAGCGGGGGCTCTCCGACAGCGAGAGTCGCAAGACCTATCTGCCCATCATCCGCGCCTATCGGGTTGGCCCCGAGCTGGCGGCATGGATAGGTGGTCGTACCCTGCGGGAGACCGGCATCTATCCCCATACCGGCTGCTATGTAGAGCGGATCCGCCGCAACGGCATTCTCGCAAGCCCCGATGGAGATGCCGTCATTCAGGAAGGGGACGAGATCGCCCTGGTGGGCTATCCCGAGAGCCACGAGAAGCTGGACGTCAACTACCGCAACGGTAAAGAGGTATTTGATCGCAACCTGCTCGACCTGCAGATCGTCACCGAAGAGATAGTGGTGAAAAACGACTCAGTGGTCGGCCGCCATCTGGTGGAGCTCAACCTCACCGAGAAAGGGTGCTTCCTCAACCGGGTAGTGCGCTCCCAAATCGAGATGCCGTTCGATCGCAACATCATGCTGCAAAAGGGCGACGTGCTGCAGATCAGCGGCGAGAAGCAACGGGTCAAACTGCTGGCCAACAAGATCGGCTTTATCAGCATCCACAGCCAGACCACGGACTTGGTGGCTTTCACCACCTTCTTTGTGCTTGGCCTGCTGATCGGCTCCGTTTCGCTGGTGTTCGGTCAGATCGAATTCGGTCTCGGCAACGCCGTCGGCCTGCTGCTGGCGGGCATTCTGATGGGTTACCTGCGGGCCAACCACCCGACGGTAGGCTATGTGCCGCCCGGCGCGCTCAGATTGGCCAAGGATCTCGGTCTGGCGGTCTTTATGGTAAGCACGGGCCTGAAAGCCGGTGGCGGCATCCTCGACCACCTCAGCGAGGTGGGTACGGTAGTGCTCTTCTCCGGCATGCTGGTGACCACCTTGCCGGTGCTGGTCGGCTACCTGTTCGGGGTCTGGGTGCTCAAGATGAACCCGGCGCTGCTGCTCGGTGCCATCACAGGAGCCCGTACCTGTGCCCCGGCGATGGATGTGGTCAACGAGGCAGCCAACAGCTCCATTCCGGCGCTCGGTTATGCCGGTACCTATGCGGTGGCCAACGTGATGCTGACCCTGGCGGGCTCCTTTATCATCGGCTTCTGGTTCTAGCCAGTACCCATCACATTACCGCTAACAAAGAAGGGAGCCTCAGGCTCCCTTCTTGCTATCTACTCCACTAGAGAGATGTAGAGCAGCCTTATGGGTGTGACGTCACATACCCCCCACCATCTGCTCTGAACTCTGCCGCCAACCCACTCTTCCTATTCCGCAATGGCCGATGCTCTGCTTTGCTTTGTGCAATGAGTGATGGCAGATCTCGAAGACAAAAAAAGCGCCCTGAGGCGCTTTTTTCATATCAACCGGATGATCAAGCTTTGAACTTGCTGAACACCAGTGAGGCGTTGGTACCGCCAAAGCCGAAGCTGTTGGACATGACGGTGTTGAGCTCGGCCGCTTCGTACTCGCGCACGATGGGCAGACCTTCAGCCTTCTCGTCCAGAGTCTCGATGTTGATGCTGGGGGCGATAAAGCCGTGTTCCATCATCAGCAGGGAGTAGACAGCCTCGTGCACGCCCGCAGCGCCCAGCGCATGGCCGGTCATCGCCTTGGTGGCAGAGATCTTGGGACCGTTGGCGCCAAACAGAGTCTGGATGGCCTCCAGCTCCTTGGTATCGCCAACCGGGGTGGAGGTACCGTGGGTGTTGATGTAATCAACCTTGCCCACACCCTGCATCGCCATCTTCATGCAACGCACCGCGCCTTCACCGCTCGGCGCGACCATGTCATAGCCATCGGAGGTGGCACCGTAACCGGTCAACTCGGCATAGATGTGAGCACCACGGGCCAGCGCATGTTCCAGCTCTTCAATTACCAGAATACCGCCGCCACCGGAGATAACGAAACCGTCGCGGTTCGCATCATAGGTACGGGACGCTTTTTCCGGCGTGTCGTTGTACTTGGTGGAGAGCGCGCCCATGGCGTCAAACTGGATGGTAGAGGACCAGTCCAGCTCTTCACCACCACCGGCGAAGACCACGTCCTGTTTGCCAAGCTGGATCAGCTCAAGCGCGTGACCGATGCAATGAGCAGAGGTCGCGCAGGCGGAGCTGATGGAGTAGTTGACACCCTTGATCTGGAACGGGGTCGCGAGGCAAGCAGAGGTGGTGGAAGACATGGTGCGCGGCACCATGTAAGGGCCCACACGCTTGACCCCTTTCTCACGGGCGATATCCACAGATTCCGAGGTGTTCTTTCCGGAGGCACCACCTGAACCGACCACCAGGCCGGTACGCTCGTTGGAGACCTGATCTTCCGCCAGACCGGCATCTTCAATGGCCTGCTGCATGGAGAGGTAGGCGTAGGCCGCAGCGTCGCCCATGAAACGCATGACTTTACGGTCGATCAGTTCAGACGGATCGAGTTTGATGTTACCCCAGACACGGCTGCGCAGGTTGTGCTGCTCGAACTGCTCGGAATAGGTGATGCCGGATTTACCTGCTTTCAGGGAGGCCAGCACTTCTTCCTTGTTGTTGCCGATACTGGAGATGACGCCGATACCGGTGATCACTGCTCTTCTCATTAATTCATCTCGTCTGGAAAAACTGGCGCCAAGTCTACCCGCTTTCGGCTGCCAAACTGGTCTGCTTTCACGTAGAATGCCCGCGATTTTGTGACGCGAGCCGAGGAAAACGTGAGTCAAACATCCTTACATCATGCCCGATTGGACTGGAATGAAGCGGGAACTCCTGTCTCCAGTGACTTCGGGGATGTGTACTTTTCCAATGATAACGGTCTAAGTGAAACCCGCTACGTCTTTTTGCAGCAAAACCGGCTACCTGCGCGATTTTCGCACCACGATAGTGACAGTTTCGTGATAGGTGAAACAGGTTTCGGCACAGGCCTTAACTTTCTGGCGACAATGCAAGCCTTCCTGGAACAGGCGCCTCAATCCGGCAACGGCTCCCGTCTGCACTTCATCAGTTTCGAGAAATACCCCCTGACCCAAGACGATCTGCGCAAGGCGCTGGCCGCCTGGCCTGAACTTGGCCACTTGAGTCAGGATCTTGTCGCCCAATGGCCGCTGCCGGTTTCCGGTTGCCACCGCCTGCATTTTGCGGGTGGCCGCATTCGCCTCGATCTCTGGTTTGGCGATATCAAGGATATGCTGCCGCAGGTGCCTCATCGGGCAGAAGGTCTGGTGGATGCCTGGTATCTGGATGGTTTCTCCCCGGCCAAGAACCCGGAGATGTGGACACAGGAGCTGTTTGACGGTCTCGCTCGCCTCGCCCGTCCCGATTGCTCCATCGCCACCTTTACCTGTGCCGGTTTTGTCCGTCGCGGCCTGATTGCCGCCGGTTTTGCAATGAAGAAGGTGAAGGGCCACGGTAGCAAGCGGGAGATGCTGGTGGGGGATCGCACCGACAAGCAGCCGCAGCATACCATAGTCCCCTGGTATGCCCGTCCTGCCGGACGCGCTGGCGAGGTGGTGATCATCGGCGGCGGCATCGCCTCGGCAATGACGGCGCTCTCTCTGGTGGAGCGGGGTCGCAAGGTGACGTTGCTGTGTGCAGATAGCGAACCGGCCACCGGCGCCTCGGGCAACCGCCAGGGTGCCCTCTATCCCCTGCTTAACGGCGAGCACGATGCGCTGTCACGCTTCTATTCGCTCGCTTTTGGCTATGCCCGCCAACGGCTGCTGGCGTTGGCCGAACGCCATCCTATCGCTTTCGAATTATGTGGAGTGACACAGCTCAGTTATGACGACAAATCGGCAGCCAAGTTGGCGAAAATGAGCCAGGGCCCCTTCCCGTCCGAACTGATGCATTCCCTCTCTACAGCAGAGGTAGAGCAGGTGGTTGGCCTGCCCTGTGGCCACTGCGGCGTCAGTTACCCGCAGGGGGGCTGGCTCTGTCCGGCCGATTTCACCCGCGCAGCTATCAAAGAAGCACAAGCCAGCGGGCTGCTGGAGGTCGTGTTCAAGACCGAGGTAATCGCCATTGCCGAGCAGGCCGATGGCTGGCAAGTAGAAAGCCAGGATGGCCGCCACTGGCAGGCCCCCAATCTGGTGGTCGCCGCCGGTCACCAGTTGCCAGCACTGCTCCCCTTTGCCGAGCTGCCGCTCTATCCGGTGCGCGGTCAGGTGAGTCATGTGCTAACCTCAGCCAGCTTGCGTCAGCTCAAGACCGTGCTCTGCTACGATGGCTACCTCACACCTATGCACAACGATCAACACTGTATTGGTGCCAGCTATGGCCGTAACCAGAGCAGCCTTGAGTTTCGTGCCGAGGAGCAAATCCAGAATCAGGTGCGGTTGCAAGCCTGCTTGCCGGAGCAAACCTGGCCCGCCGAAGTGGATGTGAGCGGCAACGAGGCGCGCGTAGGGGTGCGTTGTGCCAGTCGGGATCACCTTCCGGTGGTGGGGCCAGTGGCCAGATTGCAAGGTCTGGCGGATCACTATGCGCAGCTGCAGCATGATCAGCACAACGCCCAGCCACTCCCCCTTCACCCCGGCCTCTATGTGCTGGGGGCGCTCGGTTCTCGGGGTCTCTGCTCGGCGCCGCTCTGTGGCGAGCTGCTCGCCAGCGAGATCTGCGGCGATCCCCTGCCGATGGCCGCCGATCTGCTGGAAGCGCTCCACCCAGCCCGTTACTGGGTGCGCAAACTGCTCAAAGGCAAGGCGCTGGTCTAAACCGGACTCTGCAAGCAAACAGAATGGCCGCCCATCGGGCGGCCATTCTATTTATCAAATCGTGCGATGCTGGATATTGCGTCTTGAGATAGCGCTTACTTGGGCCAGTGCACTCCGAGTTGTTCGCCGTAACCTGTCTGACGCTGGAATCCGTCGAGCCGTCCCTTGACCTTGCTCAGCTCGCCACTACCTGCTGCCCACGCGGCATAGCGCAGCGCCTGACAATCTGCATGACCGGGTAATCCCACAATGGCGCCCCCCACCTGATTGGCCCCTTGCAGCACCATCTCCTTGAAGCGGGATTCGTAGTCAAACATGCTGGAGAGCAGCCGCCCCCAGCGCTGACGGGCAGGATCGTTACTGTTAGCACTCTGACGCCAGCGGGGCAGCAACACAGTGGCGTTGGTGGTCACCGTCACCCGGTTGAGCTGGCAGCGCCCCGGCAACTGCTCGGTATCCAGCTGCCAGTCCACTTGATAACTCGCCTTGCCGAGTACGGGCTTGCCATTCACCTTGGGAGCACTCTGGGCAATCGCCCGGGCAAGCTGCTCCGGACTGGTTGCATTGACCTCATAAAAACGGACATTGATGCGGGACTCTGGCACCACTTGCGGCCGGCTCGGCTGAGCCTGACTCATCAGGGGCAACAGCAACAACCCGACCCCCACTACTCCATAAACCTTGCTGACCATGCCAGACTACCTTCCTTGATTGCACGGGCGGAGTACCAACCTTGGTGAAACCCACCGCCACACAGATGACGGGTATAGCCTATGTGTGACGACGAGGCGGCGCAATACAATGATGCGCCCAGAAATCAGAGCACGCTCACAGGTTGCGTGAGCAGAGTATGGCACAAGGCCAAAACTGTATTTTTATTGAGCATGACGGCTGATGCGCTGCCAGTCGAGGTGATAGTTTTTCACATTGATGTCATGACCATCTATCTGAATAAAATGATCATTTTTAAGGCGGTTGGCAAAAAAGTCCTGATCTGCCCCCTCATTGAGCCACAGCTCGCAAAGTCCCCGTTTTCCCTCTCTGGCATAGAATCTCGGGGTGACCAGCAGCGCAACCCCATCTACCCGGATGGCATGACGGGCCAGGCAGTTTGCTTCGGTGGTTTTGGATGCCAGCGCGGCAAAACGGGGTCTGTTCCCCTCGGCAACCACCAGTACGCCGTAAGAGTGAGGAGCCATGAGACGCCGCATGGCGACCGCCTGATGAGGACCGGTTTGATGAAAACCGTCATTGGTTACCGCAAACACGCAAGTAGGTGAAAATAGCATTGCAAGCAGAAAAAGAGAGCGTTTAATGCCTAAAAAATCACCAACCACCATATAAAAGCCTCAAAAGACAACCAAGGCTGGCAAGGGTAGGTAGCCAAACCCGCGGGGTAAAGTACCTTTACCTTTCTTTAATTCTGTTCATGGGGTTAAACGTTGATTTAGCTCACACAACATCCTGTTTCCAGTCGCCACTCTACCCCTATCGGAATAGACTCCCTCCACTCTCATCCAATCAGAAGGCAACATATGCTGGAACTCATCGTTGGCACCCTGATCACCCTGGTGGTGGGCCGTGCCATTTTCAAAGGATACTCCGCGACCGGGGTGCTGCTGAGCGGCGGCTTGCTGCTACTGGTCATCACCGCCATGATGGGCAAGCCGGTACTGCCGAGCAAGGTGGTCAGCACCGGTTATATCGCTACCGATATCTTCGAATACGTCCGCTTCCTGCTCAATGACCGTGGCGGTGGACTGGGGATGCTGATCATGGTGCTGTGCGGCTTCGCCGGCTACATGAGCCATATCGGCGCCAACACCATTCTGGTCAAGCTGGCCAGCAAACCGCTCGGCATCATCAAGTCCCCCTATATCCTGCTGGTGGCTGCCTATCTGGTGGCCTGCGCCATGTCGCTGGCGGTGAGCTCCGCTACCGGCCTCGGCGTGCTGCTGATGGCCACCCTGTTCCCGCTGATGGTCAACATGGGGATCTCCCGTGGCGCGGCTGCGGCCGTGTGCGCCTCGCCAGCCGCCATCATTCTGGCACCGACCTCAGGGGACGTGGTGATGGCCGCTCAGGCCGCCAACATGCCACTGCTGGATTTTGCCTTCAAGCTGACCCTGCCCATCTCGCTGGTGGCGATCGCCTGCATGGCGGTGACCCACTTCTTCTGGCAGCGCTACCTTGACCAAACATCCGGTGAACACAACGAGCCGGTCGCACCGGGTGATCTGGTGACGACTGCGCCAGCCTTCTACGCCATCCTGCCCTTTACCCCCATCATCGGGGTGCTGGTGTTTGACGGCAAATGGGGCCCACAACTGGATATCGTCACCATCATCGTCATGTGCATGGTGTTGGCCAGCCTGCTGGAGCTGGTGCGGATCCGCAATGGCAAGGAGCTGCTGGATGGTCTGCAAGTCTGCTGGCGCAACATGGCTGACGCCTTTGCCGGTGTGGTCATGCTGCTGGTCGGTGCCGGTGTCTTCGCCCAGGGTCTGATGACCATCGGCTTTATCGACACCCTGCTGGCTCACGCGCAGGATCTCGGTTCCGGCGGCCTGATCATGATGCTGTCACTGGTGGTGATCACCACCCTGGCCGCCTTCACCACCGGTTCGGGTAATGCCCCCTTCTACGCCTTCGTGGAGCTGATCCCCAACCTGGCCAGCAGCCTTGGCATCAACCCGGCCTATCTGGTGATCCCGATGCTGCAAGCCTCCAACCTGGGTCGCACCATTTCTCCGGTCTCCGGGGTGGTGGTCGCCTGTGCCGGGATGGGCAAGCTCTCGCCGTTCGAGGTGGTCAAGCGCACCAGTATGCCGGTCGCCGTCGGCCTGCTGGTGGTGATTGTCGCCACCCAGATCATGGTACCCGCCTAATCGTTGACCAGCCCGGCACCCTGCCGGGCTGGTATCCTCCCCCCCCTTTGCAGTAGACTCGGTGCTCATTTTCCCCCTAAGGAGGACCGAGATGAGTATTACGGTTCAACTTGCCCATTTCAGTGATTGCCACTCCCACTTCGATGGCGCGCCCATGAGCTTCTCCCCTGTCGGTGAAGGCCAATGGCGCACCCAGTGCGGCGGTTATGCCCGGATCCTGACCCGACTGACCCAACTGCGTGCAAAAGCCGCAGCTGCCGGCCAGCGTTTTCTGTTTCTGCACGGTGGCGACTCCTTTCAGGGCTCGCTCTATTTCAACCGCTTCAAAGGGCGCGCCAACGCCGACCTGCTCGCCATGCTGGCCCCCGATGCCATGGTACTTGGCAACCACGAGTTCGATCTGGGCAACGGCCCACTGGTGGAGTTCTTGCGCCAGCTCGATTTTCCGGTGCTGGCCGCCAATCTGGACAACAGTCAGGAGCCAGCCGACACGCCGCTGGGGCTGTGGGATATTCCCCACCTCTACGACGCCCATCAGCCCTGGCATCGTCGGGTGATCGACGGGGTTCCCTTTGCGCTGCTCGGCATCACACTCGCCCAGATGGCTGCCATCGCCAACCCGGATCCCCACACCCGTTTCCACGCGGTCGCCGAGACCCTCACCCGGGTGTTGCGGGAGATCAAGCGCGAAGGGATCCAGCATATCGTGCTGCTGAGCCACCTCGGGCTGGATCAGGACAAGCTGCTGGCCGAGCGCTTCCCCGAGCTCAGCCTCATCATTGGCGGCCATACCCACAGCCTGCTCGGCGATCTCGCGCCGCTGGGTCTGCCAAGCGAAGGTACCTACCCCCTGATGAACAACCGGGTGGCCATTTTGCACGCTGGCCACAGCGCCCTCTGCCTCGGTGTGTGCGAGCTCACCTTCGATGAGACAGGCCGCGTCGTGCAAAGTAAGGGGCAGCTGGAGTGGCTCCCTTGGCAGCCCTGGCCATTTGCCTCCACGCCACCTGTCGGGCTCACCTTCTGCGAGCCGGATCCACAACTGGAACAACATCTGGCCAAACGCTACCGGCCGGAGATTGAAACCATGAGCCAGCGCATCGTCACCCGACTGGCGGCGCCACTGCCCCATCAGCGGCTGCCGGATGCCACCCTGCCCCACGGCAGCCAGCTCGCCCCGCTGGTGGCCCGCGCCATGCTTACCGCCGCTCGTGAACAGGTAGGCGAGGTGGACTTTGCCCTGCACAATGCTGGCGGCGTGCGCTGCTCGCTGGAGCCGGGCCCCCTGAGCGAAGCAGATATCGCCGGTCGCCTGCTGCCGTTTGCCATTCCCCTCACCCTCTATCGGGTGCACGGTCACGAGTTGGCGGAAGCGCTGGAGAATGCCATCGACAACGCCACCAACAACGGCGTGGTCGGCAATGGCAACGGCAGCTTCCCCTACACCGCAGGGGTGCGATTCACCTATCAGGCCGATCGGCCCAAGGGTCAACGCATCACCCGACTGGAGTGGGAAGCCGCCCCCGGCCAGTGGCAAGCGGTCAATGCCGAACAGGTCTATCGCGGAGTGTCTAGCGCCTATACCGCCTCCGGCAAGGAGGGTTACACCGCACTGGCGCGCACCCTGACCCAGCACAATCAGGAGCTCGGCATCACCCTGGCCGACGCTTTTATCCGCTGGGCTCGCCACTTGCCCACACTTGAAGCGCAGCCCCCCCTGGTTGAGTACATCAGTTGATGCAGAGAGGGTATGGCTTTGCCACATCCCCTGACGGCCAAAATTGCCGCAGCCAGCGCCCGGTTCCCTGCAAGAACCGGGCTTTTTCGAGAATATTTGCCCCACACGGGCCCGCCCCATTGCATCGCACTCACTAGCTCGGCAAGATAGGCCCGCTTTCAAGACCAGCTGCAGGAACAGGCGACTTCATGAATCACTCCATCCGCTTCACTCCCCCTCGCGTCAACCCGGGTATCAAGCCAGCCATCGTGCTGTTGACCGCCCTGCTGGCGCTGCTCTTCTGTCTGCGCAACCCGCTCTTCCACGCCATGGCGCCGGGCTTTGATGCCTCGCTGTTTGCGGTGATGGGCAAGATGTGGAGCGAAGGGGGCGTGCTCTATCGCGACATGATCGACATCAAGGGGCCGATGATCTTCGCTCTCGACGCGCTGGGCTATGGAATGGGGGGTTTTGTCGGGATCTGGGCGCTGGAGTGGGTGCTCTGCTGGCTCGGACTGCTGGCCAGCTGGCAAGCCTTTGCCCAACTTGGCCTCTCGTTCAAGGCGCGTCTCGGCGCCATGCTGGCGGTGCTGGCTCTCTACGGCACCCGTTACTACTACGGCAACATGACTGAGGACTGGACCTTCCACCTCGCCCTCATCGCCCAGTGGGCCTTCATTACCCTGCTGCTGGACAAGGGATTTCGCTGGTGGCCCGCGCTGGTGGCGGCCCTCACCTTCGCCATCGTCGCCTGGATGCGCACCAACAACGGCGCCTTCTGGGGGGCCTGGTATCTGGTGCTGTTCTGCCACTGGTGTCTGCACGAGAAGTGGCGTGACGCCATCTTGCTGCTCATCTCCAGCCTGCTGGGACTGGCGCTGATTGGCGGCCCGCTTTACGCCTACTTCCAGCAGCATGATCTGCTGGCGGCCTTCAAATACTACGCCTTCGACATCTTCTTCGAGGGGAGCTACGGCAATGGCTTCTCCCCCATGGTGGGCGCCGTCGGCCTGCTGCGCACCGGCCTTATCATGCTGCTGCCCGCCTTTATCATTCTGATGCTGAGCCGCCGTCAGGAGTGGTATCTGCCCGCCCTGCTGGCGACCCTGTTTGGAGTGCTGTTTACCCTGATCGCCAACTCGGTCTCCGGCCATGTGTTCGATCACTACGACGTGCTCTATCTGCAACTGGCGGTGCTGCCGCTGGCGGTATTGCTGGATCGCAGCGAACAGCAGGCTGATGCGATCGGCCTGCTCTGCATCTCGCTGGTGGTACTCACCGCCAGCTGGCTGCTGGCCCAGCAGCTCGCCTTTGGCTGGAGCACCAAGGAGTGGTCCCTCGAGCGGGTCAACGAGGTGCTCGGCACCAGCCTGCTGTGGGCGCTGCCGGTGCTGATCCTCATCCCCCTCTGGCGCGCCTGGGATGTGCGCAGTGCCACACCCTGGCTGGCAACGCTGGCCATGCTGCTGCTGATGATCAACAACGCCTGGGAAGGGACCCTCAAGGGGCGCCCTTTCAATCCGGCCGCGCAGGTGCGGGTCGATCGCATCAAGGCCGAGACCAGCCCGAGCGACAAGATCTGGGTCGACGGTATCCAGCCGCAATATTATCTCTGGACCGATCGTCAGCCGGCCTCTGCCTATCTCTTCTTTGCCAACGTCAATCCGCCCTATGACGTACGCGAGCGGGTGCTGGCCGATATCCAGCGCCAGAACCCCAAATTCATCATCGCCAAGCCGGATCGGGTGAGTGAGGAGCTGAAAAAGCCGAGCTCCCCTTCCCATCTCGCCTTCTATCAATACCTGACCAGCCACTACGAAGAGGTGGATCCGGGTCTCTATCGCCGACGCTGATCGTCAATACGCCCCGCAGGGCGGCCATTGTTGCAATGGCCGCCCTTTTTATTGCGCCAGATCGCCTTGCAGCGGCGGCCCGCAGTAGGCAAGCCCGCCCGAGATAACTACAATGACGCTCTTTTTGATGTAACGAGTGACACCATGGCGGAACTGACTTATCTGGGCGGCTATCCAGACCCCCTCAAGGCACAGGTACAGCAGCTGATTGCAGCAGGCAAGCTGGGGGAAATGCTGGCCAAACGCTATCCGGAGAGCCACCAAATCCAGAGCGACAAGGCGCTGCTTGCCTACACCATGGAGCTGAAGAACCGCTACCTCAAGAGCTCGGCGCCCCTGTCAAAGGTGGTGTTCGATGGCAAGATCAACGTGATCAAAGATGCCCTCGGCCTGCACACCTACGTCAGCCGGGTGCAGGGCAGCAAGCTCAAGGCCAAGAACGAGATCCGCATCGCCGCCCTGTTCAAGGAGGCACCGCCCCCGTTCCTGAAAATGATCGTGGTGCACGAGCTGGCCCATATCAAAGAGAAGGATCACAACAAGAGCTTCTACCAGCTCTGCCAGCACATGGAGCCCGACTATCATCAACTGGAGTTTGATCTCAGGCTCTGGCTCACCTGGCGCGATATCGACAAGGCCAACCGCTAGGCTGACAACCGTTTCAGGGAGGAAACATGTCATTTGCCGCAACCCCCTTTGGTGCCACCCGCTTTATTGCCACTTTGGTAATGACCAGCTTGGGCCGCGCTACCAGTCCCCGCCGCGCGTCACGCGGGCTGCTGGCGCTGCTGCTTCTGCTCGCGGGCCACGGCGCCCGTGCCGATGAGCACTGGCAGAGCGACAGCTATCTGGTCGAGAGCTTTATGGCCATCGCCATGGAGCGGGAGTATGGCGAAGCCAGGCAGACCCGTTTTGCCCGCTGGCAGCAGCCGATCCGGCTGCAACTTATCAACGAATCGGGTGACAAGCCGCTGCAGGCCGACGTGGTGAAGGTACAGGCGGCCCATCTGGCCCGCATCACCGGCCACTCCATCAGCATGGTGGCCGCAAAGCCCAACCTCACCCTGATCATGACCGACTACAGCAAGATGAAGAGCTGGGCCAACCGCACCATGGGGGGCGATCCATCGGTCAAGATGGCGCTCAAGGAGGGGCTCTGCCTTGCCAACTTCGCAACCAATGCGAAACACGAGATCAGCCGTGCCACCATCATCATTCCGGTAGACTACAGCCGGGCCAAGGGACGCTTTCTCGACTGCGTGGTGGAGGAGTTCACCCAGGTGATGGGGCTGCCCAACGACTCGGACAAGGTGTTTCCCTCCATCTTCAATGACAACAGCATCGACAGCTTTTTGACCGGGCTGGACTATGTGCTGCTCAAGATGGCCTATCACCCGGCCCTCAAAGCCGGAATGAGCAGTGACGAGATCCGCGCCGCACTGCCCATTGCGCTGGCCGACCTGCGCGCTAGGGGGGAGATCCGCGAAGCCAACCGCCGGGTGCAACAGCAGAGCCTGAAAAGCTGGGCGGGGCTGTAACGGGCTAGCTCAACCAGAGCCAGAAACCATCGCGAGCCTCTCACCACCCACAAAAACGCAGCCAAGTGGCTGCGTTTTTGTTGTCCGGGGATCGGCGGATCATTCGCGGGCATGCCCGTTTATCCGCACCCCATTTATCCAACGCCAGAATTATCGACAGACCGTGCGGGATCAGGAGACGACGTTCTCTTCCGGCATCCAGCTGTCGGCGTTCTCCCACACCTCCTGCACCATGGCTTCGGCCAGCTCTTTGTCTTCCTTGCTGGCACGGCTGACGGTCAGGGCCATGGCACTGCCCGGCGCGACCCGCACATGGATGTCGGGGAATTTTTCGCCAAGCTGCTTGAGCAGCTCCTGACGCAGCGCCTCCATGGTCGAGGTCGGGATCTGATGTTTTCTGTCGATGATGATTTCAAGACGCATAGGAAACTTCTCCATGATTTATAACTGTATTTTTATACAGTATTTATGGGAAGTAAAGTGCCATCTTGCACCAATCAGAAAAGATCCAGCTGCTGACCGCAGATCCGGTCGAACGACTCGCCGATAAAGGGCAGGATGGCATCGGCAATGGGCCGCAACTGCTTGTCGATATAGTGTTCGTAATCGATGGCACTGCGCCGGTACTCCAGCGGTTCTGGGCCATTGAGGGTCATCAGATAGGCAATAGAGCCCCGATGCTGATAGCGCTGGGGCAGACCGCGGCGCAGGTTCTCCTCATCAGCCAGCCGCGCCGCTCGCACATGGGGCGGCACATTCTTCTGGTACTCTTCCAGCTTCTGGCGCAGCCGTTTGCGGTAGATAAGCAGATCGTCGTGGCGACCGGCGCGAGTCTCATCCACCATGGTGCGCACGTAGCCGCTGGGATCTTCATCGTGAAACACCAGCTCATAGAGGCGGGTCTGGAACTGCTTGGCCAGCATGGTCCAGTCGGTGCGCACCGATTCGAGCCCCTTGAACACCAGCTGTTCACTCCCCTCACTGGCCTTGCCAACCAGCCCCGCATAGCGCTTCTTGCTGCCCTTCTCCAGCCCGCGGATGGTGGGCATCAGAAAGCGGCGATAGTGGGTCTCGTACTGGATCTCGAGATAACTCGGCAGGTCGAACTCGCGCCTGATCAGTGCAGCCCAGTTATCGTTGATCATTTGAGCCAGTCGCTGGCCGATCTCGTCCGCCTCATCGGGGCTGGTCTCGCGCCCCAGATGGACAAAGGTGGAGTCGGTGTCGCCATAGATCACCTCGAACCCCTTCGCCTCAATCCACTCGCGGGTCTGCTGCATGATGCTGTGGCCACGCAGGGTAATGGACGAGGCTAGGCGCGGATCATAGAAACGGCAGCCCCCTGAACCCAGCACGCCGTAGAAAGAGTTCATGATGATTTTGATGGCCTGGGAGAGTGCCTTGTTGCTGGCAGACTTGGCTCTGTCCCGTGCCGCCCACAAGGTAGCGATGAGATCCGGCAAGAAGTGCCGTTCGCGGGAAAACATGGCGCCGCGAAAGCCGGGAATCGCGTGCTCGGGATGCTGCAGCCCTTCGATGAGCCCCATGGGGTCGATGCAGAAGGTTCGGATGATGCTGGGATAGAGGCTCTTGAAATCGAGCACCAGCACATGGCGATAGAGACCGGGTTTGGAGTCCATCACATAACCGCCGGGGCTTGCCAACCCACCGTCGGCCGGCAGATTGGGGGCCACGTAGCCGCCACGATGGAGCCGCGGCAGATAGAGGTTGGTAAAGGCCGCCACCGAGCCCCCTACCCTGTCCAGCTCAAGGCCAGTGAGGGAGGCTCGCTCGATGGCAAACGGGATAAGGTGGCAGTAGTCGAAGATCTCCCACACCAGCTTGCAATCTTCCAGGTTGTAGCGGGCGAGCGCCTCCTTGTCGGAGTGGAACAGCTCGGTGATCTTCTCCCCCCGATTGGCCACGTCCTCGATATCCTTGCCACGGCCAAGCAGTTCGCTCGCCACCGCATCCAGGCTGTAGCTGGCAAACTGCCAGGTGGCGCTTTTGAGGGTATCGATGCCGTCGAGCACCATGCGCCCGGGGATAATGACGTTGCCGGTTTGGGGATCGCCCCGTGACGAGCGCCAGAAGCAGAGCTCGTGGCCACGACCCAGCCGCAGCCGCCGCTTGTTGAGCTCGGCGCGGCGCAGCAGCAGGCGAAAATCGAAGTTGACCACGTTCCAGCCGATGACCAGATCGGGGTCATGCAGGCTGAACCAGCTCTCCAGCGCACTCAGCAGGGCGCTCTCGTCCTCTACCCACTGGACTTGGGTGCCCCAACTCTCGGCATCCGCTTCCGGGGTGCCGATCATGATGACCCGCGCGTCCTGCTCGCTGTAAAGACCGACCGAGAAGAGGGCCCCGTCCATGGCGCACTCCACATCCAGTGACACCCAGGAGAGGGTTGGCGTCACCGCCTGGGGCGCGCAGCGTGCCTCGTTCACCTCCCAGTAGCCCTGCTTGCCCCCCTTCTTCACCGCCCGGCCATCGAAGCGCACGCCAGCGGTGATGAAACGCTCCATCAGGAAGCGCTCCGGCAGCCGGATATCCGCCTCGAAGTGCTCCAGACCGCGAATAAGCAGCAGCTCGATGGCGCGGTGAAAGGCGCTCAGGGTAGCGAAATAGCAGCCCACCACAGGGCGACCATCGAAGGTGTGCATCGGCAGGCGGCGAAACCGCCCGCTCACCCCGGCCCCCTTGAACAGCTCGGCGGCTTCTGCCATGTGGCTCTGTGGCAAAAAGAACACCGGCTCCTGCCCCGGCACCACCACCCGCACCGGCCCCTGCGCGCTCCAGAGCCACATCACGATTTCGGTGGTGGCAGGCAGCCCGTTGCGACCGCGCACGTCCCGACCGTGGCGGGTCAGGATAAAACCGTCGAGGGGCGGAGTGGCGGGTACGGAGGGCTGGGTTGCAGTCATGAAGCGTAAAGGGGCTGTCCGAGAATGGGACTATTGTACGTTCATACAGTGCCTGCTCGCAATCGTCACGCTGGCTGCGAGGCGGGAGTCAAACTGGTAAGCTCGATCCGGTCGTTATTCCCGCCCATCCCGTTCTGACCACTCTTCGCCGACGAAAGGAGTCTTTGTGGCAATCTATTCCCTGCTGGATCAGCTGGCTATCCCCTACCAGCGTGTTGACCATCCCCCGGTGTTTACCTGTGAGGAAGCGAGCAGGCTGCTGCCCGACCTGCCCGCCGCCAAGACCAAGAACCTCTTTTTGCGCGACCCGAAAAGCGATCGGCTGTTTCTGGTGGTAACACCGGAGGAGAGGCGGGTCGATCTCAAGGCGCTGGCAACCGCCCTTGGCGTCAAGCGGCTGAGTTTTGGTTCCCCCGAGCGGCTCGATGCGGTGCTCGGCCTCACCCCGGGATCGGTGACCCTGCTCGCCATGGTGCGCGACAGGGAAAAAGCGGTAGAGCTGGTGGTGGACGAGGCCATCTGGCAGGCCGAACAGGTGCAGTGCCATCCGCTGGTCAACACCGCGACTCTGATCATCCGCCTCGACGACGTGCGCCGTCTGCTGGCCCACCTCGGTCGGGAGGCCAACGTCATGCGGCTGCCTGCTGCAACCTGCAATTAGCACAACGTCTGGCGGTTGGGTTCACCTTGTCGCCAACACAACCACCTTTCACGCAGCGAAATTGACTGACAAGACAATAAAATGGCTTCTTGTGCGCTGATAAATCGAGTCAGTAGTTGCCATCGTGCAAGAAGTCGGAGGTGAGCACATTCGGCCATTTAACCAATTGATAATAGGCTGGATTCATGTTGTGATCGGCCACTGCCAGCGGGCGATACCCCATCGCCTGTTCGTTCACAGGTGACTTCCCAGAGAGCCCCTTGATGCCAAGTCTGTTTTCCTCAGCCCAGTTGTTGAGTCTGGTACTATTCGTCACGCTGTCACATGTGGGGGTCGCCACCATTTTCGCCGCCATGTGGCACACCCATCGCCAGATCAGGGCATTGATCTACTGGTCAGCGGGGGAACTGGTTATCGCGGGGGCTTTTTGCTGCCTGCTGCTGCGCCCTCTTGAGGGAAATGCATCCCTTGCCAATATTCTCTGCACCAACCTGCTGTTGATGTCGACCACCCTGCTCTATGAACGGGGGATGCGCCACTTCTTTCGCCGTGAAGCCGACCAACTGGGCTGGCTGCTGCCCGCCGTTACCCTCGGCGGTTTCGTTCTGTTTGCCATGACCGCCCTGCAGCAACCCCTCTTTGATGTGCACAGCCGGATCATCGTGCTCTCCGGCGTACTCTCGCTGCAGATTGCGCTGCTTATCTGGCAGCTCTGGCGCTACCAGCGGCTGGCCCCCGTCTATCGGGTGCTGCGCTTTGCCATTCTGCTGCTCGGCCTGCAACTGCTGTTGCAACTACTGCGGATCGCCAAACACCTCTGGCAGCCGGAGCTGGCGGCCAACTCCTTCACCGATCCGCTGCTCGGGCCTGTGATCCTGCTCAGCCTGCTCTTTACCATCGCTCGCAGTTATCTGCTGCTGAGTTTGGTCCACACCCGCCAACAGCAAGCCCTGCTGGCCACCCAGCGCAAGCTGGAGCGGCGCGCCAATCAGGACGAGCTGACTGGCCTGTTCAGCCGCCACTATTTCGAACGCCAGGTGGCCCTGCGTGCCCGCGAGGTGAGGAGCCCCGGCCAGCTGCTGCTGATCGATCTGGACAACTTCAAGCAGATCAACGACCGCCACGGCCACCCCGCCGGTGATGCCATGCTGCGGGCCGTGGGTCGGGTGATCACCAATACCCTGCCTTCTGAGGGCATGGCCGGTCGGCTTGGCGGCGATGAGCTGGCCCTGCTGTTGATGGCGGACCCGCAGACCCTGCCCGACTACTGCCACAGCCTGCAACAGCAGATCGCCGAGGCGACCCGGGCGCTGGCCGGTGGCCCCATCAGCCTCAGCATCGGCCTCACCTCGCTGCACCCTGACGAGGGGTTTGAAGCGGCCTACCTGCGCGCGGATCGGGCCCTTTACGCCGCCAAACAGGCTGGAAGGCAACGGGCCTGCGTGCAGGAGCTCCACCACAACGAGCCGCAACCGCTGCCGCCCTGTGCGCTCCTGTCATGAGCGCAGTGCTCGCTCTGCAGTGCCGACCGGCCAGGCTGGCAGATGCCCCGGCTTACCGGCGCTATGTCACCGAATGCGCCAAAGACGGACAGCCGCTCTATCAGGTGGCACAATTTGACCCGGAGGGCTGGCTACAGAGCCTGCTGGATCACGCCGAAGGGCGCAACTTGCCCAGTGGATACCTGCCGACCACCACCTATTTTGCCCTCGATGGCGAGGAGATCATCGCCACCCTGCGTCTGCGTCACGGTGACAATGAGGCAACCCGCCAGTGGCTGGGTCATATCGGTTACGAAACTCGCCCCTCTCGCCGTGGCGAAGGGACCGCGACCGTGCTGCTGCGCTGGGTGCAACAACAGGTACTGGCGGCGCCGGTGCTGATCTGCTGTGACCTAGACAATCTGGCTTCCCGCAAGGTCATTACGGCCGCCGGGGGCGTGTTGCTGGGGCGGCGCTTCCATCCGGGGGATCGCAACTGGCTGGAGATGTATCAGCTAGCCCCCTGCCCCAGCCGAGCATAGCCGCAGCAGTAATAAAAAGAGCGCCCCGAAGGCGCTCCTTTTTGCGAACGTGGCAAGACCGTTAGTAGCTGTCTTCCTGCTCCGCCTTCATCCGGGCCTGACGGGCATAGGCCTCCTCCTCGGCGCTCTCAATCTCCTGCAGCACCGAATCGAGATCGATGGCGGCGCGACTCTCTTCAAAGTGACCGGTCAGTTCGCTATCGGGGGTGAGTTTGCCATCTTCAAACAGCGCCCACATTTCCTGGGCATAACGGGTCTTGAGCAGCTCGGGGGCATACATACCGTAGTAGTTGCGCATATTGTTGACGTCCCGCTCCAGCATCGCCTTGGCCTGGTTGTTGGCGGCGGCATCCACCACCTGGGGCAGGTCGATGATGACAGGGCCCTGTTCATCCACCAGCACATTGAACTCGGAGAGATCGCCGTGGATAAGACCGGCGCAGAGCATGCGCACCACATAGCGGATCACCTTGTGGTGATCGATGACCGCTTGCTCAGGGGTGAGAGCCACATCGTTGAGGCGCGGCGCGACATTGCCATCCTCATCGGTGATAAGTTCCATCAAGAGGACACCATCGAGGCAGACATAGGGCTGCGGCACCCGCACACCGGCCGCCGCCAGCTTGAACAGGGCGTCGACCTCGGTGTTCTGCCACACCTCTTCATGCTGTTTGCGGCCGTACTTGGAGCCCTTCTCCATGGCGCGAGCGCTGCGGCTGTTACGCACCTTGCGCCCCTCCTGATAGACCACGGCCTGCTTGAAGCTGCGCTTGGACGCCTCTTTATAGACTTTGGCGCAGCGGATCTCGTCGCCGCAGCGCACCACATAGACGTCGGCCTCTTTGCCGCTCATCAACCGGCTGACGACCTCATCGACCAGGCCGTCATCAACCAGAGGTTGGATTCGATTTGGAATTTTCATGGCCGCCCTTTTACCCTATTTCCGCTCTCGAAGATAGCTCCGCGCACGCTCACCTGCCTCTCCCTTTCATAAGACACCCTGTTATCCCCTGTTTGCGCTGTTTTTGTCCACCTGTTCGCCTTAAAAACCACCAGCAGCAGACCAAATACGAAAGGCCCCTGCACCAACAAAAATGGCCCGCAAGCGGGCCAATTTTCAAGGTTCGGGCGGCAAACCCTGACGAATGCGCTGGATCCCCGCTTCATAGAGGCCGTCATCCCCCTCCTGATGCTCCAGGGTTTCGAAGATCTTGAGAAACCACATGTACTGCTCGGGATGGCGGGCCACCTGCATCTCCACCACCCGGTTCATGGCATTGACGTCTGCCAGCAGATCGGCGGTGGGATAAGGGTCAAACGGCGGCTCGATCTCCAGCAGATAGCGTCCCGCATCCTCGTCATAGCTTGCGAAGATGGGCACCGCTCTTGCACCAGTCAGCTTCACCAGCTTGGGCAAGGCTGGCAGGGTTGCCTTGGGGCGGCCAAAGAAGGGAACAAACACGCTCGCCTCGCGGCCGTGATCCTGATCCGGTAGATAGAAGAAACTGGCACCGGCGCGGATCGACTTGATCGCCGGTTTGATGCCGGCGCTGCGCTCGTACACTTTACCTCCTTTGGCCCGCTCGCGGTTGATGTACCAGTCGAACACCTGATCTTTCGGGCTCTTCATCATGGTGCACATCTCGATGCCCATCATGGAGAAGTAGCGGCCAATCATGTCGACCGCCCAGGTGTGAGGCACCACCAGGATCACCGGACGGCCTTCTGCCTGCTCGGTTTGCACATGCTCCCAGCCGGTGACCTTGATGCGACGGGTCAGCCGCGCCTTGCTGCGCCAGCTGAGCTCGCCAAAGCCCATAAAGGTCTTGAGCCCGACCCGGATCGATTTGAGCAGCAGCGCCTGCCGTGCAGCGGCATCCAGCTCGGGAAAGCAGATCTTGAGGTTGGTATCGGCGATATAGGCCTGCTTTTTCGAAAAACGCAGCAGGGTTGGAGAGACCAGATCGGCAAAGCGATCCCGCAGTCTCGCGGGGGTAAATGCCAGCAGGGAAAGCAGGCCCAGCGCACACCAGCTACCCCACCATTTGGGATGCAGCAGGCGGCTATGAAATGAGGTATCAAATACCGGATCTAACGCAGACATGGCGGCCATCAAGTCATCAAAAACAAACGGTTATTGTAGTTATCCTGACATTTTTTTCTACCCTGGGGAGACAGGCCATCGACCTGCAAGGCACTGATCAGACTAGTTATCATAAAAAATGGCCCACCTGGGGCCATTTCAATCAACGCAAATTCTGGGTCAGCCGTGGGGCGACAATCCCTTGCGGATCCGCTGGATCCCCGCCTCGTAAAGGCCATCCAGCCCCTCCTGATCTTCACGGGTATCGAAGATCTTGAGGAACCACATGTATTGACCCGGATGGCGCATCAGCTGCTGTTGCACCATGTCATTCATACGACAGGTATCGGCCATCACATCCTCGGTGGGATAGTTGTCGAACGGTGCCTCAATCTCCAGCCGGTAGCAGTGGTTCTCTTCGTCATAGCAGGCGAGCAGCGGCACCGCCTTGGCGCCGCTGACCTGCACCAGACGGGGCAAAGCAGGCAGGGTCGCTTTGGGATAGCCAAAGAAGGGGGCGAAGATGCTCTTCTCGCGGCCATGATCCTGATCCGGCAGATAGAAGAAGCTGCGACCGCTCTTGATGGTCCTGATCACCGCCTTGATCCCAGCGCTGCGCTCATAAACACGGCAACCGTTCTTGGCTCGTGCCCGGTTGAGGTGCCAGTCAAACACCGGATTGCGCGCCCGTTTCATCATGGTGCACATGGGCACCCCGCGCTGGGTAAAGCAGTAACCGGCTGCATCCACCGGCCAAGTATGGGGCACTACCAGGATCACCGGACGACCGGCAGCCCGCTCCGCCTCGATATGCTCCCAACCGATCACCTGCATCCGGCTCATCAAATAACGCTGACTGCGCATGGTGAACTCGCCAAATCCCAACAGACTCTTGAGGCCGACCCGGATCGAGGTCAGTGCAATGGTATCCCGCTCTTCCGGGCTCTTGTCCGGGAAGCAGATCTCCAGATTGGTTCTGGCGATATAGATCTGTTTTTTCGAGATACGAAACACCAGCGGTGCCAAGGCTTCGGCCAAACGGTCGCGCAATCGCACCGGCACAAAGGCGAGCAACATCAGCACGCCGAGCGCCAGCCAGCTGAACCAGTAGCGGGGATGCAGAAAACGGGCTTCAAAAGAGGAGTCAAATACGGGATCTTGGGACGACATGTATTGGGGTCGAGCGAAAAAGTGGTGCTGCATTGTAGTCGTCCTGACAGGTAATACCAGTTAAATCCATGGCAAATAGCCCGCCACGAGCGCCACATCAAAAAACCATAAAAAAATGCCCCGCACCGCGGGGCATTTTGCTCGTTACACAACCAGGGTGGAGGCTCTTTGTCCATCCATCGTATGACTGGTCGTTTATCCCGTCGCTCTCGGAGCGCACTGCTTATCCATTTCCCGATGTCACATCTTCTTCAAGATTTAACGGTGAGCACCCTGGCGGGCCATGCCGTTATTCATTTCGGTATTACGCTGCGGCAGAAAAAACATCAGGTAACGCAGTGCCACATACCCGACGATCACGGTAGCCACCCCCAGCTCGAAGTGGGCCAGCAGGCTGATCTGCTCGACGTAGTGACTCCCTTGCGCAAACCCTTCCACCAGATGAGCCACTTTGAACAGAGCGGTGGCACCGATCACCAGCGGGAAGGTGAAGGCGGCATAACCGGGCGAGAAAGGCAGACGCAGCAGTTTGATAAAGGCCAGATAGATGATGCCGGTCATCAGGATGGCGATCCCCAACAGCACGGCCACCAGCAGCAGTGACGGCTCCTGGCTGACGGTCAGGTAACCGGCCAGAGAGAGGCTGGCAGGGGCAGCCAGAATGGCGATGGTCGGTTTGGCGGCATCCGGCACTTCATGGCTGAAGATCAGGCGATAGAGCATCAGCGGCAGCATCAGGCCGTAGCAGATGATCCCGAACCAGAGCAGACCGTTGGCCAGCGGGGCAAACTGACCACCCGGGAAGGCGACGTCAGCCACAATGATCCCCACCGGTGGCACGAACCAGCTCGGCACCATGTGGTGAATTTCAAACTCTTTGGCGCGATGCCAGATAAAAGTGGCCAGGAACAGCAGGTGAACAGCCACGGCAAACAGCCAGAGGGCCTCGCCCGCTTGCGGCGCAATCATACCGAGCGCTTTGGAGACCACCATGGTACCCATGGCATAGGTCGGTACCACACTGCCGACTACGGGGTGAGCGAGATCCTGCAACAGCAGGCGGGGGTGAAGCAGAAACTTGAAGGTCAGGATCACCAGCAGCACGGCAGCAATGGCAGCGCCCAGCAGTTGCATCCGGCCATCGAAGTGACCGGCATTTTCCCAACACCAACCAAGGCTGGCGATGCCCAGCGCCAAACCCGCCATGGGGGTTGGGGCGGCAGCCAGTGATTTACGGGTTCTTGCGATCATGATGACACCTTTCTATTGATGACTATGGCGATAGGATAATGGTCCCTTATCGTTTACGATATCTAAATGAATTAAATCAATCATTCAGGAAAACCAAACACGATGAAACTGACCCTGCAGCAGCTGAAAGTGTTCGCCACCATTGCCCGCTACGGCAATCTTGGCCTTGCCGCCAACGAGCTATGCCTGAGCAAGGGGGCCGTCTCCCAGTCGCTGCAGGAGCTGGAGCGCCAGCTCTCTACCCCGCTGTTTGACCGCATTCACCCCAGATTGCAGCTCAACAACGAGGGGCGCCTGCTGCAACCGGCCGCCGAAGAGCTGCTGACCCGGATGCAGGATATCGAGAACCTGTTCAGCCCCGATGCCGAGCCGAGCGGCCAGCTTCGCCTTGGTGCCAGCCAGACCATCGGCAACTACCTGCTCCCCACCCTGCTCGCCAGCAGCAAACAGGAGCTGGGGCTCCCCCCCAAGGTGACCATCAACAACACTCACCTGCTCTGCCATGCGCTGGCCAACTTCGAGCTGGATATGGCGTTGATTGAGGGGGAGAACCACCACCCCGACCTGCTCGCCGAACCCTGGCTGCAGGACGAGATGCTGGTGGTGGCCCCACCCGGTCACCCGCTTGCCAACAAGAAGGAGCTCACCCTCTCCCGACTGGGGGGCGAGACCTGGGTATTGCGTGAAGCACAATCGGGCAGTCGCGAGCAGTTTATCCAGCAGATCCAGCCCGAGCTGCCCCGCTGGCAACCAGGGCTTGAACTCAACACCTTGGAGGCGGTGATGCTGGCGGTGGAGAAAGGGCTTGGTATCTCCTTTATCTCCCGGCTGGCAGCCTCGGATCGCCTGGCAGATGGGCGGCTGATCGCCCTGCCCCTCACCCGCCGCTTCCCGCGCCAGCTCTCCCTTATCTGGCACAAGCAGAAGTACCACTCCACCTCCCTGCGCCACTTTATCCACTTCTGCCGGGCTCAGGTGAAGGATGCCGAGGTGAGCCGCGCAGAGTAACGCGCGCTCGGAGCGCCGCTGGCAGACCTGCACCCCAATGGAAAAAAGCAGAGAGGGAGCCACGGCTCCCTCTCTTTGATTCGCTTCTGAGTATCACTTTTCCAGACTGCGCAACCAGCTGATCTCCTCGCCCCAAATGGACTCGTCGATGGTCTCGAGGATCAGCGGAATGCGATCGAAGCGATCATCATTCATGATGTGGTGGAATACCGCCTCTCCCAGATTGCCCTCCCGCAAGCTGTGGTGGCGATCGACCCGGCTACCGAAGGTGCACTTGGCGCCGTTGATATGCATCCCCTTGAGATAGTGAAAACCCACCGTGCGGTCGAACTCGGCAAAGACGGCAGCGCAGCTCTCGGCAGTGCGCAGATCGTAGCCAGCGGCAAAGGCGTGGCAAGTATCGAAACAGATCCCGACCCGGCTCTTGTCCTCCACCCCCTCGATGATGGTGGCGAGGTGCTCGAACGACCAGCCGAGGTTGGTCCCCTGCCCGGCGGTATTCTCGATCACCGCCGTCACCCCTTCACTGCGCTCCAGCGCCCAGTTGATGGACTCGCTCACCAGCTTGAGGCTGGCCGCCTCAGGGATCTGCTTGAGATGGCTACCGGGGTGGAAGTTCAGATAGCAAAGCCCCAGCTGCTCGCAGCGCTTCATCTCGTCGAGAAACGCATCGCGGGATTTGGCCAGACCATCGGGATCCGGGTGGCCCAGATTGATGAGATAGCTGTCGTGGGGCAGGATCTGCTCCGGCAGAAAACCGGCCTTGTCACAAGCCGCCTTGAAGGCACGGATGGTGGCATCCGACAAGGGGGCCGCCTGCCACTGACGTTGATTCTTGGTAAAGAGGGCAAACGCGTTGGCCCCGATGGCCTGGGCGCGGGCGATGGTATTCTCCACCCCGCCGGCCGCACTGACGTGGGCTCCAATATATTTCATACAATCTCCTCGATACGGCAAGCCGCCATTATGCCGATCCAGCCCGGCCACGCCAAACCGGGATATCCGATAGCGGGTATCGACAAAAAGTGCTGCCTTAGCAAGACGGCTGCGTTTCATGGCGCAATCGGCCTGCGCTGTAGCAACCTCTCCCCAGAAGGGATAGTTAGAGCCCATCCACGCCAGCATGGCGCCCATAAAAAAACGCAGCGTATCGCCTGAGCAATAACGCTGCGTCTTTGGGTCTCTCGGCCGTCCCCCTTGCCGTGACCCGAATGGCCAGCGACAAGGGAGCAAGAATGCGCGGGGAGAGTCGCCTTAGAAGGGCATCTTGAAGCCTGGCGGCAGTTGCATGCCACCGGTCAGTTCGCCCATCTTGGCCTTGTTCTGCTCTTCCACACGACGCACGGCATCGTTGCAAGCGGCGGCAACCAGATCTTCCAGCAGCTCCTTGTCATCTTCCATCAGGGAGGGGTCGATCTCGATGCGACGGACGCTGTGGCTACCGGTCATGGTGACCTTGACCATGCCAGCACCGGCTTCACCGGTCACTTCCATCTGAGCCAGCTGCTCCTGCGCCTTCTGCATACGCTCTTGCATCTGTTGGGCCTGTTTCATCAGGTTCCCCATTCCACCTTTACCAAACATATGTCGTCTCTCGTCTTGAAATCCGGCATCCAGCGCCGGGCTGTGGGCTTGTCTGTCCTAGATGGGGACAGCCAAACTGCTTTTCAACCGGAAGCAAGCTCCCGGCCACGGAATTTAGCGGTTGAGGGGCTCGATGCTCTCGTGATGAAGCACGGCACCAAACCGCTGAACTAAAAACTGTACGTTGGGATCCTGCTCCAGATCCCGGGTCACCTGCTCGCGCACCCCGAGATAGAGGCGGTGTTCGATCTCGAGGGGGGTCTCCTGGTCAGGCACCACACCAAGCGTCACCTCGACCTGCACCGGTTGACCCAGCGCTGGCCCAATGATCTCGGCCAGATCGGCGCGCGCCTTGTCGCTCACCAGATGGCGCTGTTCAGGCTTGAGGGTTAGCAGTACCTTGTCCCCTTCCCGCGTCATCACCGAGTTGATGGCCAACTGGCGCAGCCGCCCTCCCACCTGAGTGTGAGCGATCAACTCGGCCCAAGGGTCGCCGCAACCATTGAGCAGCGAGGAGGGGATAAGGCGAGTCGCCTCTCCCTCTTGCGGCTCGCTGTCGCTCTCGAGCTCATCCCAGTCGATGGTCTCCATCACCGGCTGAGCGGGCTCGCTCTGTATCACAGGGGCAGCAGCCACTGCCGTGATGGCAACGGGCGGCTGGGTCGCTGGGGTGGGCGTCACCGCAGGCACCCCAGCACTGCGCTCACCGGGTCGATAGCTCGGCTGTACGTCGAGATCCCAGGGGGGCAGATCGGTTGGCTGGGCCGGAGCCGTGACGGGGGCGTGGCTCATCACCGGAGTCTGCTCGGCAAAGCCCTGATTGAGGTACTCTTCGTATTCCCCGTTGTCACCCTGCGGCTCGTAACCGTCGTTATAGAGATCCACTGGCGGCAGATCATCATAGTGACCCATCGCCGGCATCCCCTGCCCGGCCGGTTGGCTGACCGGAGCTGGCTGTTGCGCTACGGTCGGTGCGGCGGCGGGCGCGACAGGACGAGCTGGCGCAACCGGCACCGCGCGCGGCGCGGGCGCCGCCGGGGCATCCTGACCACGCTGGCGGCTGCGCAACATGTTTCGCTTACCAAGCAGGCTTTGCATGCTCGATACCGCAGACACGGCTTCAGGTGCGCTAACCGGCGCGGTTGTCGGTTCGAGCGCGGGCTCGAAGGGGGCGGTCAGCGGCTCGCCACGGGAATAGTCCATATCGGCTGCGGCAGGCGCTCGATCATCAGCATCAGCAGATTGTTCGGCTGAGTGCGCTGGCACATCGGGCTGCGCATGTGGCAACGCGGGCTCGGGTTGATACCCCATGCCCGCAGCCTCGCGCAGCAGCTCATCCTGCTGGCTGAACAGCTCGGCGGCTTGCGCCTCCTCCTCGCTGTCGGCGGGGTTGCCGATGTCATCCGTCATCGCAGGCAGGGAGACATCAACCGCGGGCACGACACTGGTGGCAACAGGGCTGGCTAGCGGTGCAGGCACGGCGCCGCTGATCGATGCCAGTGCGGCCGATTCAGCGGCCGGGTGCTTTCCCGGCAAGGAGGCTACCGGAGTGGCACTACTCGCCGCACTGCTCGTCATTGACGGGGGCAACGCAGTGAGGCTGGCCGGATGCAGGGCATCGCGCCGGGGCGAGAAGGCGAGCATCCGCAGGCAGGTCATCTCCAGCGCGGTGCGACCATCGGGAGCCCAGGGCAGATCTTTACGGCCACCCAGCACGATCTGGTAGCAGAGCTGCACCTCTTCCGGGCTCATCGCCTTGGCCAGTTGCAGCAGGGCATCGGCATCCGCCCCCTGCTCCTGCACGCTGGCAGGCAGCAGCTGCGCCATGGCGATGCGATGGAGCAAGCCTTCCAGCTCGGCGTGGAGCTGATCAAAATCGGGGCCCAGGGTAGCGATCTCGGTGATCTTGGCCATGGTCGCGGGGGCATCTTGCCGCAAAATGGCTTCCAGCAGCTGGTGCAGATGGCGGTGATCGAGCGTGCCCAGCATCGCCAGCACGCTGTCGAGGCGCACGCTACCATTGCCGTGGGCCAGCGCCTGATCGGTCAAGCTCAGGGCATCGCGCATACTGCCGTCAGCGGCTTTGGCCAAAGCCAGCAGGGCGCGTGGCTCGAAGGGCTGCCCTTCCTGATCCAGCACCCATTCGAGCTGCTTGGCGATCTGGGTCTGATCCAGACTCTTCAGATGAAACTGCAGGCAGCGCGAGAGAATGGTAATGGGCAACTTCTGCGGATCCGTGGTGGCCAGCAGAAACTTCACATAGGGGGGCGGCTCTTCCAGGGTTTTCAGCAGCGCGTTGAAGCTGTGGCGCGACAACATGTGCACTTCATCGATGAGGTAGACCTTGAAGCGGCCGCGGGCCGGACGGTACTGCACGTTGTCGAGCAGCTCGCGGGTATCTTCCACCTTGGTTCGCGACGCCGCGTCAATCTCCAGCAGGTCGACAAAGTTGCCCTGATCGATCTCGCGGCAGGTATCACAGACGCCGCACGGGTGGCTGCTGATCCCCTTCTCGCAGTTGAGGCTCTTGGCCAGAATACGGGCGATGGTGGTCTTGCCGACCCCGCGGGTACCGCTCAGCAGATAGGCGTGATGCAGCCGTCCCTGATCCAGGGCGTTGGTCAAGGCGGTCAGCACATGTTGCTGGCCTACCACTTGTTCAAACGTATGGGGGCGCCATTTACGCGCCAGAACCTGATAGCTCATAAATCCATCATGCAGGGAAGACAGGGCATTGAGGCCGGATGCTAACACAAATGGCGGGCTGGCTGTATCGGCTATCGGTCAGAGCGGGAGGGATCGCTTGATTTTCAAACCGATGCCCGCACGGGCACCGGTTCAATGCAGGCCCGATGCAGAGGATCGGGCCGAAGAGGCATTACTCGCCGGCCAGCTCGACCAGTGAGACTACCTTGATGCCAGCGGCAGTCAGGCGGGCATCGCCACCCAGAGACGGCAGGGAGATGATGAAGGCCGCATCAGCAACTTCACCACCGGCACGGCGGATCAGCTTGACGGTCGCATCAACGGTACCACCGGTCGCCAGCAGATCGTCCACGACCAGCACCTTGTCACCAGGCACGATGGCATCGGTGTGCAGTTGCAGGGTGTCGGTGCCGTACTCGAGGGCATAGGACTCCTCGATCACTTCGCGCGGCAGCTTGCCCGGCTTGCGGACCGGCACGAAGCCCAGCCCCATGGCATAGGCAACCGGCGCGCCAAAGATGAAGCCGCGAGCTTCGGTGCCAACAATCTTGGTGATCCCTTGATCACGATAATGATTGGCCAGCAGATCGATGGTGGCCTTGAAGGCCTCGGCGTTCTCGATCAGGCTGGTAATGTCACGAAACAGAATGCCCGGCTTCGGATAGTCGGGAATGGTCTTGATGCTTGCTTCGATAAATTTCAGGGTTTCCGGATTCATGTGTTGACCGCTTATTTTTTTGACCCAGGGGTGGCCATTTTTTCTCAATTCCCTTCTGCGGGAAATAAAAAAGCCTGTCACGCAAAAATGACAGGCCGACTCCATAGCATTATTGCTGCAATAGCTTAGGGACTTCACTTCGCCATTGCAACTGGCTCCAGCACTGGCAGACGCATTAACCAGGTGAGCAGGATCACCATTATGATAACCAGCAGCCCCTTGACCCACAGCAGTGGCACCACCGCCAGCGACACCGAAAAGGTGAGCAAAATGAAGATAATGGCGCGCCGTCTGGCCTGACGACGAATGCCGCGATACTGTTGCCAATCCACGATGGGCGGGCCAAACCAGGGATGGGCCAGCAGCCAGCGATGAAAACGGGGCGATGAGCGGGCAAACAGGGCGGCGGCCAGCAACATGAAGGGGGTAGTCGGCAAGAGCGGCAGCACAATGCCCACAATACCGGTGGCAAATGCCAGCCACCCGAGCGCCATCAGACACCAACGCTTCATTCCTTCTCCTTGCGTGATTTATCTCCCTCTAGCCTAACAGAGTTTGAGCGGGTGCTGACAGCAGGCCGCAACCCCACTACAATCTGCGCTCTTTTTTCTTGCCACTCTCGTCGGAAAGCCGTTATGCGCGTTATTTTGGCCCCCATGCAGGGGGTACTGGATCACCTGATGCGGGAGGTACTCACCTCCGTCAATGATTACGATCTCTGCGTGAGCGAGTTTATCCGGGTCGTCGATCAGCTGCTGCCCGCCAAGGTGTTCTACCGCCTTTGCCCTGAACTGCTGCAAGATGGCAAAACCCGCGCAGGCACCCCGGTGCGGGTGCAACTGCTGGGGCAACACCCTGAGTGGCTGGCCGAGAACGCCGTGCGCGCCATCGAGCTGGGCTCCCCCGGCGTCGATCTCAACTTCGGCTGTCCCGCCCCTACGGTCAACAAGAGCAAGGGCGGTGCGGTGCTGCTCAAAGAGCCCGAGACCATCTACCGCATCGTCAAGGCGGTACGTGACGCAGTGCCCGCCCATCTGACGGTGAGCGCCAAAATTCGCCTCGGTTACGACGACAAGGATCTCTATCTGGAGAACGCCCAGGCGGTCTTCCAGGGGGGCGCCAACGAGCTGGCCGTTCATGCGCGCACCAAGCGCGAAGGGTACAAGGCCCCCGCCCACTGGGAGTATGTGGACGCCATTCGCCGCGCCCTGCCCATCCCCGTCACTGCCAACGGCGAGATTTGGGATCATAAAGATGCCCTCGCCTGCGCCAGGGTCTCGGGTTGCGATGCCCTGATGGTCGGGCGCGGCGCCATCTCCCTGCCCAATCTGGCCAACGTGATGAAAACCGGCTGCCCGCACATGAGCTGGGCCGAGGTGCTGCAGTTGATGGTGAGCTATACCGAGCAGGATCTGGCCAGCGAAAAAGCCGACTACTACCCCAGCCGCATCAAACAGTGGTTCAGCTATCTCAAGCGGGAATATCCCGAAGCGCACCAGCTGTTTCAGGAGATCCGGGTGCTCAAAGAGACGGCTCCCATCCGCGATGCCCTGTTGCAGGCAGCCAAAAGCCACGGCTAACCACGTTTAACTTGACGCATATCATCTTGATAGAGTTATCGGATCCCTATACTGCCCCGAATCTGTCGTCTGTCCTGTGGGGGATAATGTGTGTGAAATGACGCAAGCACAGTTGACTGTCTGGCGTAATCGCCTGCTGTCAGACTGGGCCCAAGTACGAGAAACGCTGATCGGTCAGCTCAAAGCCTGCCGCCGTGACGAGTGGGCCGAGCAGGTAGGTCACTGCGAGCAGGATCAACTGGTGGAACTGACCAGCCGGCTGGATCTGCCGAAGGTAGAGCAGAGCGTGGCCCGCCTCAAGCGGATCGATGCGGCACTCTGCCAGATGGATCTTGGCCTCTATGGCCTCTGCTCCGATTGTGAAGAGCCGCTTTCCATCGAACAGCTGGAACAGGATCCGACCCTGCAACGCTGCCCGCGCTGCGAAGCCCGCTATCGCAAGGGATTCCACGCCCACGAACTGTGATGGATGCACATCTGTGCATCCGCTCAACCCTCAGCACTGGTTACTCCGTCGTTCCTGTCCAATACTCACCGTATCAGCCTGTTCGAGGGTATGCGTTGTGTACAGACTCTTGTTGTTATGGTGTTTGTGTTGCCAGGCTACGGCACAGGAGTCATTGGTCGTGGGCTGGGTCGACTGGCAGCCCTTCAGTTATCGCAATGAACAGCAACAGCTCCGCGGACTGGATGTGGAGCTGCTCAACGCCATCTTCCTTCGGGCCGGTTATCAGGCCAAATTCAATGAAATGCCCTGGGCTCGCGTGCTGCACGAGCTGAAATTCGGCACAGTTCAGCTGACCATGTCAGCCAATATCACCGCCGAGCGGCAGCAATATGCCCGCTTCAGCCACCCCTATCGGGAAGAGGAGACGGCCATCATCATCCGTCGGCAAGATGCTGAACGCTGGCGCGGGATCACCACCCTGGAGCAGTTGATCAACACCCCCGACTTCCATATCGGGGTGCTCAAGGGCTTTGATTACGGCAATACCTTCCGCCAGTTGATGGCAAGGCCCGAGCTGCAGCCCCGTCTGCAGATGCGCCTGCGGCTGGATCAGCTGCTGAAAATGCTGCAAGGGGGTCGGATCCAGGGGTTTATTCTGGATCCCCACGGACTGCAGGGGTGGCAGGGTAAGGATGAAGCGCAGGATCAGCTGCATACCCTGCTGCGTATCGAAGTCACGCCGGTTCACCTGATGCTGAGCAAAGAGAGCACTACTGAGGCGCAACTGCAGCGGATCAATCAGGCTATCGATCAATTGAAACAGAGTCCCGACTATCAGCAGATCCTCGATCGCTATCAGTTCAGATCCCTGCATTCACAGGAAAACACCCATAAGTAAGGGGAGCATCAGCTCCCCTTACTGTCTCAAGCAAACCCAATCCTGTCTCAAACAACCCTGGTTGCAACTTGCCAGGACGTTTTGGTCACCGATAACGTGATGGTTAAACCTGGCTATCAGCGTCCCAGCACAATGTCGGCAAGGTGGGCGAAGTGGTGGATTTCGTGGGTGGCATCGCACTCGCCCGCTTGCCGCGCCGGGTTGTACCAGCAGGTTGCCAGCCCCTGCGCCGCCGCCCCGGCAATATCGGTTTTCGGATTATCCCCCACCATCAGCACCCGCGCAGGATCCGGCTGCCCCATCAGGGAGAGGGTGTGCTGGAAAATAGCTGGCGCCGGCTTGGTCACCCGGATCTCGTCGGAGATCACCAGCGGCTCGAACCACTCGCTCCAGCCCAGTTTGCCGAGCCGTCCCCGCTGGGGCACGCTGAAACCATTGGTGATGATCCCCATCCGCACCTTGCTGCGCAGCTGCTGCAGGGTCTCGACCACTCCTTCGAGAGGCATGCTAAGGGCAATGATTTGCTCCAGAAAGGTGTTGTTCATCGCCATGGGATCGGCGGCAACCTGCTGGGCAAAGAGGGAGAAGCGGGTCTGCTGCAACGCCGTTGCATCGATCTCGCCGTCGTTGTACTGCTGCCAGAGCCCGTGGTTGAGGGCGTGGTACTGCGCCATGCTGGCGTCATCAGCCTGTACGCCATAGATCTGCAAGGTGTGAGTCAGCGCAGAGGCGACCGGAAAATCGAGCAGGGTTTCATCCAAATCGAACAGCACCCAGTCATAACTTGGTTTTTTCACAGAACTCCTTGTTATCATTCAGATTATTCAGAGGCTTGGCGACCAACTCTGCCAAGTGGACTGGCCAGCAGATCCAGCGTGAGACGCACGCCGAAGCCGGTCACTTCGCTGGAGACCACCCCATTGCCCCCCTTGTTGCGAAAACCGCTCAGGTCGAAGTGCAGCCAGGGGGTCTGCTCGGGCACGAAGTGGGCGAGGAAACGGGCCGCATCGATGTGATCCGGCGAACTGCCCGGCGCACACTGCAACAGATCGGCCCACTCGCTTTCGATGTTGTCGTCGTAATCGTCATCAAGCGGGAAGGGCCAGATCCGCTCGCCGCTGCGCTGACCCAGATTGACCAGCGATGTCATCCATTCGCTGCGATTGGTAAAGACGCCGCTGTAGCGGCTACCCAGCGCCCGTTTGCAGGCCCCGGTCAGGGTCGCGTAATCGAGCAGCAGATCCGGGGTATCCTGCACCGCCATCGCCAGTGTATCGGCCAATACCATTCGCCCTTCGGCATCGGTATCGACCACCTCGATGGAGGTGCCATTGATGGCAGTCACCACCTCGCCGGGGCGATAGGCGTGAGGGCCGATATGGTTCTCGGCAATGGCCAGCCAGCAGTGTACCTCGTAGGGTAGCTGAGCTCGGCTGATGGCGTAGAGGGTACCGAGCGCCACCGCGCTACCCCCCATGTCCAGATGCATGCCATACATGCTGCCGGAGACCTTGAGGTTGTAACCGCCAGAGTCGTGGCAGATCCCCTTGCCCACCAACGCAATGCGGCGCACCGGCTTGGGTGGATAGTAGCTGAGCTTGACCATTGCCCCCTGATTGTCTTCCGAGCCACGAGCAACGGCCAGAAACGCCCCCGCCCCCAGCTCGGCCAGCTGTGCCTGATCATAGTGATGGCACTGCCACCCCTCATCTTGCGCCAGCTTGCTGACAAACTCGCGATAGCTGGCGGCCGTAAGCTCGGAGGCAGGCAACACCGCCAGATGGCGAGCCAGCCCGTTGCCCCCCGCTTCGCTGTAAAGGCGTGCCAAGTCCAGCACCACTGCGGGTGAAACCTTGATCTGCTGATAGCTCCAGCTGCTTTCACTGCGTCGCTTGCTGGTGGGCAACGAAATATTGGCGGCAAGCAGGGCCGACAACATCACTTCGGCCAGCATCACTCGCTCGGAGGGAGAAAAACCTTCCAGATGCAGCCCAAGCCGCTCCACATTAAGCCCAGAAAGAGGAGCAATCCAGCCTCTGATCTGTTTATAGGGGCGGTGATCCCGCGTCACACTGCCGGCCACAAACATCACCTGCAACAGGGTATTGCCATGCATCAGGGTAAAGGGCGCTTTTTTCCCCAACGCAAGCTGGGTCTGGAGACCCGCAAGGGCGGGCAGCGAAAGCAAAGACTCCTTCTGCTCTTCGGCGATCAGCAGCAGTTGCAACGGCAGCCCTTGGGCAAGGGCTTCGGCCAGCGTGGCATCCCGGCTTTCAATAGCAGGAGGAAGATAGGTGAAGGGAGTGATCACAGGCGCGTGCCTCATCCATGAAGAGATACCTGATGATACCCAACAAATGGTTGATACGACCAGTTTTGGTCTTGAAAAAGCGTCAGAAATAGCAGCAATCACCAGATGGTGACGAGCATCAAGAAGGATTGTTCAATGATTGGCGATACAGGAAGGGAACGTTCAGAAAGTTGGTTGCGGGGGCCGGATTTGAACCGACGACCTTCGGGTTATGAGCCCGACGAGCTACCGAGCTGCTCCACCCCGCGTCCGAATTGTC